>NZ_CP037452.1:4089253-4416072 GCF_007754425.1 Gimesia fumaroli
TGGCGAGCGCTGGGGCCGCTACTGGCTGGACCTCGCACGATATGCTGACAGTGATGGTTATCTGGGAGACAGTATGCGTCGCCATGCCTGGGTTTACCGTGAATGGGTCATTGATGCCATTAACCAGGATCTGCCATTTGACCAGTTTTCTATTGAGCAACTGGCGGGGGATCTGCTCGACAAACCGACGTTATCCCAGAAAATTGCAACCGGCTTTCATCGAAATACGCTGAGTAACACAGAAGCCGGCGTTGATCTGGAATTATATCGTACGAAAGAAATCGTCGATCGTGTGAATACAACGGGAATGGTCTGGCTCGGTTTCACATTTGGCTGTGCTGAATGTCACGACCATAAACACGATCCCATCTCTCAAAAAGAGTTTTATCAGATTTATGCCTTCTTCAATAATGCCAATGAAACCACAGCGAAAGTCAAGAAGCCCTGGGAAAACGCAGAATACGAACAGGCTCGAACGAAATGGGAACCGCAGTATCAACAACTCCTGTCAGAATTAAAAGCGTATGAAAACACTGGTCTAACAAAGAAACAACAGACCGAGATCACCGAAATTCTGAACAAATACAAAAAAACGACCGATCTGAAACGTCTCTCCCCTTTCTATCAGACGAAAAAAGCAGGCTGGAAAGAACTCTCTGCAAAACTTGCGAAACAACTACAGACAAAACCATCTCCTCCCGCGACGAGAGCACCGATCTTTACAGAACGAACCAAAGACCGTCGCGACACCTTCGTGCACGTTCGTGGCATTTATAATCGTCCCGGCGAAAAGGTAAGTCCGGACACTCCTTTCGTACTCCCAGATTTATCATCGCGAAACCAGACGCCGGACCGACTGGATCTTGCCCAGTGGCTCTTTCAAAATAATAATCCGCTGACGCCGCGTGTGTCAGTCAATCGCATCTGGCAACATCTGTTTGGGCAGGGACTTGTTTCGACCCCCAATGATTTTGGAACCAAAGGTGCAGTCCCCACGCATCCACAGCTGCTGGACTGGCTCGCAACAGAATACAAAAGTCGCGGCTGGAGCCGCAAAGCCATGATTCGACTGCTTGTAATGTCGTCCACTTATCGTATGTCATCAGCATCAAACGCCCGTTCCAATCCTCAAGACATCAACAATCAGTTGTTGTGGAGACAAAACAGCTATCGGCTCGAAGCCGAAATCGTTCGCGACATTCATCTGACAGCAAGCGGTTTGCTGGATCGAACCATTGGCAGGCGTGGGATCAGACCACCTCTGCCCGCGTTCGTCACCGATGTGGGACGCAGCGTCAAATGGCCTGCCAGCCAGGGAAGCGAACGATATCGACGGGGGATGTATATTGTCTTTAAACGCACGGTCCCCTACCCGATGCTGATGACGTTCGACGCGCCTGATGCCACCGTTTCCTGCAGCCGACGCGAGCGTTCTAATACGCCGCTACAGGCGCTGACTCTGTTGAACGGTCCCATGTTTTTCGAAAGCGCTCAGGTGCTCGGTAAAGAAATGCATGAGCACTATCCCGATGACTTTCCCTCTGCCATGAATGAAATGTTTATGCGATGTCTTGGACGTCCTGCGAATGAACGGGAACAGAACGCACTCAGCGCGGCCTATTCTGATCTGCTCCAAGTCGCCAGCCAGAACAATATCGATTCCGCAGAAAAAACATCGCCGCAATTGACGGCTCTGATCCAGGTCGCTCGGATCATCATGAATTTAGATGAATTTATTACGCGAGATTAAATATGCTGCTTCCTCCTGCATCCACTGGAAATGATCTTTCAGCCCTGAATCGTCGGCAATTCTTCACCAGCGGTGCCAGTGGTCTGGGGACGCTGGCTCTTGCCTCGCTGCTCAAAGATGAGGGATTGCTGGCCAGCGAGAACAGCGGCCAACAGGCACACTTCGCTCCCAAGGCCAAGCGTTGCATTTACCTCTTCATGGAAGGGGGCCCGAGTCAGATGGACTTGTTCGACCCCAAACCAAAGTTAAATGAACTCGACGGCCAACCGATGCCTGAGTCTTTATTGAAGGACATCAAATTCGCATTTATCCAAAAAGAAGCAGCGCAGTTAATGGGAAGCCCGCGCACCTTCAAACGCTACGGCGAGTGCGGCTTGGAACTCTCGGATCTGCTGCCTCACCTTAGCACTTGTGTCGATGACATCGCTCTGGTTCGCTCGATGCACTGTGAGCAGTTCAATCACCTGCCCGGCCAGTTGATGATGCTCTCCGGCTCTGATCTGCAGGGACGTCCCACGCTCGGCTCGTGGCTCAATTACGGTCTGGGAAGTGAATCACAGAATTTACCCGGTTATGTTGTGCTGGCCACACTGGGCCGCGGTTTACCCGGCGGGGCTTCCAGCTGGTCAAGTGGATTTCTCCCCTCGCAATATGCTGGAACGCTGTTTCGTAATCAGGGCAGTCCGGTATTGAACCTGGAAACACCTGCTGAAATCGCACCCGAAGCACAGATGCGGAGTCTGCAGACCATCAATGAATTGAACGGCCTCCGCTACGAGCAGATCGGTAACCCCGAAATCGCCAGCAGGATTAAAGCGTACGAACTCGCCTTTCGCATGCAGCAAACCGCACCAGAGTTGCTCGATCTTTCCGGCGAGACCAAAGCAACTCTTGACGAATACGGCGTCACACGCGAAGAAGCTTCGAAAAGCAGTCAGGCCGGCTTCAACGGTTCGTATGCCCGCAATTGTCTGCTGGCCCGACGCATGGTCGAACGGGGTGTGCGTTATGTCACGCTCTTTTTATCAACCTGGGATCACCACAGCTATCTGGACAGCGGCTTGAAACGCTATACCGAAATTTCCGATCAGCCAATCGCCGCACTGCTCAAAGATCTGAAACGCCGTGGCCTGCTGGAAGACACACTCGTCGTCTGGGGCGGCGAATTCGGGAGAACACCATTGGGGGAAAACCGTGTCAATTTCAAGAAAGTGACCGGCCGCGATCATCATCCCTATTCCTTCAGCATGTGGCTCGCGGGTGGCGGTATCAAAGGAGGCCAAGTCATCGGTGAAACGGATGAAATTGGTTGGGGCGTCACAAAAGACCCCGTCCATGTGCACGACCTGCATGCGACGATTCTCAAACTGTTCGGCCTGGACCATGAAAAACTGACTTACCGTTTTCAGGGCCGCGACTTCCGACTGACCGATGTTTCCGGAAACATCGTCGAACAGTTACTGGCGTAAAATAAATCCCTGGCATTGAAAAAAAGCATACTCAAACCATTTCCTAATTCATCAGATACTCAAGTCAGCTCATCCATTTCTGGTAACCACTTGTACCAACCTTCAATATGATCTTGTATCAATTTTCGTATCGCCTCACTCTTTCCAGAACGCAGAGTTTCAATGAGTTCTAAATGACTTTCAATCGTTATTTCACGCACGCGTCCCGTCAGCTGTTCGTGCTTCCGATGTAGAGCAGCCAGCCATAATTCCAGTGAGGGACGCAACGATCGCCATGCCGCTATTAAACGGGGGCGTTGACTGGCTTCGACGATCATTGAATGAAATTCGATATCAAGCTGACTGATCTCGGCAACACTACCTGTGCTTTCCATCGCAGCGACGTTTGCTTCCCAGGCAGCATAATCGGAATCCGTCGCACATGCCGCAGCATGCACCGCCAGCATGGGTTCCACGGCTAACCTCAGAAAATAGAGATCTTCAAAGTCGGCGGTCGTCATCGAAACAACACGTGTTCTCCCTCGATCATCAAATTCAACAATTCCGTCGCGTTGCAGGTTCAGCAGCGCTTCACGTATAGGGGATCGGCTTACTCCCATCTCAGTTGACAAAACTGGTTCTGTTAGCATCGCCCCCGGTTCGTGAAACCCCTGAACGATTTCAGTGCGCAAGCGTGCCTCAACTGCCTGCGCCAGCGTTTGTCGTTTCAGTTTGTTATCTAACGGCACACGGCCCGTCGACAAATCATTGATTTTCATACATTGTTACCCTGTTTAAATTTCTGCAAGCCGTTCAGTCGAATCACCAAACTGATCCAGATTTAAGCCATATTTATCCATCAGCGAGAGATATAAACTACACATTTTACGGTTCGGTTTATCGAGATAGTCGAGCACGCGTCCGGTTTTCAGTTTGCCGCCTCCTCGTCCAAGAATCACTACCGGCAACTTTGTCGCATCATGACTGCCAGTAAGCATGCTGCTACAATACATGATGATGGAGTTATCTAATGCGGTTCGACTGCCTTCCTGAATGGCATCTAGCTTTCGTGCTACATAGGCAACCTGTTTCAAAAAGAACTGATTAACCTTGAGCCAGTCGTCAGACTCCTGATGCGATAGCAGGTGATGAATCATATAGTCGACCCCTAAATTGGGAAATCGGAGCGAGGAATGATCGTTATTGAGTTTTAATGTGCAGAGACGTGTGGAATCTGTCTGAAATGCAAGCACCAGAATATCACACATCAGCCGCATATGGTCGGCAATATCTTGCGGAATTCCATCAGCGGGTCGTGGAATATTGGGTTTATCGAGTGCAGGTCGCCAGCCTTGCAACTCTCCCCGCTGGCCGGCCCGTTCGATGCGCTGTTCCACTTCACGTACCGAATTGAGATATTCGTCAAGTTTCTGCTTATCGCTGCGGCTGATTCCACGACGCAGATCCTTTGCATCGCCCAACACCGCATCCAGCACACTCTGATCGCTTTTGCTGGCATTCTGACGAAACAGTCGATCAAAGGCCAGTGCAGGATAGACTTCCAGTGGTGTAGGCGTTGTCGGCGAACTCCAGGAAATATGACTGCTATAGAGCATCGAATAATTTTTGTGAACCGACGGATTCGATTTTTCGCAGCCCAATACCAGACTGGGAACTTTAGTAGTCTGGCCGTAATGCTTTGCCAGCATCTGATCAATACTGATGCCGCTACGAATTCCCCCGCCTGATTCCAATGGTGCCCCGCTTAGGATATTGCCGGTTTGGGAACTATGTATATTCCCCTTCAGGGCTTCTTCATTATATAGACCTTGAATGAAAAGCAATCTTTCGCGAAACTCGTTGAGCGGCTCTAGAACAGGACCAAGCTCCATCGACTTCCCTGCCCCCTTGGCCCACCAGTGATCTCGATGAAATCCATTGCCGGAAAACAGCGCCGCAAAACGAACAGGGGCCTCTCCTTTCACTGCCGTCGTGCCGGCTTCCTGTCCCCAGACCTGTAGCGACTCCAGCCACGGTAAAGCCATTGCAACACCGAGTCCACGCAACATAGTACGCCTGGTTGTCAAATAAGCAGACATGGAAGTACTCCTTGGTTTCAGTAAAAGGTAATTATGCCGTTATATGTTTTGTCATCATTTTAAGAATCTGAACACGTCCTGACGTGGATGATCTAGTCATTTTCAGAAACACTGCTCAGGTATTTGTAATCTGCCCCACGAATCATACGAAACTGTGGGCTCAAGACAATTGTCTGGATTGCTGTCGAAATCCGATACTCATCTTGAGTCATTTTTTGTAACATCTCATTCAGCAGCGGCTCATCTGACAATTGGACTGACCGCCCCAGAGCATACCCCAGAAGACGGCGATGAAATGCTCTCAGAAAATCATCACGCCGATCATTCAACAGGTAATGACGTAACCCTTCGAGACCACTGACCCTGGTACCATCAGGAAGTACTGCAGAAACATCAATTTCATGACCGCTGGAATCTTTGCTTCTCAGTCGGCCAATACTGTCAAATTGCTCCAAAGTAAATCCGAAGGCATCAATCCGTTGATGACACTTCGCACAACCAGGATTCGAACTATGCTGCTCAATCAGCTGCCGTTCCGTCAGACTCTTGGGAACTTCCTCAGGAAGTACTGGAACATCCTTGGGAGGTCGTGGGAGTTTCTCCCCCAATAGGAACTCAGAAACCCAATTTCCGCGTAAAATCGGACTGGTCCGCGAGGCGCCTGATTGTTTTGAAAGTGTCGCTGCCATCGCAAGAATCCCACCACGCGACTGTTTCTTCACTCCTTCGATTCGCTCCCATTCCTTTTTCCGCCTCTTGCCAGGCAGACCATAGAACTCAGCCAGGGGACCATTCACAAAGGTGTAATCGGCATCCAGAATTCCCACAACTGAACGATCCTGCTGAAACAGATCGGTAAAGAAGCGAATTACTTCCTCGTACATATCACTTCGCAACTCAGGAAATTTTGGAAAATGCCGCTGACTTTTTTCGTTGAACTGATCAAAGTCTCGAACGTGTAACCACTGACACCCAAATTCAATCGCCATGCGGCGCATCTTCGGATCTCGCAACATTCGATTAATCTGGGCCTTTAGTACTTCAGGTTGATGAAGCTTATTCTGAGAAGCGAGACTCCGCAGTTCCGAATCGGGTAGCGATGACCAGAGAAAATAGCTCAATCGCGATGCCAGTTCCCAGTCGCTGATCGGTGTTGGCTTCGTACCCTGCGAAACCTGTTCACTGCGATAAAGAAATGCTGGTGAAACCAGTACGCGTGCCAGCAGCATGTGCACCGCTTCTTCGTGCGACAGATCCTGCTCCCGAAATTGAGTGTAAAGCGAGGATAATTGTTCCCGTTCCGCGGAAAGCAAACAGCGTCTCCAAGCCTGCTCAGCAAAATCGAACACTGCTTTCACGTGCACGGGTTCCGTTTTTAACTGAAGCGATTTGAACTCGTTTGCACGCTGCATAATCCCTTCACGCATCGGAGTAAATGCACTCGGGTCTGCATCCTGCGTTGCAAACTGCCACAATTGTTCATAGGCATCCACCTGAATCAGCGGGGAGCGACTGACATAATGGAGATCATTCCACAGCTTATTCAGCTCGGCAATCTCGGATTCATTCAACATCAGTCGCTGTAAATGATCATCCTCTCGATAAAATAAAATCAGTGTCACTACTTCATCAACGGGTACTATCTTTGTGTAGCACAACGCTGCCGGAAACAGCTGACGAAATTCCTCGAACTGTGCCAATACCTCTTGTTTGATTTCACTGTTTTCCGAAACAAGGATTGGTGAAACAGGGACGACAGCACTCTCACCATCGGACCAGGTTGACTTGCGACCGTTCCGTTTAAACGAACCTGCAGTCAGATCTGTCAGCTGTTGTGGCTTTTCTTGCAATACTTTGAGCTGCACCGTGCCTTGGGGACTGGTTTTCGCATGAAGCCTACCCGTAACAACAAATTCGTAGCCATCTACCAGATCAGCGGGAACAATCAGTTCCAAAACCCTGGGTGCCTGCACACAGATATCAGTAGACGGGATTGTTGCTCCCATCGGATGTTTCCCAAACAGAACCGGGTCCAACCCATATTGAGAACTTGAATCGGAATCGGGAACTGTTTTCGAATCTGTCAGCAGCTGTTTTCGAACCGCTGCAAAAAACGGTCCGTTTAATGATGTCATCTGCTGGTAGAGTTTGGCATCGGGTGAATCAGGAAGTAAACCTCCCAGGCCGTTTGAGATAAGCGACTGCAATTGCTCAGCCAGTTGTTTCTTCATTTCAACATTGGGCGCAACCTGCCATCGGGCCAGCAAAGAACCTGCAGGAATCGTGGCTTCCGATTTACTATCATCGAGTTCACCATAAAAATGCCAGACAGCCTGATTTCCCTGCTGATCAGCATGAGGATTGCCGTCAAGAATATTTGAAGACACGTCCTGAGCCAGATTCCATTTTCCTTTTTGATTGCTCTCAGAACTAATTGTTAAATCTATGGCTGTTAAATCACAGGAATGATTTCCATCGCGCGGCCCAATGCTAAGCGAAAGCAGATCTCCCTGTCGTACAACCAGCTTTTCAAACGGCCCCAGCACTGCTGCTTTCGCTGAATCAGCAGTTCCAGATGCAAGCAACTGTCTTGTTCCACCACGATGCAATATCAGGCGCCATGTCACACCATTTCCACACCCAATATGCGCCCGTTTCACATGCCCTGCCACCTTAACGGTATCTGTGACAGGGCTTTTCCAGCCTGCCACTACACGCAATTCAGGTGTCGGGTGAACGGCAATACTGTGCGGCTGAACTTCTCCTGGAATACGGACGCTCTGATCGGAAGAGTTGGCAACAACGCTCAAAGCGTTATCGCCAACCCAGCCTTTGATGAAATCGTAGTTTTGGGCCTGCTCCATCTTTCTGGTGATATAGGAGTCAATAGAGGCTTCCTGTTGATGCATTCCTAGATACGAGAACCAGGCCCCCAGGACAACGCGATCAATTCCATATTTCCGTGCCAGGAGCTCAAGTTGACGTTCATTCGCAGTCTCGCCTGCTTCAACAGCAGCATTCAGACTTGCAGTCGCATTTTCCAGAATCCTGTCGCGGTTAGCTGAGAGTACAGAAACCACTTTTCTGATATCGCGCAGAGGCAGATCAGGTTGACCGGGCGCAACAAATCGTGCATTTTCCCAGACAGCATAATCGTCTCTGTTTCCATCCCCGGCAGTGGACGATACAAGGTATAAAGTAAGATTTTTCTTCTCTTTACTTTCGGGTAGCTTAATTCGAAACTCCTGCCGCGTGGAAACCGGCTGTACGGGAACCTGCCAGGCAGTCGGACCATTTTTCTTACCAATATGGCCTACCGTAGTAAATCGCCAGAGTGCCTGCTGCCACTGGGCAATGTCAGCTGTAATTTCTGGTGCGTTTTCCGGCTTGGCGATTTTCCACCTGGTTCGAATCCGATCAAGTACGCGTGAAGGAGTTTTATCATTAAGTGCATTCCAGAGCGTCTGTAAATATTTTTGATTTAAAGAATACTTGTGAGCGACTTCTGCAATCGTTTTCTTTCCTGACTGCAGTGTTAAACGCTCCAACAAAGTCACTCGTAAATATGCTTCGAGTGGCAGACGACCGCCACCATTTGTTTTGAATTGGATTCCCTGCAAATTGACCGCAGTGCCACCATTACTTTCCGTATAGCGCGCATAGAATTGACGAATCGCTGCCAGCTTCTCGTTCGTCCAGTCACGACGGGAAGTCTGACTGGAAAACTCAATGCCATCTGGCAGAAGCATTGCGTGTTTGGCAATCCCTTTTGCTGCTTCAAGGTATTTCTGAACTAATGACGGCGACATTACTAAAGAATTTCCCACATTTGTAAAGCCCTCGCCAGCGGCACTGTCCACTGGAAATTCTTTTGTCGGTTGCAGAGGAACACCAGTTAAATCCTGAATCGTGTAGGTATATTCGGCATTATTTAACCGCCGTAACACAACGGGCCCCGGATCCCCGGCGTTTGCTTTGGCTTCCGTATCTAGCAGGGACTGTACCCAACTGCGCAAAGAGTCTCGCTCTGCCTGCGTTGGTTGCAATTTTGCATCCTTCGGGGGCATTTCACGATCATCCAGCATCTCTACCACACGCTGCCAGGGAACGATATCCTGACGGATCTGATTCACTGTATGAAATCGAGCCAGATCCAACTCTCCCTGCTTTTCAGATGTGCTGTGACATTGATTACAGTATTTTTTCAGGATTGTTTTTTGGCTGTTTTGATACTCAGCCTGCAAAGTCAGGTAACGTTTCTGAATGGTTGCAGGAGAGTCCTGAGCGGGTGCAGAAACGGCAGCTAAAATTAGTAATACGGGGATGAAAAAAAATCGTGAACCATATTTCATGAGCATTATCGCCTGAGCTGTCGTTACCGGAACTCATCATATCAAGGGAATCTGATATTCTTACCCCACCCATAATGTCGACTGTCGACAGGCCTGTCAAGTCTCGAGAAAGAGTCTGTACAAATCAATCATTTATCCAGAAAAGACTATAACGACAGCA
Organism: Gimesia fumaroli; assembly: GCF_007754425.1. NCBI lineage: Bacteria > Pseudomonadati > Planctomycetota > Planctomycetia > Planctomycetales > Planctomycetaceae > Gimesia > Gimesia fumaroli. The sequence goes on from NZ_CP037452.1 coordinate 4,099,063, forward strand.
GCAAAGATGGAGATAGAGCTGGCTCGGCGTGATCAATACGACCATCAGTCGACCGGGAAGTTCAATGTTAAGCAGACAAGGAATTAAAGAAGAGACCTGCTGTGGTGCATCCCTAAGAAATGATGACAAATCTAAAACCAGATTTGACTGACTAGAATTCGAACTCATTTCTATTTTGAGCGAGAGAACCCGGTCAGATTCTCACTTACTTTTCAGTTCAAAATCAATTTGATTTGGACCGGCTTTTGTTACAGTTGCCTTCAGTGTAGAGCCTTCATTGTATTTTGCCGGTAACATCTCAGGACCAGCAACTTCCGCTCCTCCATCAGTTTTACTAATGCGAACTAAATGGTCACCCAACAGGGCTCCGGGGGTAGCATTGTCATACATCAACGTATATTTACCATTCTGGTCCGTGACCCCTGTCGAAGTGCGCGAGTTTGATTTTTCCTGCGATGACTGAGGATAAAAATCAATGATCGCATCTGCCAGGGGGGTTCCATCGAGAGTCACATTTCCGGTCACCTCTGCCAGTTCCGGTAACTGCTTCTCATTTCCAGAGCACCCGAGTAAACAGAATAGTGAAATCAAGATGAGAAAACGTGAGTAAAAAGGAAAACGTTTCATTTGAAAACACATGAATTGAGCTCTTTCGATGTATGATTAAGCTACCGAACGCACCACATAAAACCGGAGTGCGTTCGGCTGCATTGAATCTTTTGACCACAGTCTGTTTCCAGATAGCTTAAAACTCGGGCATCACTTCGCCACCCTTGATGGAGACGAGTGCCCGAATCACAGCAGTTCTGTCTACGTTTTCGCTTAAGAATCTGACACTGCCATCTCCGAGCAGCATATGACAACCGCCTTCATGATGACTTCCGGCGCCCCAGGCATAGGGTCGATCATATCCGGGATGATTTTTATTGATCCCATATGAATAAGGCAGAAGCACATTCGTGTGACGATACGAATTCCAGAATGGACCATAAGATGGACTGGTCAAGTAGAGAGATGCTTCAATAATCATCATGGTATTACTGGTTCCATCCTTAATGTCACCAATCCGAGCAGATCCATTGAAACCCAGTGTCCCTTTCAGGGAACTGTTATTTCCCCCATAAGTTGTAGTCAGGCTATATTCTGTCGTGTAGCCAGCACGACCATAGCTCGATTTTTGATAATTACCATACTTCGTAGGATTAGGATCTGAAGGACAAAGAAAAACAGGATAATTATTTTTTGCCACCGTTAACTGACCTGGTCCAATAAATGTTGGCCCAACAGAACCACAATAACTACCATCAGATCGAGCCACATGATCTGAAGACGACTGTGTAAAATCATACTGATTATACAATGGCGCTAAGTCGAGATAAGGCAGTAATAATTGATAGAACGTATGATTCAATAGTTGTGGAGACGTTCCCGCAGGAAGCCCAAGAGCACGTTCACAATAACAACTGCCAGGCGCAATTGCCGCTGGGGGAAAGACTCGATGCGCGTCGTGGTAATTGTGCAAAGCCAGCCCAATTTGTTTTAGATTATTCTTACAGGTACTTCGACGCGCCGCCTCTCTTGCCTGTTGCACTGCTGGTAACAGCAATGCGATCAAAATAGCAATAATCGCGATCACGACTAAGAGTTCGATTAATGTGAATCCACGTTTTTTCTTCTGAGAAATTTTCCAATAATTCATTCTTCAGTTCGCTTTCAATAAAATAATAAAAATGAGGGGAACAGATGGAAACGAAAATGAATACAGCGTCTCTCATCAATCTAGAAAAAGAAGCAGCCTGTTTTGGTTAAGAATGTCTGAATGAAAATGGCTATTGTCTATTATCGAAACTGTGATTTCAAAAGAGCTTCCCAGGCTCAATGAGAGAAAGGGACTCATCTGTTTAATGGAGTCTTTGCAGCTGATAGAGACAACGTTTGCTTCTGAGCAAAAAATGAACCAATCAATTATAAATTGGTCCTATTTTTCTTATCTGGCGCGGGCGCTCTGTAAATCGCCTCTTTTCAAGTGAAAAAAACCTTGATTGTGTTTTTCTTCCAGAAAGAACTGAGGCACTCCAATTCAGGAAGCCAGAGAATCAAACACAGTCTGCTCAGAAATTGTGCATCGTGAGCAGAAGCGCTGCTAACACTCAATTTAAATGCTGAGATTACTATTTGAGTGGAATTTGAGAGAATACGGACCAGTAGCTGGCAGAAGCAGTGCACAAAGGAACCAGGTTAAATCAGATGCAGGAATAGCATGCTGCTATAAAGGTCGATGCCCTTCTCTGGCAAACGAGACTTTTAATTCAGTGCAGATTGTGCGGGGTCTGCTTGCCTGTGGATGACTTTATAAACGCGAAAATTCCCGCCTTTATAAATCTCTTGAAACGCGACGTTCACGCCATAGTGCTGCTTGAGATAACCTTTGAGGACCCGATTTGAGACAGGATTGGAAATTAATAACAACCGATCCGTCTCATACAGATCCTGGTAAGGCGATTTGATCTGGTACTCATTTTGCCGTCGATGAAAGATAGGAGTACTCTGGCGTCCTGTCAGCCACAGATATTTTAAGTCCCTGCTCTCCACTTGCGTATCAAGTGGAAGAAAACAGTCAATCGGAAAGGGTGCCCAGGCAAGAAAGACTTTGTCAGGCATCTCTTCTTGCAACTGTATCAGATCCTGTTTAAATTGATAATTGATTCCCACGATCTTTTCGGACCATTGTTTCTGATTCCAGAACAAACAGCACGCCAAAAGAAACAATACGGGAATCCCCCACCGACGGAAAAGGCGCCTCTTTGATTGCCCCTGCTCATTATGCTCTGTAATTTCACAAGCAACAAAATAAATTGAAACAAAAAACGGAAAACTAACTAAGGGTATATAAATTCGCTCTGGTAATTTCAGATAAATCAAAAACGACAGCATTAGTAAAACGGTCCAGAACAGCATCCCGTTAATAGTACGGCGTTGCCAGGTATTATTATTCTGCTGCCGGACTACTATAACGGCTCCGATAAAACAGAACAAAAAAGTCAGATTCATGAATGCTGATTTTGCAGATACGATCCGAAAATTCATGACTTCAGGAAATTTCCAGAGAGTGAATTCGGTTCTTCGTGTTTTAAATTTCTGAATTCGTTCCAGGTTATATGTTTCCGGATCGAGATAAAACCATGATTTGAGCATCCAGAAATCATAATTACTCCAACCGATTTCATCAAAGAGTGGTTTGGTCTGATCTGTATAGGGAACCTGCGCATAATTCACGAGTTCTGCGACAGCACCCGAATAGTTTTTGTAGTGCTGCCAGTCCTTGTCCTGCTGATAATACTGATGGTCATAGGCGGCACTTCCCAAAACAGCAACAACTGTCAGAAATGCCGGGGCCAGATACGAGTTAATTTTCACCTGGCGAAAAAGACGGAATGCCATTACAACCAGAAACGGTGCGCTGGCCAGGAGAAGTAACTGGACCGCTGGGAATCGAATCAGACTGGATATGATCAAACACAACCCACCGCCCCATTTCAGCATACTGTGCGACTCTCTTCGCTTATCCAGAATCAGATTCGTTAGAATGAGGAATAGCCCAGACATTCCGAGCAAAAATGCAGTGGAAGTGAATTGAAGGTGAGTCAGAAAATAAATTCCTGCAACCAGATAAAATAACACAAAGTAGATCAGTGAAAACAATGTCCGGTCTAACAGCAACAGGACGTAAAGTAAGAGCCAGTACGAGATAAAATGGATTGTTAATAAGTAGCCCCCGTACCAGGGAAGATCAGAATTCATTTGATAGAGCTGTTTCAGGACCTGACCAATCAGCACATTGGTATAAATCAGATGCTCGTCGGGACCATCGACGGTGCCATAACCGGAAGCCACGAGCGCCATTGCAGGATCATCATTCACATCATAAACGGGAGTGATGACAAGAAATGTCAGTAGAAACAGGCAGACGACAACAGCCAGTGCAAACGTTCCAGGTGAGGACGTTTGCCATTTCCAGAGTAGGTTATTTCGTTCTGTTTCGGTGGCGTCTGACATCGTTTGAAGCGTCTCTACTTTTGAGTAAATCGAACTGACTGTGATGGAATCTGATCGATTTATTGCAAAAGATGTTCCTACAGAGGAAATAAGGTTCTTGTTTCATCCGCTTAACAAACCCGGTGAATCCCACTAATCGAAAAGAGTCCTACCCTGATGCAGCAGATTGGCGTAATCAGTCTGCTATTCTGGCATCAGAGTTGCTTCTTAGTAGCTTCTATCCCTAAGTCAGAGAAGAATATGCAGTAATAATACTGCACTCTGAGATTGTGCCTGTATAACAAATGTTAACAATTGGAAACACTATGTATGAACCCATTAATTCCGTTCAATAAACCGTATATCGCGGGTAAGGAATTATATTATATCGCGCAGGCCGTAACTCTCGGAAATATCTCTGGTGATGGCGAGTTTGCACGTCGTTGTGCTGCCGTTATGGAAGAACGTTTTGGTATTCATAAGGTGTTGCTCACTCCTTCCTGTACAGCAGCATTGGAACTTTCGGCCATGTTGCTCGACCTGCAGCCGGGCGATGAAGTGATTATGCCATCCTACACCTTTGTGTCGACGGCCAACGCCTTCATGCGAATTGGTGCGAAACCTGTGTTTGTTGACATCAGGCCGGATACACTGAATCTTGACGAAAGACTGGTTGAGCAGGCAATTACTGAAAAGACAAAAGCAATTGTTCCCGTGCATTACGCTGGTGTCAGTTGTGAGATGGATCTGCTCTCTACGCTTGCTGATAAATATGATCTGAAAATCATTGAAGATGCAGCACAGGGCGTCAATGCACGTTACCACGATCAGTATTTAGGATCGATTGGCCAACTGGGCTGTTATAGTTTCCACGAAACCAAAAATTTTATCTGCGGCGAAGGGGGAGCACTCTGCCTGAATTCAGAAGAACTGGTTGAGCGAGCTCATATTCTCAGGGACAAAGGAACAAACCGTCAAGCATTCTTTCAAGGATCAGTTGATAAATATACCTGGTGTGATATTGGTTCTTCATTTGTTCTCAGTGAAATCAATTGTGCCTTCTTATTCGCACAATTGGAAATGTTCGATGAAATCACACTGAAACGTCAACAGATTTTTGATGCGTATTATCAAAGCCTGCTACCATTGGAACAGAACCAGCAGTTACGCTTGCCCTGTATACCCGAAGACAGTACCAGCAACCATCACATGTTTTACATTCTTCTGCCCAACAAGACGATTCGCGATGGGCTGATGAAACATCTGAAACAAATAAACATTAGCGCAGTTTTCCATTTTGTACCGTTACATTCTTCACCGAAGGGAAGGAAATTAGGATACAAAGCCGGTGATCTCCCCGTTTCAGAACTTGCGGGCGACTGCCTCTTAAGACTTCCATTTTATTACGAGCTTACACCAGAAGAACAAAATTGCGTCGTAAATGAAATACAGAAATATCTGTCACAGAATCTCAACCAATTAGATCCTGCACAACCTCTCACGTCCCCGGCAACTCAATCTTAATCGTCGATCCTGTAATAAACTCCAGGCAAATATGACTAGTATTCAGCCTCAAAGAATAAAATTGAATATCAAATAAGATAAAAATAAATGCCATCCAACATCCCCATATTATTAATTGGAATGGCAATTTCGACTAAGTCCAACAGTAGATTTTTCACATGCCTGATTTAAACAGCATAAAAGCACCGCACATTAGTGTTGTAACTCCGATTTATGGATGCTGTGAAGTTATTAAAGAACTTTACCAAAGGCTGGCTAGCACACTACTCTCAATAACTGAGTCTTATGAAATCATCTTAGTAAATGATGCAAGTCCTGATAATGCGTGGGATGTAATACAAGAACTAGCTAGAAAAGATAGTCGCGTTAAAGGAATCAACTTTTCAAGGAATTTTGGACAACACCATGCTATTACCGCTGGACTTCACTTTTCAAAGGGCGATTGGATTATTGTCATGGATAGTGACTTACAGGACCAGCCGGAGGAAATCCCAAAGCTATATGCCAAAGCAATGGAAGGTTATGATTTAGTTATTGGAATCCGGCTTCGGCGGCAGGATACATACTTGAAAAAGTTTTTTTCAAAAATTTTCTACAGAACGATATCGTACTTTACAGATTCAAAAATCGATAATCGAATTGGCAACTATGGTGTTTATTCGAGGAAAGTGATTCATAACATCTGCAAGCTAAAAGAACAAAACCGATCATTAGGCCTGTTTGCCTTATGGGTAGGATTCCGCCGAATTGAAATTCCTATACAACACGCGCGTAGGCCTTATGGTAAGTCGGGTTACAATTTTACTCGAATGCTTAATCTGGCAATCAGTAGCATTATTGCACATTCCAATAAGTTATTGGGACTATTTGTAAAAATCGGATTTGCACTTGCCTGCTTTTCGCTAATTTTTGCTGCATGGCTTGTGTTCCGATACTTCTACTGGGGTATTCCAGTCATTGGCTGGACAAGTTTAATTGTATCTATCTATCTCACAGCTGGTTTAATCATTTCCGTTATTGGCATTGTTGGGATCTATATTGGAAAGATCTTTGATGAAGTAAAAGGAAGACCGCTTTACATTATAGAATCGACCACTTTTGAGATGAGTCCTGACAATGACTAAATCATTTAAACTTGGTTTTATAGGTGGTGGAATTAATTCAGCCGTTGGCACCACACACTTTATCGCATCTCAAATGGATGAACGCTTTAAAGTTGAGGCGGGTTGCTTCAGTCGGAATACTGAAACGAACCATCAGACATCTGAGCGTTGGGGAATTGCACCTGAAAGACGTTATGCTACATTTGCTGAATTATTAAAACAAGAAAAAGATCAACTCGATGCGATCGTTGTACTGACACCAACCCCCGATCATGTCATCCCAGTTACCCAAGCCATAAAAGAAGGTTATGCTGTCATTTGTGAAAAGTCATTAGTATGTTCGAGTGCTGATGCTGTACTAATCCAACAACTTCAAAATGAGACTAACGGTTTTTTGGCCGTAACATATAACTATACTGGCTACCCAATGTTGAGGGAGCTGAAGCAGTTAGTTGATCAGAATCAATTGGGTACTGTTAAGCAGATTCACATTGAAATGCCTCAGGAAGGATATGCACGGCTTAATCAGGATGGTAATCCACTCGCACCACAGCAATGGCGATTGCACGATGCAGAACTACCAACACTTTCACTCGATCTCGGGGGCCATGTCCACAATATCATCGATTTTATCACCGGAGAGAAACCACTGGAACTTGTAGCAATGCAAAGTAGTCTCGGTCGATTCCGTCAAGTTGTTGATAACACAATGTGCATCGCGCGTTATACAAATAACATTGAGTGTAATATCTGGTTTAGTAAGTCGGCACTTGGCTATCGGAATGGACTTCGTGTGCGGGTCTTTGGTGATGAAGGATCTGCAGAATGGCACCAAATGGATCCAGAATATTTAACTTGTAATGACAATCGAGGACACAAGACCATTATGGATCGCGCCAGTGTCGACGTCAGTGTTGCCCATCTTCCACGGTACAACCGGTTTAAATCTGGACACCCGGCAGGATTTCTGGAAGCATTCAGTAATCTCTATTGGGATATTGCAGAAAATTTGGATTCATATCAAAAAACGGGTGTGCAAACCACATCGCAATATGTTTTTAATACGAATCATGCGCTGGAGGGACTCGTCATGTTCGAATCAATAGCACAATCATCTAAAGAGCATTGTTGGGTATCCGTCAATCTTCCGGGGAAATCATGAAACCATTAATTCATATGCTTGATATTGATTCTTATCCTGAAAACCAGAATGCGATTGTGTTCTGTGATAAATTTCTTCATGGCAAAGCTCCCAAATACATATTAGGGCGAAATGAGTGGGCCCAAAGTATCGCTGAGATTGTTGAGGTCGATGGTTTTATTGATGATTTTACTAAAGACAAAGAATTTTTAGGAAAACCGGTTTTACGGATCGTTGATTTACCTGAAAACGGGATGGTTGTTTCGGCGAATGTGTTAGGGCGTCCCCTTACCGTCCAAAAAAAATTAAACGAAAGGAACGTTCGCCATATTGATTATTATGCCTTTCGAAAATATATCGGCAATCGACTAAAACCGGTTATGTTTTGGGATCATTTTAAATCTGATTTTGAATCGAACCGAGATAAATATGAGTGGATCTATCAATTACTTCAAGACGAACAGTCAAAGAAAGAGTTTACAAAAATTGTGAACTTTCGACTCTCCAGTGATCTCACCTACATGACTGGCTTTACCGATGCCCAACATCGTCAATATTTTGAAGACTTTCTTAACCTGCAATCAGAAGGGGAAATTTTTATTGATGTGGGAAGTTTTGATGGATATACCAGTCTTGAATTCATCAAGCGTTGCCCGAACTATGCTGGCGTGCATATTTTTGAACCAGAACCCCAAAATATGTCTATCGTAAAACAAAAGTTGAAAGGCTATCATAATTTAACATTCCATTCTTGCGGGTTATCAAATCAGGCGCAAACACTATGTTTTTCTGTCAATGGTTCTGCTTCTCGAATCAGTGAAGAGGGTGAGATTCAAATTAAAGTAGATCGCCTTGATGATCGTATCCCCCCCCCCGTTACTTTCCTGAAAATGGATATTGAAGGCGGAGAAGTGTCGGCAATTGAAGGGGCCCAGAGCACAATTAGCAAGTACCACCCCAAACTGGCAATCAGTGTTTATCACCTCGCCGATGATTTCTGGAATATCCCGGAAAAAGTTCTCTCTATTCGCGACGATTACGATATTTTTCTTCGGCACTACACTGAAGGTGTTGTGGAAACTGTAATGTTTTTTGTCCCAAAGCAGTAACGAGATCAGGCTTGTTTCAGAATGCAATTTTAGACTGAAATAGATGATGACATACTGATAAATTAATTCCTCACCAATGCCTAAGAACAAAATTTCAATGAATAATCATGAATTAGACAAAAAACTCCAGCGACTTTATAAAAGCATTAATGATATTTTACCAACGGTCATTGATTTTGAGACATTTAGTCTGGAAGTAGATAAAAGTGGCGCCAGTATTTACAGATCTGAAGAACAACTTTTATTTAGTAAAAATAAAGTATTCAATGAGATCCAACAAAAATATTCACCTGCATTCGTGATTGATATCGGAGCAAATGTAGGGTTTTCGACTTTAGTCTTCTCCCAGGCTTTTTCTGAAGCGCAAATCATAACCGTAGAGCCTAACTTGAATCTTGTAGATTTCATCGAAAGAAATTGCAAAAACAACGGCATTAACAATGTCCAAATCATTCAGAAAGTTGTTGGTGAGAATCATTCAGGATATGTATCTTTCCTGATAAATCAGGTCATGAGTGTAGACAGTCGAGTACATGGGCTGAAAGGTGATTATGACAGCCTTACTGTTGAGGAAACATCGATAGACCAGCTTATCACTGATCTCCAATGCGTAAAAGAAGATACAATCTTTATAAAAATTGACACTCAGGGTTTTGAAGAACGAGTTATCAATGGAGCCAGAAAAACATTGGACGACTTCTCAAACTACTGTGTGATGATGGAATTTGCCCCTTTCTGGCTTATGGAAGCCGGCACAGACCCTGTATTGTTTCTGCAAAAACTATGCACCAGTTACAATGTGTGCGAATTTCCATCAACAATGCTTTATTTTCAAGATACTCTTGATGAAATACAAAAAAAGACGTTGAGTGAAGCAGATGCGAAAGATTTCACAAACTACACCAAGTCATTACGAAGAAACGAAAAAGGCTGGTGTGATCTAATGATTTTTAGAAATGAAGAATGACCAGCAAAAAACTCTTAATCGCCGGTGGTGGCTATGCTGAGATCCCCCTGATCCTTGCTGCGAAAGACCTTGGTTTTCGCGTAATAACCAGCGGTAATCGAGAAAAGGATCTGGGACATCAATTTTCCGATCAGTGCTGTCTGGAAGATTTCTCCGACAAAGAGGCGATGTTAAAACTTGCGAAGTCTCTGAAGATCGACGCCATCTGCGCTTCCTGCAATGATTTTTCTGCATTAACTGCTGCTTATGTTGCAGAAAACCTTCAATTAGCAGGACATGATCCCTATAACACGACTCTCTTGATTCACCATAAAGACAGATATCGTGAGTTTGCCCAGAAGCATGGAATTCCCTCTCCACGCGCTGAAGGTTTTGATTCTATTGAAGGCGCATACAATAGTCTTCTGAACTTTCAATTCCCCGTCATAGTCAAGCCTGTTGATTTGACTGGTGGTAAAGGCATCTCGAAAGTCACAAATCTCCAAATTGCTAAAGCGAGTCTTGAAAAGGCATTTCAGATATCCCGTACGAAAAAAATTGTAATCGAAGAGTTTATTGAGGGAAGTCGGCACGGTTTATCAACATTCATTCGTGATGGACGAGTTGTTTTTTTCTTTAATGATAACGAACATTATTATCTCAATCCCTATCTGGTTTCTGCTGCATCGACCCCCGCTGATGTATCACCGGAAACGGCGACTATTCTTTGCAAAACAGCAGAAAAAATCGCATCATTACTCAAACTCAACACAGGTATTTTCCATATTCAATATATCCTCCGGCAGGACATACCTGTGATTATCGAAATTTGTCGCAGGGCACCGGGCGATTTATACATTCAATTTGTTCAACATGCTACCGGTATGGAATATCCCACATATATTGTCAAATCATCTGCAGGCATGAACTGTGATGATTTAACACAAATTGAACCACAAGGATTTTTTACACGACACTGCATAATGCCCCCCCGAAATGGAAGAATAAAAGAGGTTATCTTCAATCAATCAGTGAAAAATAACATTATAGACAAGATGATGTGGTGGAAACCGGATGAGCAGATTGATAATTTCCTGATGCAAAAGCTCGGGATTGTTTTCTTAAAATTCGGTTCAACCGAAGAAATGCGGCAAAAGACAGAACAAATGCCAAATCTGATTCGTGTTGATATGGCATAGTCACTTACCTTTATATAGTAAATTCAAGAACATGAACCACCTTTACATACTTCTAACGATTCTCTTTACTGTTTACGGACAAATCATCATCAAATGGCAAGTCCAACTTGCGGGTGCATTCCCTCAAAATGGAACTGAGAAAGTTAATTTTATCATCAAACTATTGCTCAACCCCTGGGTCATGAGTAGCTTCGTGTGTGCCTTCCTTGCTGCTTTGAGTTGGATGGCAGCCATGACAAAATTTCCTCTCAGCTATGCATACCCCTTTATGAGCCTAGCCTTTGTTTTGGTAATGTTTCTGAGTGCTCTCTTTTTTAAAGAGCCGGTTACGATACCTAAAACAATCGGATTAGCCCTCATCATTTTAGGTATCGTCATTGGAAGCAAAGGATGAAATCCAAGCGAGATCAACACACTTCTGCCATACTGACGTGAAAGACAGGCTTATTGCTAAGGCGTTCCTGCAGGCTTGGCTCGAATTAAATGCAAAAACGGCTGTGCTTCCGGCCAACTGCGAACTTCAGACAATTTGTCAGCGGGAACTTCAATTGATGTGAAACAATCAATCGAAATCTGGTCGTCAAACTTGCCTTCCAGATACCCAAACGGAATATTTTCGGCATCCTGTTCCGGTGTCCCATTTTTTATCCGTGCTGGAATATACAGGCTCCAGAATTTTGTCGGATCTTTTTCCGTCAGCATCTCAGTAAATCGCTGTTTCACTTTTTGACTAGCAGGTGAATCATCAAGATTGCGGTGTACGAGGATGGCCTGATACGCCAGCATCTTGTTCCAGGATTTCTCTGTGACCACATAATGAGAAAAATGCAAACGGTCATCAAAACCCAAATGAAGGGGGTTATATCGCGAAGCCGGCAGTGTTGTTCCAGCCGCCAGCAGATCCTGCATCTTGCGGGCATCTTTATGACGAATCGCATACATGAAGTGCATACCGCTGAAAGGAGTCGCCCAGCCTTTTTCCCGAACGGAATCTTTGAGACGAATAATCACATCACCATAGCGGGGAGAACCATGCGGCGGCCCGACACTGGCGAAAACCGCATCGAAAGCACCATACAGCAGGTTTTCCACCGCTGGTGTCGTATGCGTTAAGGAATCGTGCTGCAATTTCTCTTCGATTCTTAATGAAACCAGCGCTTTCTCTTTCAGTACATGTCGCAGATTTTCAAAGTGCAGACGGTTGATAATTGGGGCGGGCTTGTCTTCAATCACGTTCAGCAATTCTTGTTCTTCTGCAGAAAGCGGCGACAAAAACAGTTCGAACTCCGCCATTGTACATTGAGAACTGATTTCCAGCCATTTTTTGAGTTTCTTCGCATCCAGAGGCCGCTGAAACGGCAGTACATTAATGGCTTTCCGCCGCGTCTCCGCCAGGGGAGCCCCTGCTTGCTGGGATGGCGTCATAACCCGCTTTTTAATCACGGTCTGTGCAACACCAGACGAAATACCAGCTATAACCAAACAAAGGAAAACTAAAACGCGAACTGTGATCATTATTGGCTCAGTTTAATCAAAAAGATGTCGTTGCTGCCGCGGCTTTTCAAGTGATGACTCTGATACTGTGTGGCAGGAGAAAAGGCCCCGGAAAGGAAACAATGGTTGTTGTGATCGACGGCAATCGCATAACTCAGATCACTTTTATCACCTCCCAGCATTTCCAGCCAGTCGAGTTTTCCTTCTGGCAAGAAACGTGTGACAAATATATCCCGGCCTCCCAGCTGAGTCAGGTGTTTTCCCATGAATTCCACATCATCTGTAAACTCCCCAGTTACATAACAGTTACCGCCTCGGTCGACGGCAATCCCCAGACCATAATCGATCTTTTCACCTCCCCCGCAATACGCCCAGTCAGGAGTCCCGTCGGCATTGATGCGAGCGACGAAAATATCATATGCTCCCGTGCTTTTGAGAGTTGTGTTCCCAAATTGCGCCTCATTCTTAAACATCCCTGTCAGATAGCAGTTACCCTGTGCATCGACGGCAACGCCGGTGCTTAAACCATCTGCCTGCCCCCCTGAATTGGCGGACCAGAGCAGCTCACCTCCTGGCGATAACTTGGCAAGAAAAATATCCTTCACATTCGTATCGGTCCCCACTGTCTTCCCTGCCAGTTCTATCAGCCCAGTAATATAACCGCAGACATAACAGTTCCCTGTTTGATCCACGGCAATCTGGTGCCCACTCTGACCATGTTTATTACCGGCCAACTGAGTCCAGAGCACTTTTCCATCGGTATCATATTTAGCCACGAACAGAGAACGCCCCTGCTTGCTTTTGGATTGGAAATCCCCGAAAGTGACTTCTCCTGCAAACGAGCCAGCGACATAACATTCCCCGTCAGGCGTTACTGCAATACCATGTCCATAATCATATCCAGCTCCGCCTGCACTTTGTGCCCAGAGTAGCTCTCCTTCAGGATTATACTTTGCAATGAAATAATCGTAGTCCCCCTGATTTTTGAGAGTTTTGTCTCCAATCCGAAATGTCGGACTTTGAAAATGACCAGTCACATAAGAATTTCCTGCCTGATCGACGGCCACTGCATACCCGCGATCGATCTCAGTCCCTCCTGCTGTTTGGAGCCAGAGCAATTTTCCCTCGGGGTTATATTTCGCAAGTACGAAATCCATTTTTCCCCGGCTGGTCACACTCTGATCTGCAAATTGGGCCTGCTCGGTGAATTCGCCTGTAACAAAACAGTTTCCTGCTCCATCTACGGTGATGCCACGAATTTTATCATGTTTGCTGCCCCCAGCCTGTTCGACCCAGAGAATGGAACGGGGAGAGGATTTGGTTTCTCCCGCAAAGACGGGAGCCGCGAGCCACAGACTACTTATCAGGCAATACAAAACAAAATCAGAACAACGCGATCGACTCAGATACAAGAACCGTTTCATAGTAGGCTTTCATTATCAAAAACAGCTGCAGAACTATTTTATTAGCATATTTAAGAATCTATCATAAACGGCCTTGTCCTCATATAAAAGAGTGCTTATTGTAAATAACAGACACTCGCTCTATAAATCCTGTAGGAACAGAAATGTGGAGTCGTCCTATGAGATGGCAATGCGCCACTACCCTCTTGAGTTTGATCACACTCGCCCCCCTTTCGCTTTTCGCACAGACTTCTTCTATTGATTACAAAACACGAATCAAACCACTTCTGCAGGCCCATTGTTTTGCATGCCACGGAACGCTGAAACAAGAATCTGCACTGCGGCTGGATGCTGGGAATTTAATCCTTAAGGGAGGCGAAATTGGTCCTGCTGTCATCACCGGGAAACCACAAGAGAGTCTGCTGTATCAGGTTCTCATCGAAGATGCAGATTTCGAAATGCCCCCAGAAGGCCAGGGACGAAAACTGAAACCAGATGAAGTCCAGCTCATCAAAACCTGGATTGAACAGGGAGCTCGATTTCCAGCCGATGATCAACCTGAATCAGCCCCCTCTGACCACTGGGCCTTTCAACCCATCAAACGTCCTGCTATTCCTACTACAAAAAATCATGTGACAAATCCCATTGACGCCTTCATCACAGCGCGTCATGAGCAGGCTGGTCTGATTCCCCAACACAAAACAGACAAATCAACTTTACTCAGACGGGTCTATCTTGACCTTATTGGCCTGCCACCAACTCCCAAAGAATTAAATGCCTTTTTGAATGATACTAATCCTGATGCATACGAACGCGCGATTGAGGATCTGCTCAGCCGCCCGCAATACGGAGAGCGTTGGGGGCGGCACTGGATGGACGTCTGGAGGTATAGCGACTGGTATGGCCGACGCGGCGCCAAGGATATGACTAACAGTTATTCCCTGATTTGGCGCTGGCGAGATTGGATCATTCGTTCTGTGAACGAGGATAAAGGCTATGATCGCATGATCATGGAAATGCTGGCTGCCGATGAAATCGCTCCCAACGACAGAGAGAACCTGGTAGCTACCGGCTTTATTGTTCGAAATTTTTACCGTTGGAATTATCACACATGGCGCAAAGACAACGTCGAACATACTGCCAAAGCATTTTTAGGCTTGACGATGAACTGCTGCGAATGTCACGACCATAAATATGATCCCATCGGCCAGGAAGAATACTTTGCCTTCCGTTCATTTTTTGAACCCATTGATCTACGGCATGATCGCGTCCCAGGCGAACCCGACCCCGGAATTTTCCCTGATTACAAGTTGAGTGTCCGTAACGGCCCTATTCGAACGGGTATGGTACGCATCTATGACAGACACCTGGATGCCAAAGCGAAGTTTTACACAGGCGGCTTAGAGCAGAATATCATCAAAGGAAAACCGCCAGTTGAAGCAGCCGCTATTGGTTTTCTGGGAGGGAACCAGCTTCCAGTCACTCCCATTTCATTACCGGTCACCGCCTGGTATCCCGGCTTGAAACCGTTTGTGATTGAAGAAGAAACAAAAGCGCGCGAAGCTGCTTACCAAATTGCATTGAACGCATGGGAACAACAGAAATCACAACTGGAAAAGAATCTTCATCAACAGGAAACGCAACTGGCCAATCTTCTCATAACAAGAAATAAGAGACAATCAGAGAATCAACAAACACGGGTCACCAATCACCAGGCGCTGCAACTGAACGCCAGCCAGGGACGTCGCACACTGGCACATGAAATATCCAATTGGAAATCGTTTGATTCAGAAACACAGGTTCATTTTCAACTCAGAATTTTGACCGAGAGTCTGGTGAACTTTCAACTTTCGAACGATTTATCAGGTGGCAGAACAAATCTGTACGTCGCTTTTGAAAGCGGTAAGATTAATACCTATGCCCCGGGAACCACTGGAATGAAAACTGTCGGAAATTACAAAGTCAATCAGGAAAATCGAGTATTTCAAGTCACTCTTCTTTTGAAACCAACCGAAGATATCGCTGAGTTGACAATCACAGATACAACCGCGCCTGAAGTCATCGTGGACAATCAGCCGATCGCCCTCAATGGTTGGAATCCTGCTAATTCAACGAACCGTGGTCTGTTTCTGGATTCACATCCCGGTAGTGTTGCGGAGTTTGATAAAATTATCTTTGTTGGTAAAGGCGCTCAGGAGCTACAGCGGTTCGATTTTGAGTTTCCCGGTTATCGCCAGGGAGAAGACATTCCTGGAATTGAAAACTGGTCGGTCACACGTTTCAGCACCGGCGCAGCAACTTCTCAAGTCGTTTTAAACAGACCTCTCTCAGAAGCAGAACAAAAATGGCAGCAACAGGTCACAGAGGCAACACAAAAGCGGGATCTGGCAAAATTAACTCGAGATTCAGTTCAGCTAAAACTTCAGGCAGCCCGTGATGCAAAAGCTGAATATGCGGCTCGTGTCCGTGCAGCCACAGCACGCCACATTAAAAAAACAACGAATTTCAAAGTTTTAGAACAAGCTGCCAGTCAGGCTGAATGGCAGGCACATTTGAGTCAGGCGGAGTCTGAGCACAAAACAAAAGAACTTACTTTAGTGCAGACGAAAACGTTGCCGCAAACAAACAAGGAACGTGACAAAAAAGTCACGACGGCACAGAAACAGCTGACTCAGTCACAGGTGAAGTTGAACGCTGCCCGTAAACCGCGAGAGAAATCATCCACAGAATATACCAGCCTCAGCCGCATCTTTCCCCAACAGAGCACCGGAAAACGAGCCGCGCTCGCCCGCTGGATCGCTACTCGTGAAAACCCTTTGACGGCACGTGTTGCTGTCAATCATATCTGGATGCGTCATTTCGGTCAGCCGCTCGTCAAGTCGGTTTATAACTTTGGTCGTAGCGGCGCGTCTCCCACACATCCAAAGTTGATCAACTGGCTGGCAGTAGAATTCATGGATCATCAGTGGAGCATCAAGCATCTGCATCGTTTGATTCTACTCAGCGATACTTATCAGCTCAGTTCAAAAGGCTTGGCCCCCGAACACACGAATCTGAGTAAAGACCGCGATAACATCCTCCTCTGGAAGTTTCCCACCAATCGCATGGAAGCAGAAGTCATTCGTGACAGTCTATTCTACCTCGCGAATGACCTCGATCCAAAAATGTATGGTCAGGAACTGGAACAGGACCAGGGGCTGATCACGAACCGACGCAGTCTATATTATTCGCATCATGGTGAAGCAAAAATGGAGTTTCTGGAGTTGTTCGATGGTGCCAGCGCGACCGACTGCTACCAGCGTACCACCAGCATCATGCCGCAACAGGCGCTGGCGTTGACTAACAGTGAACTGACCGTTCAGAAAAGTCGTAAAATTGCTGCTCAACTCTGGCTCCAACAACATTCCGACATAGAAAAACAAAAGACAACACCAGATAAACAACAGGCGTTCGTTCAGCGTGCGTTTGAATTAATCCTGTCCCGTCCTGCCACAGAGAAAGAACAGTCTGCAGCACTCCATTTTCTGACGAGACAGGAACTGCTGTTTTCCAAATCGACAACAAAACCAATACAAGATCAAAAGCAAAAACCTATAACCGGTTATAGTCAACCGGCCCCACAACCGGCAGCTCGTGCACGCGAAAGTCTGGTTCAGGCGTTATTCAGCCATAATGACTTTGTCACCATCCGTTAAAATCACATATGGTCATCCGCTTTACACGGCAGGATTGAATTTATGAAACACGATATTTCATCAACAACACCGCAATGCAGTCGCATTCGCCGTCGCACCTTTTTGGCAGATCTTGGTTTCGGTGCAACCGGCATGGCGTTGAGTACACTGCTGGGAAGTGAAAACCAGACACGAGCCGCTGGTCCCACAGATGGCCCTCACTTTACCCCTAAAGCCAAATCCGTGATCTGGGTATTTCTCTCCGGTGGTTATAGTCAGATGGAAACGTTCGACCCCAAACCCGAACTTAATAAATATGCAGGAAAGACATTTTCGGATACAATCTACCCCGATCCCTTTAAAGATCCACGCTACAAAGAACGGGCGCGTTCCGTGGTCCAGGTAAAACGCGAGCATTCCAAAATCATGCCGATGCAGGTCGGATTCAAAAAGCACGGAGAATCAGGAATTGAAATGACAGACTGGTGGCCGCACCTGTCGACCTGTGTTGATGACATTTCCTTTGTCCGTTCCATGTATACGACTGATAACGACCATGCAGCTGAATATCAAATACATCACGGCAGGCATAAACTTGATCAGAAACAACCAGTTATTGGTTCCTGGCTCAGCTATGGTTTAGGCAGTTTGAATCGGAATTTACCTGAATATGTTTTCTTAGGCTCATATACCGACACTCGCGTGAAAGAAAACTTCAATCCCGATTACCTCGGCCCCAAATACATGGGAGTCGAACTTTCTCTGGATCCGAAGAACCCTCTTCCCTTCGGTACCCGCCCTCAAACGATGCTGGAGCAGGAACAGGCCAATCAATATGCCTTTATCAATGAGCTGAATCAGATTGCGGCCGTGGAGTACCCCAGTGATGAGAAATTGCGTGCCCGCATCAATTCCTACGAATTGGCATTTCGCATGCAAACATCGGTTCCTGAAGTGCTGGAGTTAACAGAGGAAACTCAGGAAACGCAAAGTCTCTATGGGATTGATGAGAAAGAGACCGCCATTTACGGACGTCGCCTGCTGGCAGCGCGTCGTCTGGCAGAACGGGGCGTACGATTTGCTCAGGTCTACTTAAGCGGCTACGGGGAGTGGGATTCACATCAGAAGCTGAAAGAGAATCATACCCGCTCCTGCAAACGTGTTGACAAACCGGTTGCCGGCCTGTTGAAAGACCTGAAACGGCGCGGAATGTGGGACGACACGGTCGTCGTGTTCTGTACCGAATTTGGACGAACGCCGGCTGTCGAAAATCGAGGCAATGCCAAGATGCCCAGTGGGCGGGATCATCATCCGCATGGCTTTACGGTCTGGTTTGCCGGAGCAGGAATCAAACAGGGACACGTCCACGGCGCCACGGATGAGCTTGGCTTCCATGCTATCGAATCCCCTCACTATGTGACGGACATCCATGCCACCCTGTATCACTTACTCGGGCTGGATAGCCACAAACTGGATATCCCGGGGCGAAAACGCCTGGAAATCGATTATGGGAAACCGATTCTGGATATCATTACCTGATCGCTTTGGAGTAATCGATTCACCTCAGTTCTAATTTGTAAATCGATCAATCACATTGCGAGAAACGCGCGAGACATTCTCGTCAACCAGCATCGATGTGATCCAGCAGATGGAACCGACCGAAAAGACTTCCCCCCCCGACGAGGTTTGAAAATGCACCATATCCGCACCACCCCGATCAGGGTTCGTCCCTTGTGCGACTAGATGAACCTCAGTTGGCGAACTGGCAGATATTTTGTCGGTCTCATGCCCGGAGGCGCCGCCCGGAATGCGCATATGCTGGCTTTCCGTCCCAAACAGGTCGTCTTGTTTTAAGTTGGTTCCATTAAAACACCAGTGTTGATCATCGATTACCTTATAAGGGGCTCCTGTCATGATACCGGCAAAAGAAAACACAACCCCCAGCAAATTCGCCTCTGATTCCTGTCGCGCGTGATAGCGGCTTTCAAAAGTCGACTCCGATTCCGGAATCGGCGGATCCATGGCCACACCACACCATTTAGTGCAGTCGGTATTGTGATAGACAACCCGATGTTCATCTAGAAATTCGACTTCACAGTTTAAGCCGTTGCCTCCGAGATAAATCAACCGCCCTCCAGACTCAAACACCCAGGATTTCAGTCGGTCATACATCTGCTTCGACCAGTACTCGGGATGCGAACTCAGAATCAGAACTTTGTATTCATCCAGCGGCAATTGGTCAAAATGAAACTGGGTTTCGCTGTAATAATCGTATGCAAGCCCCTGCTCTTCCATCCAGCCCAGCAGTCGCCATTCCGAATGCAGCATCCCACAACCCATTCGGCTATAAATCGGATCGCGAAGCTGCTCATTTAAATCAATATGCAGATAAGGTTGAGGCCGTTCCAGGGATAACGGGGGATACTCCTCAACATAATACGCCCCAAATGATGGTTTGAGGTACCGCCTCAATTCCTGTCGGCTGTTGACCACAGGAGTAGACGGCAGTCCTTCCGGGTTGAGATAATTACTGCGTCCGCCGAAACTGTTATAGGCATTCCAAGTCAGATCACTGGCAAGAATGGCAATATCGGATTGTGGTGTTTTGGGTGAAACCACCCAGGGATAAGTAAACACATCCCCCGATTTATTACTCAAATGAAACATATACAAGCCGGATTGTTCCGGTGCAGCGACAGTCTGCTTCTGCGTGACCGTACGGTAACCGACGTTATTCCAGTCAACCCCATTCCGAGTGTAGTCACCGTCCGGTGTAATCTGTAGATTCGACAGTGGGGCATGGTCGTCAAACGTGCCTATCCGCCGAACATACTCTTTTTCTTTTCCATACTTCCACAGTTCCAGACTGTACTCCGAAGTCGAGTGCACGCGGAACTCCGAAGACTCTCCAGCACTCACACACCGCGGCCAGGCAAAACCATACAATTTTGTGGACAGCAAGCGAAACTGATACACCTGTCCCGGTTCCACCTGTAGCTGAACGCGTTTGGCGCAATAATCCCGATGTTGCAGAATCACTTCATACGCACCAACGGGAAGATCGAGAACCACAGCCCCCGATGCTGTCGACCGCGTGCTGAAAAAACGCCCCTCCGATTGAAATTCGACAGCAACATCGTAGAGGGCTCGATAATTTTCGTCGCTGACATATCCAATAAGCATTAAACCGATTCCAGTGACTGATGTGAATTCATGCTGTGAGACGCATCACATGTCTAATGTGAACACGAAATATGAGAAGTTCAAGAAGGATACTCAACATATTGTTTCGCTATTTTGACCGCCAGACCGCCACCTTCATAATAGCCCATTGAGATTTCAGCGACATGTGTCAGCAAATCATAGGCCCGCCAACGATTCCAGCCATAGTCGGCTTCCAACCAGAGAATCATCTGGGCAAAGGCCTCTGCAGTGGCACGCTCCATCGGAGTCCCGCTGGCGACGGTAATGATCTCCTCAGGAGACTCAATGCGCGGCCCGGCAATTGTTTTGCCTTTCACCAGGTCAATCGTCAATGCCGTTTGAGAGGCCATCTCCAGTCCCGTCGCCGACAATTCTCCCTGCCCCATTGCCGCGTGTGCATCCCCCAGGTAGAGCAACCCCCCCGTGACAAACACTGGAAGATAGAGCGTATTCCCGACAGTCACTTCTCTGATATCCATATTGCCGCCATGAGGGCCTGCCGGCATCGTGCTAGGCATCCCATATGCGGGCGTTGTTCCAATACACCCCAGCATCGGCGTATAAGGAATTTTGATTTTCTCACTCCAATAGACGAACCCATCCTCAATCGGGCAGACATGTGCTCCGTCCGGTACATCAGTTCCCAGCCATTGACAGAGTTGCTTGGGATTGCCCGTGTAAGTTGCACATTGTCCATCGCGAGACTCAATGGCTTCAATTTTAATCGCCAGCATATCACCAGGCTCTGCTTCTGAAATATAAATTGGCCCTGTCACTGGATTACTGAAAGGTACCTTGGCTTTATCTCTACGATCGCCGGCTTTTCGAATCTGCCCTGAAAGGGCATCTTCCGTTTCAACCTGGATGGTTTCACCAGGCTCGATATGCAATCGTGGTTCTTGCTGACGATTAAATTCATATTGAAATGAATCAAAAGAAAGACGTTTCATCTCCGAGTCCTCATGGCAGGAGTGGCAGCTTATTTAATGGTTCAAAATGACTACAGTGGCTCAATCTAATTGAGAATGCAGCCACTGCAGCACGATCTCATTCGCCTTTACCGTTTGATTTGGTTTCCGATCGACAAGTGTCAGATCCTGCCCTTTAACTAACTGTCGCGTCAGCTGATCATACTCAGGTTCTGTAAGTGAGGGGGCAAAGACATCGGGATGAAACACCACACAGTCCCAGCCTCCTTTTCCAAAATTGAGTGAATAGTTCATTGTCCAGATAAAACTATCAATAAATTCTTCGCGCGAATTAAATTTTGCTTCTCTTGGAATCGCCAACAGGACCAGATCCGGTTTCTGAGAACGGATCATCACTTTGGCATCCGTTTCAATCTGACGACGTGTCTTGCCTTTCGTCTCCCAACTCGTCACTTTCAATTGAGATTTTGGCGCGATTTGACTGATGGCAGATTGAATCATTGTGTCTAATGGAGGCATGGCAATAATGTGGATGGGTTGACTTTTTTCAAGTTTGGTTTTGGTATGCGGAATCGCCAGTTCAGGAGGCATCACATCATTCAGAGATACTATTTTTCCGGTAATGGATGCAGCGATCAGTTCGGCCATCTTCTTATGACCGGCCATATTCGGATGAATTTCATTACTCATCATCAAGCGTAATTCCTGAGGATTCTGCTCCCCGAGAACATCCATCTTTTTATTACAGTCGCAGACTGGTACTTGCATTTCCTTGCCGACTTCTTGAACCATCGCACAATACTGAGCCAGTTTATCTTTGGGGTGCCCTTTACCAGGTAACACGGCATTCGGAGTACACAAAAGGACTTCAGAGCCGACACCGTGACAGAACTTGACAATGCGGCGTAAATTGTCTTGGTATTGCTTCAGCGACAGTTTCCCCATGTCGTTCAGCCCAAACATCACTGTTACCAGATCAGGTCGTTGCTTCAGAACATCCCGCGCGATCCGCGCCAAGGCATTGGCAGTAGTATTCCCACTGATACCGGCATTGACCATCGTCAAGTCTGCCTGTGGTATAGCCTTCTTTATTGCAATTCCCAACATATCGGTATAAGCGCGGCGACTGCCTGTGTGATAGTAAACTCCGGTGACGCTATCTCCGAAGCAGACAATTTTGACAGGCTTTCCCGTTTTTAATTTCTCAATTGTTTTTGGAAGCCCTGCTTCAATAGATGCCTTTTCACTCACCTTTTTAAACCAGTCTTTGGGAATATCCAGCATCCAGACTTCACTGTTGAGTGGCTGCGCGTGCCCTCCGGCTAACCAGATTTTATCTTGAAATACAAAGGCGGAATGCTCGTGCCGTTCTTTCCAGACGACATCTGACTTCAGTTCAGTCCAATTCTTACCGTCCTGTGAATACCAGGCATCGTTTTTATTTTTGGCCGGGTTATTCGACCACCCACCGATGACCCAAATCCGGTCGCGATAAACAACGGTCGAAAACCACAAACGTTCGTGCCAGGGTGCTTTGGCTGTTTCCTGTTTCCAGTGAATACCATCTTCAGAACTCCAGACATCATTAGTTGCATGATATTCAGGAACATAATTCCCGCCACCGAAGACATAGATTTTTCCGTTCAGCACCGCCGCCTGGTGATAAGCCCGCGGCGACCAACCTGCATTATCTGTCGCCAGAGCCCATGTTTTGCCATCAGAAGAATACCAGACATCATTTTTCAGACTTTTCTCGTCCCCAAAGTAATAGTTTTCGGTTCCTCCCAGAATCCACATTTTCCCCTTGAATTGAACCAGGGCCGCCGCTGCTCGAGGAGTCCACCCTGCCTGCTTAGTCTCCAGATTCCAATGTTTCCCATCAACGGATGACCAAACCTGATTTCCTGCGGAATGCCCTTTGAGTCGGCCGTTATACCAGCCCCCCATCAACCACATTTTATCTTTGAAAGTGGTTGTCATTGGAAGGTCACTGTGGATCCAGGGGGCCTGCTTCGTCACAAGCTCCCAACTCTTCCCGTTTGCAGACTTCCAGACATCACGTGGCGGTGCCTCGTAGGAATTGAACCAGCCACCAAAGATCCATAAGTGGTCTTTAAACACGAGTTCCCCTTGAGAATCACGTGGCTGCCAACCCGCTTTCTCGGTGACTTGAACCCAGTTTATTTTTTTTTCTTCAGCAAAGACTGAACTGGCAATAAGCAGAAAAGAGAGTGTGATCAGGAGGACTTGGCGAATCATGCTAGCTCCATGTACTGGATTCCCTGGAGGAAAGAAACATGCGAGGCGATATAATCAATCGGAGGTATCTTCTACGATACCCGTTTATTTCGCGTCGTTGCAAGCCAGTGCAGCTAACAAGCTTTAAGAACAGAGATAAAATTGACTTATAGAAACGGAATCCGCTTGCGATAAGGCATTTGGCCGACTTCTGAATCTTTAAAACTGATGACCGGGCTGAGGCCCTTTTTCAGTCAGAGTCAATATTTCAGGGCCTTCTTCTGTCATCAGAATGGTATGTTCAAACTGAGCTGACAATTTGTTGTCTTTGGTACGTACAGTCCACCCATCACTACGGTCTTCGACTGTTTTCCAAGTTCCGGCATTCAGCATAGGCTCGATCGTAAAACACATCCCTGGCATCAAAAGATCCCGTTCTGATCCCGACACGGGATAATGAGGAATACCAGGGTCCGTATGAAATTCCCGTCCAATACCGTGGCCCTGATACTGTCGAACCACGCCATAACCTAGTTCTGTAGCATAATTGTAGATCACTTCACCAATTTCGATTACACTGGAACCAGGTCGAATCGCATTAATGGCAAGAAACAGCGAATCAAACGTCACTTGTACCAGTTTGCGCGCCTCCTCAGAAACATGGCCAATTAAGAATGTTTCTGACTGATCACCATACCAACCGTCAACAATGCTGGTAATGTCGACATTGACGATGTCCCCTTCATTGAGAACGGTCTCATCGGGGATGCCATGACACACGACTTCATTGATGCTGATACAGCAACTTTTAGGAAACCCCATATACCCCAGGGTTGCCGGCGTATGTCCATGAGAAACGGTATAATCGTGTACAATTTGATTAATCTCTTCTGTTGAAATACCCGCTTTCACAAACGAACGTAGATGATCCATCAATTGTGCATTAAACTGGGACGCAATTCTCAAACGTTCCCATTCAAATGGTTTGTATATGACTTGCTTTCCGGACAAAATAACCGCCTCTATGTTATTTTCAGTAATAAACTGTTACTAATTCATTATCGTATATCAAGGGCAGCCTGTTACTCGCATTCGCATTAAATGCGCCACTCCAAGTATACAAGACCACTTCTAAACGAAATGGCTTTCTTGCTCAACATCAGTCACTCTTGTTCTAGTCGAGTAAGCCATCATTTATAGAATAATCAACTTTTAAAAGAATTCCTATGGTTGGAAAGCATACTAAAGTAAAGAAAAATAAGCCCTTAATGGGAAACCATCAGAAATGCTGGATCTGGGGGCGCAATGCAGTGATGGAAACCTTGTCAGCCGGGTTCTGGAAAATCTGGGAAGTGCATCTTTCGGAACGATTGAATGCTGATGAAAAGAAAGCGGCAGAAAAACGAGCGGAGCAACTTTCAATTCCGGTTGTATTTGCTTCAGATAAAGATTTAACCCAGAAGTGCCGTGCCAGCGATCACCAGGGCATGATTGCGAAAATGGCGCCATTTCCCTATTCCTCGGCAACCGAAGTCACTCAAAAACAAGTCACTGCCCCACTGTTTCTAATCCTTGATCGGATTCAGGATCCCTATAATTTTGGAGCCATCATTCGCTCAGCGGAAGTACTGGGTTCTGATGGAATTTTTGTCGGGACAGATGAACAATGCGAAGTCACGAGCCTTGTCTGCCGAACATCTGCTGGCGCTGTAAACCGCATTTCGATCGCACAACACTCCGATCTTGTTCAATGCTGCCGTGACTTGAAACAAGAAAACATTTCGATTGTCGGCACGACAATGCAGGCACCAGAGATTCTATCAAGTCATAATTTTAAACAACCAACGGCGGTTATTGTCGGTAATGAAGGCTCTGGAATCAGTCCGACACTACTCAATGAATGCACTCACCTGGTCCGAATTCCACAACAGGGAAAGACAGAATCACTAAATGTCGCAATTTCTGCCAGCATCCTGCTGTACGAAGCCAGTCGTCAGCGCAATTTCGCATAATCAATGATTCTCTCTTTACACCATTAAGCAGAAGGCGTCGTCGAACTTGCCGTTCCATCCGTTTCCGGAACAGATTGACTCCCTGAGACCCATTCACTGATTTTTTGAACGATTACATACATCACTGGCACCATGACCACACCGAAGAGCGTAGCTGCAGTCAAACCTGCTACAACAGCAGTCCCCAGAGCCTGTCGGCTGGCAGCCCCCGCACCGGCTGCAACCGCCAGTGGAACGGCACCTAATATCGCACTAAAGGCTGTCATCAAAATTGGACGGAATCGTAGAAAACAAGCTTCGACTGCCGCATCGGTGATCGACTTTCCAGCCTCACGTTGCAGTTTGGCAAATTCCACAATCAGAATCGCATTTTTACTGGCCAGTGCAATCAACAACACAAACCCCACCTGGGTATAAATATTATTATCAAAGCCACGAATCATTGTGGCGAAAATCGCACCAAATATTCCCAGTGGGACGGACAGAATCACCGAAAGCGGAATCGACCAGCTTTCATACTGAGCACACAAAAACAGATACACGAAAATCAGCGCCATCGCAAAAATATACGGCGCCATATTTCCAGCGGCAATCTGTTGATATGCGATTCCCGTCCACTCATATCCAAAACCCTCAGGCAAGACTTCACCTGACAACTGCTCCATCCGATTAATCGCCTGCCCCGAGCTATATCCCGCAGCGGGGTTCCCGGTAATCGCAGCGGTGGGATACATATTGTAGTGGTCGACTTCCTGGGGCCCGGCTGAATTATTCACTTTAACCAGTGTATGCAGAGGAACCATACTCCCCCGACGATCACGTACCTTCAGGCGAGTGATATCATCAACCTTACTGCGATAGTCCTGCTCGGCCTGCACCATAACTTTGAACACACGATTGAACAGGTTGAAATCATTCACATAAGTGGAACCCAGTTCAGCTTGCAGAGTGTCAAAAATGGAATCGAGAGGAACTCCCATTTTGATCGCTTTTTCACGATCGATATCCAGGTAAATTTGAGGCACTGTGGCACTGAAACTGGTATTTAATCCAGTCAAAAGTGGATCGACATTTCCCTGGTCCATTAAGTCAGTCACCGCCATCTGGAGAACGTCAGAACCAGCGGATGTCTTATCTTGAATCTGGATCTGAAAACCACCGGCATTTCCCAACCCTTGAATCGCAGGAGGAATGAACGGGAAAGTAATCGATTCCTGGATCTGTGCCAGTTCCACATGCAGGCGTTTGACTAAAGCAAAGACACTTAATTCCGGGGATTGCCGTTTATCCCAGTTTTCCAGTGCAATGATTGTGGTTGAATAATTGGAAGCGTTCGAGTTATTCAACATCGAAAAGCCCCCCATCGTTATGACATTCGTAACGGCAGGAGTCGCTGAGGCAATTTTATTGATTCGGTTTTGAACTTCCCGGGTTCGATTCAATGAAGCACCGTCAGGCAACTGAGTATTAATGAAAATATAGCCCTGATCTTCGTTCGGCAAAAAGCCACCGGGGACTGACATGAATCCCACACCCGTTGCTCCGAAAATAACGAGTAGCGGTATCACCATGAAAAACGCACGCCTGACAAAGACCTTGACCATGCTGATGTAAACATTTAATGATCGATCGAAGCACCAGTTGAAGCCGCGAAAGAAAAGCCCCCGTCTTTCTTTTGTCGGTCGGAGCATAATTCCGCACATCGCCGGGCTGAGCGTCAATGCACACACTGAAGAAAACAGTGTGGCGATCGAAATTGTCAAAGCAAACTGACGATACAACCGACCTGTGATTCCCGGTAAAACCATCGTAGGCACGAACACAGCCAGCAACACAAGCGTGGTCGCGACAACGGGCCCGGTGATTTCCAGCATTGCGAGTTCTGTCGCTTTCTTAGGAGAACACTTCTCTGTATCCAGAATTCGGGTTACGTTTTCGACGACAACAATCGCATCATCAACGACGATCCCGATCACCAACACGATCCCAAATAATGAAAGCGTATTGATCGTATACCCCATCGCCAACATGACTGCCATCGTCCCCAATAGTGAGACGGGAATTGTCACGGCTGGAATCAGAGTCGCTCTGAAATCCTGCAAAAAGACAAAAATGGTAATGAAGACCAGACCGAGTGCAATATACAAAGTTGTCTCGACTTCATCGATGGATGCGGTTACGAACTCCGTTGAGTCATAAGGCACCGAATATTCCAGTCCCTGCGGAAAGTCTTTCTCCAGTCGCTTTAACACCTTTCGGCATTCATCAGCCACGTTCAGTGCATTGGCACCTGGAAGCTGATAAACGGCAATCAGAGCAGCCGGCTTTCCATCGAGCTGTGAATAACCGTTATAACTTTGCGCCCCCAACTCAACGCGGGCAACATCTTTAATTTGAGTGATCTGCCCTTCTTCACCTGTCTTAATAATAATATTGGCAAACTCTTTGGGGTCTGATAAACGTCCTAATGTGGTTACAGTCAATTGAAAATCCTGATCATCAGGACTCGGTTCCTGACCAATTTGCCCGGCAGCAACCTGCACATTCTGCTGACGGAGTGCGTTCACGACATCAGTTGTGGTAATGTTGCGAGTATCGAGCTGATTGGGATCCATCCAGATTCGCATCCCGAAATCCAGAGCATTGACCACACTGACATCACTGACCCCGTTTATTCGCTTCAGCTCATCGTTGATATAAATCGATGCATAGTTACTGAGATACAGACCATCAAAGGTTTCATCCGGGGAATTTAAGGCAATCACCAAAGTCATATTGGTGGACTTCTTCTTTGTAGTCACCCCTTCGCGTTTTACATCTTCCGGAAGCGTGGGATTAGCGATCGCCACACGGTTCTGGACCAGCACGTTTGCCATATCCAGATCGGTTCCCACATCAAAGGTCACCGTCAACGTCATATTGCCATCGCTGGTACTACTCGAAGACATATAGAGCATGTTCTCGACACCGTTAACCTGCTCTTCAATCGGTGTAGCGACGGTATCTGCAACGACCTGTGCATCGGCACCACGATAAGTCGCAGTGACAGCTACAGTCGGAGGCGTAATGTCCGGAAATAATTCAACCGGTAACAGAGGTAGTGCAATCGCACCAACAATCGCAATCACAATGGAAACGACACTGGCAAAGATCGGATGATAGATAAAAAACCGGGAAAACATCGTCGTCCGTTCCGTTAAAAATTATCAGAAAAACAAATCAGGATCAGTCGTCACACCAAAGGAATCATCCACTACTGGGAATCGGATGCCGGTTTTGGCTTTGCTTTCTCAGTTTTTGAAGCACCAGCGGTTTTTGCAGGATCAGCCTGATTTTGTGATTGATCCGCACCTTGAGGTGGTTGATTTTTAATCTCAACTGGACGTCCAGGACGGGCGCGCTGTAGACCTTCATAGATGTATTTTTCACTCGGCTTGAGCCCTTTCAGCACAACACGCAGGTTATCTTGCACCTGGCCAATTTCAATCTTTCTTTTTTCCACAATATTATCTTTGCCAACGATTAAAAGATATTTGCCTGCCAGATCGGTGCCAATCGCGACATCATGTACCAGCAGTGCTCCTGGTATCGGTGATCCGGGTACCCTGACTCGTACATACACCCCCGGATAGAGCAGTCCCTTCGGGTTTTTAAATATAGCGCGAAGTTGAATCGTCCCCGTACCCGGATCTACTTTGTTGTCCGCATAATCGAGTTCACCCTCGTGAGGGTACCCTTCTTCATTGGAAAGCCCCACGTAAACTTTGAGAGTAATCTTCTCGTCAGCCCTCTTTCGCTTTTTGAGTGCTTCCAAAAGCAAACGCTCACTGGCATCAAAGTAAACATAAATCGGGTCCATCGTCACAATTGTTGTTAGAAGTGTATTCTCGCCAGAACCAACCAGATTCCCGGCATCAACCAGATTGCGACCGATTTCTCCAGTGATCGGTGCATTAATTCGCGTGTAATTCAGATTGATGGTTGCCTGCTCAATGTCTGCTTTCGCGGCCATCACTGCCGCTTGTGCTTTATCGCGAGCCGCTTCAGCATCATCAACATCCTGTGGAGTCACTGCTTGTTTTTTCAACAAGATCTGATTGCGTTCCAGAGTCACCTGAGCATCTTTCAACTGCGCATTACTGGCTGCCAGCTGTGCGTTGGCTTTATCCAGGATGGCCTGATACTGATCCCGCTGAATCTCAAATAGTAACTGACCTTTTTTGACGGTTGCCGATGGTTCAAAATTCACTTTCTCCAGAATCCCATCGACCCGCGCCCGAATATCTACAGAGGCGACCGAAGCAAGGGTACCGGTAAAATCCTGATTGAAAACAATCGTTTTCTGAACAGGTTCCGCTACGGTTACAGACGGCGGCTTCATCTTTGGAGGAGGAGGCGGCGAATTACAGCCAGAAATAATGATTACGGGACAAAGCAATATCAGATATTTTCGACATATCCATCTCATAGATAATACGTTCACAGCTCTCCCTTTAAGATATCAGCCTCATTCAAGACCAGCATGTCTTGAAGAATCAGTGAAACAGGATTACTTCCAATTCACTTTCGTTTGTTTAAGTGGCATACTACAAATAAAAACCCATGAATTGCAATTCCCATTTAATGGAAAAAGAAATTGGATCGAAAGATGCATGAATCTTCACTACTGCCTGCCGCTTGGAATGTTCCGACAG
Organism: Gimesia fumaroli; assembly: GCF_007754425.1. NCBI lineage: Bacteria > Pseudomonadati > Planctomycetota > Planctomycetia > Planctomycetales > Planctomycetaceae > Gimesia > Gimesia fumaroli. The sequence continues at coordinate 4,129,768 of NZ_CP037452.1, forward strand.
AATTCATCGATCGACTAGGTAAACAGGTCGGTCGGCAACGCACGATGGTTTCGGAGGGACATCTACTCATTATTCTGCACGCACCTCCACAACCGGAAGACATGTATCGCAAGGGCCGTCTTTTCTGGCGCGAAGCTGATGCGAACTGGCATTCTTCAGAATTTAAAGGAGGACCGGATGCACTGAATCGACATTTGGATGAATATCAACAACTCCTGGAAGACTATGACGAAAAAGTAGACCAGGCAACCAGCTCACTCGATTATCTGGAAGTGCTGAATCATCTTGGCCCCGTTTATCGAGCGTTATGCCATATGACACAAGCATTGCAAGTGGCACGCGAAGCGATCCCGAAAGATAAACTTCTCATTGACTATCGAGATAACGCATACCGCCTGGAAAGGACAGCCGAGCTCTTAATTCAGGATGCAAAGAATGCTCTGGACTACGTGATCGCAAAACAGGCTGAAGAACAGGCAAAAGTGTCCGCCCGAATTGAGCTCTCGTCACATCGCTTAAATCTACTGATCGCCTACTTTTTTCCCATCGCCACATTGAGCACCATTTTTGGCTCGAACTTTAGCCATGGATACGAAAAGTATCAGACTCCCTACCCCTTCTGGATCATGGTCGGTACCGGGCTCGCATTAGGTTTCGTAATCCATCTGTTCTTGAAACGAGCGTCTCAAACCCCAAGGAAATAATCAGCTTTATTGAAAATTGCTGCTGAACCAGCCAGTTTTAAATCCACAAAGCGTCTTCAGCATTTGCTCACGCAGTATGGGAGTCTGGCTCATCACTGGTAAGAATAGATCGCGGCCCCAACCTTTCACAACTCCCTCAGACTGAAAAAAAGGTGTTAACCAGCCAGTGATTTGTTGATAAAAACGGATTTTTTTCTTCCGCAATTTCTCATAATGATTACAGGCAGACTGAAAGTCGACGGCCTGCTTTAAGCATTCAGAGAACACCCACACATCTTCCAGTGCCAGATTGGCTCCCTGCCCCAAATGCGGACTCGTCGGATGAGCGGCATCTCCCAAAAAGAGAATGCGATCTGACCACCAGGTCTGCATGGACATGGTGCGATAAGTTGTAAATGTCAAATTCTCAAACGAATCGATGTCGGTCACGATTTCCTCAGACTCTGGGCAGAGTTGTAAGACTTCTTTTTTCCAGACATCAAGCCCCTGTTGTTGAAATTTCTTAAACTGAGCTGCGGTCAAGCCCCAAAAAAAACTACACTCACCATTACCAATCGGTAAAAGTCCCGCGAGTTTTTGAGTCCCTTCAACGACCTGAAACAACCGGTCTTGGACAGCGGTGCAGGCACCAGTCGTCCAGAGAGCTCCATATTTGTATTCCGCTCCGTGATGTTTGATCCCCGAAACTTTTCGTAACCGAGAACGCGCGCCATCGGTTGCAAGAATAAAATCAAAGACCTCTGCAGAATCTTTTGACTCCAGTTCCAGCGAAACTCCAGACTGCGATACCTGATATCCGGTAATGCATGCATTTTCCTGAATCAGGGCTCCAGCTTGCCGTGCTAAAGAGAATAAGCTACTAAATAACAAACCACGATGGACTCCCAGTCCATACAGATCGCTGCCTAATCGTTGATATTCCAGTTGAATCAGTCGTTTTCCGGTGTGTTTACGGGCTTCAATCCAGTTCAGGCGGGCTGATTTCTGGTGAATTTCTTCATATATGCCAAGTGACTTTAAGACCGCTTGTCCAATGGGTTGAATGAGAATCCCCGCTCCCACAGGTCCACATTGTGCCGACTGCTCATAAATTGTCACGGCATGCCCTTGACTGGCGAGCAGATACCCTACGGCTGCGCCCGCGATTCCACATCCCGCAATCGCAATTTTCATCAACAGTTCCAATTAGAGTTGGCTGACAACAAGTCTCAAGTTCAAATCGAAGGTCTTTCTACATAGCGAATGAGGAGCCCATTGAGAAGTCCGAATCCCATTTCTTAATAAGACTTTCTTTTCTGACAATGATTGCCTATCTTAATTCTTACGATGCTGATCTGCGAAATCCTGTGCTCAGAGGCAACCTTACCTACCTGGAGTTTCAACCATGAGAATTGCGACGGGCGGCGTGCTACACGAAACAAGTACCTATTCTTCTCTTCCCACAGCCCTTGACGACTTTATCAATGACCGGGGCTTATATCGTGGGCAGGAAATCATGGAAACATTTCCGGAAGCCAACGTCTGTATTGGCGGGTTTATCGATGGTGCTAAAAAACATGGCTTTGAATTAATTCCTCTACTCTGGACGTTTGCATTTCCAAGCGGATTGATCGAGCGAAAAACCTATGACGACTTGCTGGAGGAATTCCTGCAACGCCTTAAACAGGCTGAAGACGAAGGTGGACCTGTTGATGGTGTGTTACTGGATCTTCACGGTGCCATGGTCATTGATGGTATTGAAGATGGAGACGGGCATTTCATTTCCAAAGTTCGCGAGTATTTAGGTGACGACCGTCCCATACTGGTCACGCCGGACATGCATGGCAATCATTCGCCACTGCGCGTCGAACAGGCGACTGCGATTTTAGGCTATGACACTTATCCACATATCGACATGAATGAACGAGGACAAGAAGCAGCCGACCTGATCGTGCGTGTTATCAATGGTGAGGTCAAGCCGGTGATGTCCTTGTATCAAATTCCTCTCTTCTGGAGCACCGCCTGTCAGGTGACCGCGCATCAGCCGATGAAAGAGGTCATGGATTACGCACATGAAATTGAAACTCGTCCCGGCATACTGGGTGTGACCGTCTCTACCGGTTTTCCCTGGGCCGACGTGCCTGATGTAGGTCCTTCCCTGATTGTTGTCGCCGACAATGACCAAGAGTTGGCAGACAAAACAGCTGAAGAATTCGGCACCTGGATCTGGGAACGGCGACGACGCTGGTATAAGCTTCCGTTTTCTGTCAAAGATGCGATAAAACAGGGACAGGAGATCGGCAAGTATCCCATCATTCTCGCCGATCATGCTGACAATACCGGGGGTGGTACTGCCGGTGATTCAACAGAAATCCTACAGACATTTCTCGATCAGAACTTAGACAAGGCACTCATCTTGTATATCGTCGACACGGAAGTGGTGACCTTGGCACAAAAAGCGGGTGTTGGTGGAATCATTGAAACGGAAGTCGGTGGCAAGTCTGATCCGATTCAAGGTCCACCAGTCAAAATGAAAGCAGAAGTCAAAGCGCTCTCAGAAGGAAAATTCAAATACGATGGTCCGATGTACGCTGGCCTGACAGGAAACATGGGTCCTTCAGCCTGGATTCAACAGGACGGCGTTTCCGTGGTTGTGGTCACTGCGCGCGAACAACCCTTTGGACCAGCCTTCTCGAAAACAATGGGCATTGATTGCGAATCTATGAACTACATCTCAGTCAAATCGTCGGCCCATTTCCGAGCCAGCTTTGAGCCGTTTGCCGGATCCATCTTTAATGTGGAAGCCCGCGCGATCCATACACATGATTTCGCCAAGCTCAATCATCAGCGCCGAAAACGGGACTTTTACCCGGTCGAAATCCCCTACGACAGCGCACCAGAGATTTAGATAAATGTGATAGTCGGAATTAACCTTTGACCTGAAAACCCATCTTCTTTAATGCTTCGCGCACTCGGTCTAACTGCTCTCCCTGAATTTCCAGTTCCTCGCCCTGCAGGGAGCCACCGGCGCCGCATTGGGATTTGAGTTGTTTCAAGAGTTCAGGCAGGTCGTTTCCTTCAAGTGGCAAACCACGGATCACGGTGACCCGTTTTCCCTTTTTGCGTTTTTCAATGGAGAGACGGGCGGTCTGTTGTTCTGGCGGTATCCGAAACGGAGGTTCCGGCGGACAGATGCATTCTTCTTCCAGTTGATCACATTTTTCGCAACGTGGATGACGATCAAAGGGTGTCCCTTCAAATAATCGCATGACGATTCCTTCTTACGAGACGCGTGCTTCTAACTCTTCCCAGCGTTCCAGCAATAATTCCAGTTCCTGCTGAATCGCTTCGATACGCGTGGTTGATTCCGTAATCACTTCATTTGACTGTTTAAAGAATTCCGGGGACGCCATGGCCGAATTTAATTCTGCCTGCTCCTGCTCCAGTTCTTCAATTCGCTGGGGAATCTGTGCTAACTCACGCTCTTCTTTATAAGTTAATTTGACTACTGTTTTTTTTGGTTCGGATGCCTGCTCTGTCCTGGCAGTTGTATCAACAAGATTTTTCTCTGAATTCTGATTATTCGCTGACTGCAATAAATAGTCATCATACCCGCCAGCATATTCTTTGACGTGCCCCCCCTCTTCAAATACCAGAGTCGCCGTCACGACATTATTCAGAAAGGCGCGATCGTGGCTCACCAGCAACAACGTCCCCGGATGGTTGCAGATCAATTCTTCCAGTAGTTCCAGTGTTTCTGCATCCAGATCGTTGGTCGGCTCGTCAAGCACCATCAGATTAGTCGGTCGTTTGAAGAGTTTCGCCAGCAACAACCGATTCCGTTCCCCCCCCGATAGATAGCGGGCAGGGCGGCGGGCTCGTTCCGGCGTAAAGAGAAAGTCCTGCAGATACCCATAAATGTTCTTAGGCTTCCCATTGATGGTCAATGTATCCAGCCCTTCTCCCACGTTTTCGATAACGGTTTTTTCTTCGTCAATCTGCTCTCTGAGTTGATCGAAGTACAGAATTTCCAGATTCGTTCCTAATCGAATCGAACCCGTGTCCGGTTTGAGTTCGCCCAACAGTAGTTTGAGTAACGTAGTTTTCCCGGCACCATTTCGACCAACGATCCCAATTTTATCGCCACGGGTAATCAGCGTCGAAAAATCTTTAATCACAGGTTCTGCACCATAGGAAAACGAAACATTTTTGGCTTCAATCACCAATTGCCCCGACCGTTCTCCACTGGCGACATCCATCCGTACATTGCCCACTTTGGATCGACGCTGGCTCCGTTCTTCCCGCATCGCCTTCAGAGCACGAACCCGACCTTCATTGCGAGTCCGTCTGGCTTTGATCCCCTGCCTGATCCAAACCTCCTCCTCTGCTAATTTTTTATCAAACAGCGCATTCTGTTTTTCTTCGGCTTCTAATAAGGCTTCTTTGCGTTTGAGAAATGTTTCATAATCGCAGGTCCAGTCATAAAGTTGACCGCGATCGATTTCGATGATACGCGTCGCAAGCGTCTGTAAAAACATTCGGTCGTGAGTCACAAACAATAAAGTGCCTTCATAGGACTGCAGAAACTGCTCTAACCATTTGATCGCAGGAATATCCAGATGATTCGTCGGTTCGTCCAGTAGTAAAATATCAGGAGACTGTACAATCGACTGTGCCAGTAACACACGGCGTTTCATGCCTGACGACAAGGATTCAAACGTAGTCTCCCTGTCTAAATTCATACGTGAGAGGATGCGTTCGACGGCATGATCGATTTCCCAATCATGCTCAAAAAAAGGCTTTGCTGCCTCCGCAACAATATCATGAATACGTTGTGTACCACCGGAGGGAACTTCCTGGACCAGCCGGGCGATCCGTAGATCTTTATCACGTCTGATTTCACCATCATCGGGCTCAAGCTCGCCGGCGATGATTTTCATCAGTGTAGATTTCCCAGCGCCATTTCTCCCCAATAAACCAATCCGCTCACCCGCATTGATTTCTAGGCTGAGATCATCCAATAACGGCGGACCACTCCAGGTAAACGAAATTTGATTCAAACTCATCAGCGACATACGACAGGACTTCCGATCACACTCATATAAAAAAACCCGACCATGAAAGTCGGGAATGATTCGAACAGTGCCATAGTATGTTAAACAGAGCGGAAATCTGCAATGCCGGTCAGGTCTGTCCCAGATCCAATCTGGCGTTTCTTAAAACAGAAATCGCTGGAAGTCAGGAGCGAGAGCGGCCTGACAGTAATCCCAGGACCGCGACAAAAACAGACGCACCAATAATGGACCAGACAATCGGATAATCTCTACCGCCGAAGGAAACAGCAAAAATCTCGGGTAATCCCAGCATCTGAGCAATCTTGCCTCCCAGGAGAGCTCCGATAAAGCCCAAGGCAATTGAAACCAGACAGCCACCCCGCGCATTTCCAGCCAGCGCCCGTCCGATGCTTCCGCAAAGCCCGGCAACGATCAACAATATAATAAATTCTGGTAACGTCATGAATTGCCTCGTGGTTGACTGTATCGTCTCAGACAGGACCTGAAATGAGATGATTTGAGAATGATTCTTCGAAAACGTCCCTGATCAATCTACACATGAATACTGTAGGTCAGAAACGAGAGTCTGTCCAGCCGTAGTTTCTACTTGTCTAAGTGGTATTCGCAGGCATCCGTAAAACATTTTCATATTTCCGTTTGTTTATTGGAAATACTCGCCTCTGATCTGGAATTTTGTTAGCATTAGTTAAGAGTTCTTTGATGATACCTGCTTGATTTTTACCATAGTGTCTATTGCATTGCTAAAGAGGTTACACCGTGCGCTCACTTGCTCTGATTTTCTTCTCACTGATCACAATCACCCTATTCTCCGGGTCTGCGAATTCCTGTTTTGCTGAAGACAACGACCCTGCTCTCGTCGCTCCTCCCGTGAACACGGCCCCTGGTAAAGAATATGCCGACGATACTCGTATGTTCCAAGGCATTCCCGGACTGGAACGTTCAGCCAATGGGCGTCTCTGGGCACTCTGGTATGCGGGTGGTACGGGTGAAGGGGAATTGAACTACGTGACACTGGTCACCAGCGGCGATGATGGAAAGACTTGGTCTGGTCCCAAGCTCGTCATCGATCCTCCTGGTCCGGTGAGAGCATATGATCCGGCGATCTGGCACGACCCCAGCGGACGAATGTGGGTCTTCTGGGCCCAGTCTTATCGCTGGTGGGATGGCCGCAGTGGTGTCTGGGCGATTACCACTGATGAATCAGACAAAGAAAACCCCAAGTGGACTGAACCCAGGCGGTTGTGTAATGGTATTATGATGAATAAACCAACGGTACTTTCAAATGGAGACTGGCTACTTCCAGTGGCAATCTGGAAACAGAAAGCCAAAGATTCGATTGAGCACCGTTTCGACTTACCGGAAGAACGAGGCGGAAATATTTTCATCTCAAAAGACAATGGCAAGTCGTTTCAACTACTGGGACAGACCGACGTCCCTCACCGCACCTTTGACGAGCACATGGTCGTGGAACGAAAAGATAAGAGCCTGTGGACCCTCGTCAGGACCAGTTATGGCATCGGAGAATCCATTTCCACCGATGGCGGGAAAACCTGGTCAGTCGGTAAAGAGTCTGCCATCCCTCACATCAATGCCCGGTTCTTTATTCGCAGATTGAACTCAGGAAATCTACTACTGGTACGGCATAATCCCAAAAACAAAAAAACACGCCGGGATCTGACTGCATATATTTCGACCGATGATGGAAAGACCTGGCAAGGTGGCCTGCTTCTGGATGAGCGTCCCGGCGTCTCCTACCCCGATGGCGTACAGAGTGACGACGGCACCATTTATATCATTTACGATTACTCACGAACCGGTGACAAAAAAATCCTGATGGCGACCTTCACAGAAGCAGACGTTCTCGCCGGAAAACCAGTTTCCGGAAAAATGCGGCAGCGCGTACTGATCAACCAGGCTACCGGGAAGAAGTAAAAATATCATCATCAACACCATACATTCAGGTTCGGCATAAACGCGATCCTGCAGGAATAATGGAACATGGAACAAGGAAATTCACATGAGATCGTTTTTTGTCATCGCCGTTGTTATCAGCCTGATCATTAATGCTAACACGCTTTGTGCAGAGCAACCACAGGCAGGTTACACACCCTTATTCAATGGTCAGGACCTCACCGGTTGGACTCTCAAACGCGCCAATCGAAAAGGATATCATGTTAAAGATGGCAAGCTCATCTGTCCGGCGGATGGTGGCGGGTTTCTGTTCACAAAAAAGGAATTCGGTGACTTTAGTCTCCAGTTCGATTTCAAATTGACGAAAGCCGCAAATAATGGAATCGCCATTCGTTGTCCCCTGGTTGATCAGCGTCCGGCATATGAAGGAATTGAAATCCAGGTTCTGGATAACGTTGGCTACCCCAAGAAACTCAAGCCGACACAATATCACGGTTCTGTTTATGATGTGATTCCTGCGAAAAAAGGAGCACTCAAACCGGTAGGCGAGTGGAATCATGAAGAAATCATCTATCGCGGTTCAAAAATCACAGTGATCGTAAATGGTGTCACAATTTTAAACACTGATTTATCAGACATTAAAGATACAAAAGTCCTTGACAAACATCCCGGTTTAAAAAACAAACGCGGCCATATCGGCCTGTTGGGACATGGCAGCCATGTGGAGTATAAAAACATTCAAATCAAAGAATTTTGAAACATTGAATTCAGATTTCACACAGGAGCAGACATGAGTTCGAAAAAAGAGAGCCGACGCACTTTTCTCAAGCAATCAGCGGCTGCGACAGTAGCAACCAGCCAATTGGCAGCAATCGCTCCTGCATCAGCCTATCAGTCAAATGAACGCATCCGTATCGGTGTAATTGGTCCAGGCCGACGCGGATTCGGATCCCACGTGAAGACTCTGATGAAACTCCGCAAAGAACACGGCGTAAATCTCGACATCACCGCAATCAACGATGTCTATTCCGTGCACCGGGATCGCGCGGTCGATTTTATCAAACAAGAAACGGGGCAGGCACCAAAGACCTATCAAGACTATCGTGATCTCCTGAACGATAAAGACATTGATGTAGTCTGCATCGCCACTCCCGATCACTGGCACGCCAAACAGGTTCTGGACTCGCTTGCTGCAGGCAAACATGTCTATTGTGAAAAACCGATGACCCATCATATCTCGGAAGCAATGGACGTCGTCGATGCCTGGAAAAAATCAGGTCTAGTTGTACAGGTCGGCGTCCAATCAACGAGTATGCCGATCTGGAATGAAGTACGCGCGCTGGTCAACGAGGGAAAACTCGGGAAAATCGTCCAGTTTCAGGCAGAATCCTTTCGTAACTCACTGGGGGGAATGTCCCGCCATAATGTGATCACCAAAGAAATGACTCCCAAAACTGTCGACTGGAAGCGCTGGCTGGGTGTTGAAGAAGGACTCGCTCCTGACCTTCCTTTTGACCGGGCGACCTTCGGTCAATGGCGTTGCTACTGGCCCTTTGGTTATGGAATGTTTTCGGATCTGTTTGTCCATCGCGTGACAGCCATGCTCAAAGCCACCGGTTTAACGTATCCAGGCCGTGTTGTCGGTGGAGGCGGCATCTTTCTTGAATATGATGACCGCGAAGTGACAGATGTGGCATCAATCATTGCCGACTTCCACGAAGGCGTACAAGGACTCGTTTCCAGCACCATGATTTCTCAGGAAGTCCCCATTCGGCATCTGATTCGTGGACATCACGGCACGGTTCTATTTGATAAAAACGTCTTTGGGAAACGGCAAGCATACGAGTTTATTCCGGAACGTCCACAAGTCACTTTGGATAGCAAACTCAAACGGGAAGAAGTAGAATCGGAACGTGTCCCTGATCAGAATTTACTGCATTTCCAGAATTTCCTGGAAGCCGTCAAGTCTGGTGATCCATCTAAAGTCAATAACTCTCCCGAACTGGGGGCGGCTGCGATCATGGTGGTCAATCTGGGAGTGCTCAGCTATCGAAACGGCAAAGTCTTCCAGGTCAATCGCGACTCAAAGCAAGTCCACGACGGTGACCAGAGTTGGGCGGCAAACTGGGAAAAAATGTCCAAAGAGCGCAGTAAACCGCGACACGTGCCCGGTTGGACAGCCGGAGATAGAGGCAGCATCCTGACCCCTCCCAAGTACCAGAAACTGGCTGGCCCCTGGATTAATGGAAAAGCACCGGAAAATACCTAAGTCGATTCCAGTTTACTGCTCCAGAAACTCATAGAGCTCCATCCAGCGAATTTCCAGTTCGCCGATTTCATCGACCAACGGCTGCATTTCCGTGTGAAGTTCTTCTGCTGTTTCCGGGTTGGTCGCTTTGAGAAACTTGTCGTTGATTTCGTTTCGTTTCTCATCCAGCTGCGCAATTTTGCGTTCAATCGCAGAAAGTTCTTTACGAGCATTTTTGATTTTGCCCCCCAGCCCCTTCTCACGCGGACCAGAAGTTTTCTGTTCCTGCTGTGCGACCGATGCCTGGTTTTGCTCACGATGTCCATCGGCGACTTCTTTTTTCACACGATAAAGATAGGCATCATAATCGCCTTCATAGCTTTTCACACTACCATTGGCGACCTCAATCACATCGGTGGCCACTTTACTCATAAAGTGGCGATCGTGGCTGGTAAATATTACCGTTCCCTGAAAATCAACCAATGCATTTCCCAGAGCTTCCACGGTTTCCACATCCAGGTGGTTACCAGGTTCATCCAGAATCAAAATCGAATGTTTGCCCAATAGAATCCCCGCCAGACACAAACGAGCCCGCTCTCCCCCGCTTAATACCTTAATGGGTTTATCCAGCGCCTGTTCTTTGAACAGAAAACTACCTGCGACCGCAAGGATCTGCTGAGTTGTGGTCCCGGGAGCCGACTCCAGTTCCAGATAATCACGAATCGTCTGACTATCTGGAAGAGATGTATATACGTGCTGTGCATAGCAGGCAACATTGCAGTGATAACCCCACTTCAGATTCCCATCTAACGGAGGCAATGAATCTGTGATGGTTCGCAGAAACGTCGTTTTCCCCTGCCCATTATCACCGACAATCGCAGCCCGCGCTCCATGTTCAATTTCAAGCGTGATGTTCTCGGCGACACGTAAGTCCGGATACCCAATTGCCAGGTCCTCACAGGCTAAAGCAATCCCCTGGCGATTTTCTGTTTGGGGAATAATAATATTGACCGTAGACTCCGCGCCTTCTATCTCCGTTAGAGTCAAACGTGCCAGCTGTTTTTCTTTACTGCGAGCCTGTGAAGCAGTATTGGCGCCCGCCTTATTCTTGGCAATGAACGTTTCCAATTGCCTGCGTTTCGCAAGCACGGTTGCATTGGTGCGTTCATCACGTTCTTTAAGAATCTCTTGATTCTCAAGATATTGATCCACGTTACCGTTAAACAGAGTCAGCTTACCACGCTTGAGTTCAAGCGTTTGCGTACAAATTGCCTTCAGAAATGAACGATCGTGCGACACAACCAGGCAAGCACCGCGGTAGTCTTTTAAAAAGTCTTCCAGCAGCAATTGAGTGCGCAAATCCAGGAAGTTCGTCGGTTCGTCCAGCATCAGAAAGTTTGGTTCATGCAGCAAGAGAGCCGCCAGTTTGACACGCGTCTGCCAACCACCAGATAGTTCTTTGACCGGCCCGTTCAGAAAGCGGCCTTTCAGCTCGAACTGCCCTGCTACCGCACCACATCTCCAGTCAGGCTGACCGCTGTCCCGCATCAGGAAATCCAAGGCACTTTCGCCCGGTTTGAACGGATCATGCTGGCGTAAATATCCCACTCTTAGATTCGGATGACGTATGATTTGCCCGCTGTCGACAGTTTCATCTTCCAATAGAATCCGTAATAAAGTCGATTTCCCGGCCCCATTTCGCCCGATGAAGCCGATTTTCTGCTCATCAGCGAGCGCAATTGAGGCCTCTTTCAGAAGTTCTTGAGCACCATAACTCTTTGTCACATTTGATATTTCAATCAGGGTAGCCATCACACTTCTCAATCGTTGAACCAGAATTTCCTCAAGCAAACCGTATACACGAGGACAGAGAAGATAACGGGATCTAGAAAAGGATTCAATTGATCAAACGTGCTGCGTTCACTCTGGATTCATTTCTTACACCCCGCCTTCAATACATCGTGCCGGTTATAGCAATTATTACAGCCTGGAATGAATGGGAAACCTTCAAATCCTCCCTCATGCATCCAGTTCCTGATCTATCCTTAAAACAGAGTGCACTTTTTGAAACAAATTCGGGGAATTCAGTTTCGGGAACCGGACTACCCTGCGTTTGGCGTAGAAAGACTGTTTTCACTGAAAATTAAAATGGCGAATGATGCAAATCTGACTCAAGACGCTCCCGGTGAAGCCGATCATCAACAAATGATGGGATATAGTCAGACTCTGCGCAAACCGGCCACGATCCGTTCGCCCAGACGTCGTTCTTCAGCCCCAACCTCTATCATCGGAGGAACCTCGGCCCCAGATAACGCCTACTACCTGTTTCTACTGGTGAATATCACTCTGTTTCTGAGACCAGCAGAACTGGTCCCCGCACTCGCAAATTTGCCAATCTACGAAGTGTTGATCGTGTCTTCATTTTTTCTTTCTCTCGATCAAATAAAACGTAATCTGCAAATGCCCATGTTAAAGCGCCAGCCGATCACTTTATGTGTCATCGGCGTTTTAGTCGCAGTCGCACTCTCACATGCTTCGCATATGTATTTTTACGGAATCCGTACATCCACAATCGCCTTTTTAAAAACACTCATCTATTACATGCTGCTGGTTTCAATCATCGATTCTCCCCAACGCTTAAAAGGGCTATTGAAAGCAGTCGCTATCTCGTCTTCCATCATGATCCTGCTCTGCGTAATCGATTACTCTGGCTTATTTGATTTTGAATTCATCAAGCATGTCAGTGACCGTGATGGCGTTTCCGATGCAGGCGAAACGATCCGTGTGTTCCGAATGCGGGGCACAGGTATCTTCCAGGACCCCAATGATTTGTCAGTCCTGATTGTCACAACAGGCATTCTCTGCCTGTTCTTTTTCAATGATCCTTCAGCCAGCTCACTCCGATTCTTCTGGATTTTGAGCATGATCATTCTGGGGATTGGTTTGATCTACACTCGATCTCGAGGAGGATTACTGACATTGGGGATCGCCGGCATGGTCTTCGTGCTCCCAAAATATGGGAAAAAAGCGGCCATCGCCTGTGCTATCGTCGGCATGGCGGGCTTGACGGTCCTCGCAGGACGTCAAGGAAAGATTGACCTTAATTCCGGTACAGGACACGACCGCATTCTTCTCTGGAGAGAAGGCCTGACTGCTTTGAAATCACCCGACTTATTTTTCGGAATTGGTCAGGGCGAGTATTCTGATCTGGCAGGACTGGCTGCTCATAACTCATTCGTGCATGCCTTCACTGAACTGGGGATCTTCGGTGGTACCCTGTTTATTGGCTGTTTTTTCTTTGCCGGCCTGGGGATTTATCGTTTGGCACGTTACCAGAGCTCTAATAAAGGCAGACCTATTTTCCGTAATTCGGAGCTCGAACGTTACCTGCCTTATGCAGGTGCCATTCTAGCTGCCTGGTGTGGCGGCATGATGTCCTTATCCCGCTGCTATGTTGTACCAACTTATATGATTGTTGGGGCTTCCGCCGCTTATTTGAATCTGGCAGGAGCAAGTCTGGCAAAACCAACTCCGCTGATTTATTGGAACAAGCAGCATCTACTACGTTTGATAGGCGTCAGTCTGGGATTACTGGCAGCCCTGTTTGTGTTTGTCCGGATATTTGCCCATTAATCCCCCAGAGTGATGAAAGACTGAAAGTCTAAATAATGAACCAACGCCGATCGGTCAAAACGAATCTAATCGCGAACTGGCTCAACCATGGAGTGAGCCTGTTAATCGGCGTATTTCTAATGCCTTACGTCTTGCACATCCTGGGTGATGCGCAATATGGAAGCTGGATATTCATCAACGCCATCGCCGGCTATTCCGGATTACTTTACCTTGGTTTTGGCCAGACAATCAGTCGCTATGTGGCCCATTATCATGCGAAACAGGACTGGACTCGTCTGAATCATGTTTCTAACGTCATCTTTGCGATCTATCTTGGAATGGGATTCCTGGCGATTCTGACAGCAGGCATCCTGGCATGGCTGGCTCCACACTTGAGCGACTGGGGAGCCATCTCTCTGTTTGAAATCCGGCTGGTGATTCTCATTCTAGGCCTGAATGTTTTTGTAGGCCTGGCAGGCAGTGTATTCGGTGGTGTGTTGATGGGAATTCAACGCTTCGATATCGAACGCGGCGTGAATCTGACCGGCGGTATCATGAGGTTAATTCTGACGATCCTTTTCCTGAAAGCTGAATGGGGACTGCTCACAATTGCAATCATTTTCTTTGCGATCACGTTGTTTGAGAATCTGGGGAACCTCTTTTTTGCTTTTCGGCAGGTCAAAACATTCCGTATCGGGCCCAAGTATCTGAATTGGGCCATCCTCAAAGAATGTGGTTCCTTCAGCGGTTTCGCATTTATTGATGCTATTGCCTGGACGCTGATCGAAGCAACCGACTCCATTCTCATCGGTATTTTCTTCAGCCCGGCTGTCATTGTCCCCTACTATATTGCCCTGCGACTAACCCAATTTATCAATATGCCCATTGCGCAAATCGGTAAAGTCTTTATGCCGCGCGCAGGCGAGTTACATGCAAACGATGATCATCACGCCTTGCAGAAACTGGTATTGAATGGGGTCTCACTCTCTTTTTTATTAGTCACTGGTTTTTTCATAGGTGTCTGCTTCTTTGGAAATAACCTGATTACTACCTGGATTGGTCCCGGATATCCCCAAAGCCAATTGATTCTAATGATCCTGCTGGGAGCTCGTATTGTCGCTCTACCTGTCTCAACATTTCGATCGGTTCTATATGGCATGGGCAATGTCAAAATTCCATCTCTGATTTATATGGGGGAAGCGGTAACCAATCTGATTCTGTCAGTGATCCTGATTCAATCTTTAGGTCTGGTGGGAGTGGCTCTGGGAACTGCCATTCCGATTCTGATTGCAGAACTGGGAATTATCCTGCCTTACGCTATGAAAAAACTAAATATCACAGCAGGACAACTTCTCCGAACGGCAATCAGGCCTACTCTGGCCCCGTTGCTCGTTTTGCTGGGCTACTCCTATTACATACCCCACTTTTTCGAAATCCGAAATTCCTGGCTCACGCTAGTAAGCGTGGCCACCGGTGGGGGTGTGTTCCTGATCGGGACCTGGTTTGTTTTTGAAAAAGGAAACATATTTCTCAACCGGTCTGTATCAAATTCTCTAAACACTTAAATTTCTTCATCATTTAAATCTATGAGCTATCTAATGACTACGACTGACTGCGTGAATCAAACAACCGACATGAAATCTGACATAAACGATGAGCAAAGTACGTCTTCTTCGCTTTCGATCAAGCTTTATGACGGCAGTCAGAAAGAGTACTGCCTGAAGCTGTGGAAAACCATAGAAGAACAATTTGATCATGTGCCCTTAATGTGTTCTCATACCTGGACGTCAACCTGGCTGGAACACTACGGAGATTTGGTCCCCTGCTCTTTCGTAGTTGCATTCAAACAGGATGTACCTTGCGGCATCTGCCTCTTAACTGAAGGTGTAGACCAGTTTGACGGCCCTCTGGCGTTGAACACGCTGCATCTGGGAACAGCCGGCGAACCAGCTGCCGACAGTGTCTGTGTCGAATACAATGCCCTGCTGGTTCAAGCCGAAGATCAACAGGCATTTCTATCCGATTTGCTCAGTACAATTTCAAAGAACAAAGAGTGGGATTCATTCCTGTTTGATGGATTTACCAGTGCAGAACTGGAATCCTGGGGTCTTCCACTTCAGGAAACAACGATTCGTAAAATTGAAAGCCACTATTTTGATCTGAAACAAATCAGAGACGAAGAACGCGAAGTGATTTCGGGATTTGGCTATTCTACTCGTAAGAACTTACGAAAAAACATGAAGTCCTATGGCAATCTGACAACAGAATGGGCGGAAACAATCGAGGAGGCAGACTCCATCTTCACTGATCTGGTTTCACTTCATCAGGCGCGATGGCAAAAGCAAGGTCAGCCAGGTTCGTATGCCAGCGCACGTTTTACCGAGTTCCATAAAGATCTCATTCAGAAATTAATCCCTACCAAGAAGATGGGTCTGTTTCGCGTCAAAATCGAAGGCCAGGTCATCGGCTGCGTCCAGGTTTTAATGGATCGAAACCGGGTCCTCTGCTACCAGGGTGGTTCTGCCGAATACAAAGGCAAACTCAGTCCTGGCGTGATCGCCGATTATCTCTGTATCGAAGAATGCTTCATACGCGGATTCGATGCGTACGATTTTCTCGCAGGGAACACCCATCACAAACAGAAAATGAGCACACACCACAGTTACTTAACCTGGGCACAAATCAAGCGTCCCCGCTGGAAATTCACTGCATTAAACGCCTTACGGAAAATTAAACAATCAATGAACTTGATTAAAAGTGTCAGTCAGAAACCGGAATAACAACTGGTAACCAACAGGATCAAATCAATGAACTCCTGACAGGACCCCAACATGAGCACTATTGAAGCAAGCGAAATTCAAACTAAGCCAATTCCAGAGATGACAGATAGTCGTCGTCTGCGCGTCTGTCATCTCAGCCTGACTTTATGCACGGGAGGGCTGGAAAGACTCCTGGTTGATTTTGCGCGCTATCATAATCCGGATCAGTTCGAACTCGAATTTATCGCCTTGGGAGAGACAGGGCAGCCAGCAGAAGAAATTCAACAGTTAGGTTGTCCGGTATTTGATTATCCTTTAACGGCGCGCGGAAAACTGGCGCGCATCAGTCAGTTATCACACTTTCTTAAGGGAAGAAATTACGACGTTCTTCACACACATAACGCGTATCCACATTTCTATGGTAGCCTGGCGGGGCGCCGGGCGAAGATTCCGGCGATCATCCATACCCGGCATGGGAGGCGCTTCGGCGAAACATTCAATGAACGCTTGCAATTTGCCCTGGCTAGCCGCATCGCTGATCGTGTGGTTCCTGTTTCTGACGATACAGGAAAACGCTGTAAGCAAATTGGCTGGTTAACTGACGGAAAAGTCACTCGTATCTGGAACGGCATTGATGTTGACCGTTTTGTATTTACAGGTCCTGCTGATGATTTTACCGCCATTACCGTTTCCAGACTCTCCCCCGAAAAAGATCTGATTACGATGTTAGAAGCAGTCAAACTGGTTATCGACACGCTTCCAGAATTTCGGTTAATGATAGTAGGAGATGGGCCCGAGCGAACAAAACTCGAGAAAAAATCAGCCGAACTGCATTTAGAGCCTCATGTGCAGTTCCTGGGAGAACGAAACGACATCCCCAACCTTCTAAGCCAGGCAGGATTCTACGTTTCATCCTCGCTAACAGAAGGAATTTCGTTGACATTGTTGGAGGCCATGTCGGTCGGTCTCCCCATCGTCGCCACTGCCGTAGGCGGCAATCCGGAAATCGTGGAACAACCAGATACAGGGACGCTGGTTCCTGCCGCTGATCCAGCTCAATTAGCAGATGCCATTTTAGTAATGTGTCAGCAAAAAGCAGATTGGCAGCAAATGGGGCAACGAGCCCGTCAACGAGTCGAACAGCACTTTAACATTCGAACAATGATCAAAGACTACGAAGCCCTTTATCTCAATGTCTTAACGACCACGCGTAAATAAAATAGCCATGAATACGAAATCAACTATCCAACAACACGAAAACCTGGATTCCTGGATCGCCGAATCCCCTGAAACGGCTACCGGGCAGAATGACATGCAGATTGTATTCTCTGCATTGCACAGTCTAGCGCTACAGCCTGTTTCAGAAACATATCAAAGTTGGCTAAAACTTTTCGAAGCTGATACCAACGCAGATTTACATCAACACCCGGACCATGTTTCTCGCCTGGTTCCGATTTACCATGAAATGTATCCGCAGCATTCGGGTTACCTGATGCAATGCCGAAAAGAGGGAGCCCTCGTTGCCATCGGTATCTTATCACCCAAATACATTAATACCAAAACCCTGAAAGGCATTGGCCCCGCCAGAACGCTTCCTGGATATTTTTTATGCGGAAACCGATTCCTGATACAGCAGGAAATCGGACAAGATGAATCAATCCTTTCACACCTGCTGGAATCTGCGCTTACCTTTTGTCAGAAAAAAAATGCAGCATTCCTGTTAATTGAAGACTTACTTGTTAATACGTCCCTGAATCATTCCATCCAAGATGCTTCAAACCGCTTCTTGACCTACTCACACACAGGATTCCAAAGTCGGAGCCTGATTCATTTTCCAGACAACCCTGAAGATTACTGGAATCAGTTTCGATCGAAATCAAGAAGAAAACACCGGAAACTCTTACGTCAGAATAGTGAGATGCGCATGGTACGCATCACACAACCAGATCAGGTTGTCGGTTTCCTGGAAGCCGCACATCAAATTTCCCTGAATAGCTGGCAAACACAACGGCTGGGACTACGGATTAAAAATGATGAAAAGGAACTGGAAGAGTTAACGTTCCTGGCACTGCAAGGTTGGTTGCGGTCTTATCTATTAATGAAAGACGACCAGCCAATTGCATTCAAAGTGGGCAGTCAACATCGAGGAGTTTATTGCGACCTGGAATTCGGATTCAACCTCAATTTTGCAAGCGTTTCCCCAGGAGAGACACTCTTGCTGCTGATACTGGAAGACCTGATTCAGCACGATACTCCTCAAATATATGATTTTGGTGAAGGTGATGCAGAATACAAACAACGTTACAGTTCTCAACTCACACAGAGCTGTGCCATGCTGCTACTGCCATCCACAATCAGAAACAAACTTCGCTTGCACTATTTAAAAACGTCACGATTCATCGACGATCTTGTTAGAAAATGTCTCAAAGCATCTGGTGTGTATACCGCCCTACGTCAAATCGTACGATATGGAAAATTGGGCAGCAGATAAATAAATGGAGCATACGTGGTTCATTCTCAACGAACGACAGGCCTGCAATGAAAATTTTATTTCTTTCAAATGTGTTTCCAAATTCGCTATACCCCGGGAAAGGTACGTTCAATTGTTCCATGATCCAGGCCTTGTCGGAATTACACCCGACGCATGTCGTCTCTCCCGTTTCATGGCTCGACGAGTCCTCACATCTAACTAAGAGTAACACTTCATTAAATCGAAACTGGAGTCCCATCGAAAACACTACTCGTCTGAGCGTGGAATATCCACGTTTTTATTACACTCCTAAAATACTTCACCAGCATTACGGACAATTTTTATACTGGTCCATCAAGAAGGCGCTCCAGCAGGCAATCACACGATTCCAACCGGACATTATCCTCTCCTACTGGCTCCATCCCGACGGAGAAGTCGCCGTAAAAGCAGCGCGGGACCATGGGCTCCCCGTCGTTGTGATGACAGGGGGCAGTGATATTTTACTGCTCACCAAAAATCGCCACCGCAGGCGGGCGATCATAAACGTTCTACAACAAGCCGACGGAGTCATTACCGTCAGCGACGACATCATGTCTGCAGTCAAAAACATGAAAATCCATCCGCAGAAAATCCATACGGTTTATCGTGGTGTGAACCGATGCCTGTTTACGCCCGGAGATCAGCAATCAGCCCGACAGAGACTCGGGCTCCCTCTCGACCGAAAAATCATCGTCAGCGTAGGTCGACTTGAACCAGTCAAAGGTCATACGGTGCTGCTGGATGCCTGTCTGAAAATAAGTAAACAGGGTATCCCTTTTACATGCTATGTTTTAGGTGATGGTTCATTAGAAGCCACATTATTACAAAAAGCCAACGAATATGGATTAGAAGGACAATTCCAGTTAAACGGATCGCAACAACAATCGCGGCTGGCAGACTGGTATCGTGCTGCAGATGTGATCGCGCTACCCAGCCTATCTGAAGGGATACCAAACGTTCTTCTGGAAGCCATTTCATGCGGTAAACAATTTGTGGCTAGCCAAGTTGGAGGGATTCCCGAGATCGCAGACCCCATCTGTGATCAACTGGTCTCACCCAATGATCCCGAAGATTTAGCAGAAGCAATCGGCAGTATGTTGGGAGCACCAAATCAGAACGAACAGCGGAGTTTTGAGCCTATTTCCTGGCAGGAATCGGCAGTGCAAATCAGTCAGATTCTTTCTGACTGCAGTACCCGTTTTTCCTCAGGATTAACGGACAAACAAAAAACAAGATCTTCATATCGACGTAAAAAAAGAAGAATTCGACAACAGAGTTGAAACACAAAACCATGAACACCATTCGCCAATTGATCAAGAAAGCGATCCCGGCAGTCATCCCACAACGACTGTTTCTTGCTCATGGTACGCATTGTCAACCATCCACCGACTTTCAAAACATACAACGACCAACAATCAATGTTTCTTTAACATTTGATGATGGCCCCCATCCTGAATACACGCCCCGATTATTAGATATGTTGAATCAATTTCATCAACGGGGAACGTTTTTCGTAATTGGTGAAAAAGCACAACAGCACCCGGAATTAATTGAACGCATCCTTAGGGAAGGTCACGAAATCGGAAATCATACATTTTCCCATAGTGAACCCTCTAAAACTTCTACGCGACGCTTTCTGAAAGAGATCAAACAAACTGACCAACTCCTGAATCAGATCATCGGACAAACTCCGGATCTAGTAAGGCCCCCGAAAGGCAAACTGACTGTGCAAAAAACTCTGGGGCTCTGGCTGCAGCGACGTACTGTGGTCCTGTGGGATACAGACCCACGCGACTATCTCATTCAAGATAATCAAGCAATTGTAGACTGGTGCCAGCAGTTTCATCCTCAGGAAGGAAACTTCTGCTTAATGCACGATAATCACCCCTACGCCATCGAAGCGGTGAAGATGCTTTCTGAGCGTCAGGACGTTCATATTCAATCACATATTATCAGTCATTGGCTGGAACATAAAAGTTACCAGTCCATTATCAATCAACAGGTTGTCACCTGATTTTCATATTCGAGGGATGTACTTCCATGTCCACAATCATTTCAAATCCTGTTGAATCATCAGTTGCTGGTGAGAATGCATATCAGCAAGCAGGCAGAAAGCGTCTACTTCTGGTCAGCTATCATTTTCCACCAGTCGGCGGTGCCGGCGTACAACGCCCCGTCAAATTCGTGAAATACCTGAGACGTTTTGGCTGGGACGTCAGTGTCCTCATGGCTGCCAACCCCTCTGTCCCTGTATTTGACAATAGTCTTTTAGTCGACATACCGGAAGAAACACATCTGGAAAAAGCACGCACCTGGGAACCCAACTACACTCTGAAAAAGAATATGGGGAACCAGAATCACACGGGGCAGTCCAGCAGCAGCTTGCTCGCACCGATAAAATCGTCCTGTCGGAAATTGGTTAAAGCAGGTGCCGGGCTGATACTGCAACCGGATGCACAAATATTATGGTATCCTAATGCGTTAAAGGCAGGCAAAAAACTATTAAATAATCTGCAACACGATGCCATTCTGGCGACTGCCCCCCCCTATTCAAATTTGATCCTGGCAAGCAAATTAAAACAAAAGTTTCACTTGCCGCTGATCGCCGACTTTCGTGATGAATGGGATCTCAGCAGTAAATACCTGGAAAACCACCAACAGGATGCCATTTCAAATCTGATCCAGACCCGACTACAGAGATCTGTCATGCGACATTCAGATGCCATCGTCGCAACAACACAAGCAAGTACGCAGCGCCTTCTGGATCGCGCACATCAGTTTGGAACAGATGTAACAGGACGGTGCATTTACAATGGTTTTGACCGAGACGATTTTGAATTCCTCGATGAAGCCGGACAACAATCACAAAAACACAACTGCCAAAAGCGATTTCGGATTGTTTATACGGGTACGCTATGGAATTTGACCACAGTAGAACCATTGGTAAAAGCTATCGAATCTCTTCACCAGGAGAGTCCCAATCTCCTTTCCAGGCTGGAATTACAATTCATCGGAAGAAAGACTCCCGAACAACTGGCATTGCTTGAACGGATAAATCAAACAAAAAGCACATTGATTACTGAAGATTATTGTTCGCACCATGAAGCATTAAAAAAAATGGCTGCCGCTGATGCCCTCTGTTTACTGTTGAGTGATGTCGAAGGGGCTGACAGGGTCGCACCTGCAAAACTATTCGAATACCTGGCAATCAATCGTGAAATTTTATCGATCACTCCTACAGGAGAAACAGCAAATATCCTGAAAGATTTCTGGCCCACAGGAAACTTTCAAGCGCATGATACCGCTGGGATGGTCAACTGGCTCAAAGGTCGTCTGCTCGGTAACTCTTCGACGGGAATTATAAACTCGGAAAATATTAATCAATTCAATCGTGAACACCAGGCAGGGCAATTAGCCGACTTGCTGAATCAACTGGTTATGAATCATGTTTGATGAAACTTGTTGACACAAACGATTCATTCACAAATGAAGTGAGATCAAAATGAAGTTCTGGGAAGATTTAAAAGCAAAATCAGAATGGTGCTACGGAAGTATTTCTGCGCGCAGCTTGCTGAAGACCTGCCTGACCGATGGTACAATGGCCATGTTCTGGTATCGTCTGATGCAATGGGCGAGCCACTGGAAACTATCCCCCCTGGCAATGATCTTCAATAAATGTAACGCCATCTTCTGCCAGTGCATCATCGGGCGCGGTGCAGATTTTGGACGCCGATTCGTCATCATTCACAGCCAGGGAATTGTGATCAATGGCTCTGTGAAGGCCGGCGATGATATCAAACTGGAACACCAGGTTACTATTGGTGCAGAACGAAACGTATCCCCGATTCTTGAATCTGATATTTTTATCGGTGCTGGAGCAAAAATCATCGGACCCGTCCAGATTGGTTCGCATTCTAAAGTGGGCGCCAATGCCGTAGTCGTCAAAAATGTGGACTCACACACGACTGTTGGCGGCATCCCCGCGTGTGTGATCAAAGTTCATTCAGAGAAGATCTCTGTTCAACAAAATGAAATCAATCAAGCAGAACTGCCGTACAAAAAGTATCAGAAAGGAGCTACATTATGAGTTCCCTCCTGATGCAAGTTTTACTCTGGAGCTCGCTTCTCCTGATTTCCTACGCCTATGTCGGATATCCACTGCTTCTCTGGCTTCTGACGCGAGGCCGTCAAACACAGCCAGATAAGACTATCGAATCCAACAGCAGACCCCTGCCTCGAGTCTCGATCATAATCGCTGCTTACAAAGAAGAAGCAGTGATTCTGGAACGTTTGAATAATCTCGCAAAACTCGATTACCCCATTGATCAGCTTGAAGTCTTAATTGGCTGTGATGGAAACGAAGACCTGACAGGGGAACTTGTCAGAACTTATGACAATGAGCAAATTCGCCTGATTCAATTTGAACAACGTCGTGGCAAAGCATCGGTCCTGAATGACTGTGTCCCCAAGGCTACAGGAGAAATCATTGTTTTTTCCGATGCTAATACAAACATGGAGCCCCAGTGCATTAAACAACTTGTCAGACATTTTCAGGACGAATCAGTCGGCTGTGTCTGCGGCCAGCTGATTCTGGAAGATCCAGCTACCGGAAAAAATGTAGATGGATTGTACTGGAAATATGAAAATTTCCTCAAGCATTGTGAAACAAAAATCGGAGCGGTCCTTGGAGTCAATGGTGCCTTATATGCGCTTCGCAAGTCACTCTATGTTCCAATCCCACCAGACACAATCATTGATGACTTTCTGATCGGCATGCAGGTACATTTTACAGGTCAGCGTCTCATTTATGATGACACTGCCTTAGCCAGAGAAGAAACGGCGACTTCCGTCCAAGCTGAATTCAAGCGGCGGATCAGAATCGGCACGGGCGCCTTCCAGAGTTTGAAATACCTTAAGGGACTTCTGAACCCCAGATTCGGATCAATCGCATTCGCATTCTGGTCTCATAAGCTGCTGCGCTGGCTGTGCCCGGCTTTTATGGTACTGGCGTTGGTTACAAATTTGTGTCTGCTACAAAATCCGATTTATCAGATAACTCTGCTCGCACAAGGGCTATTCTATCTGTCCGCTTTCGTTAGTATCAAATTTGTTAAGGTCAACCGCATTTTCAAACTCTGTCGGGTCCCTGGAATGTTTGTTCAAATGAATCTGGCACTGGCAATAGGCTTCTTTCGCTGGCTCTTTGTCAAACAGACGGGAACCTGGGATCGTACCGAACGAAGTCAAACAGGCACACTACCAATAGATGAGCAGGAACTGACAATCCCGGATCTTGCTCCCCGAAACTCAGAAACACCCGAGACGGAATTTTCTCAAACATCAAAAAGCTGATTTACAATGACCTCTCTCATAATTACGTGTATCACAATTTGTGTCCTCCTGCTGATTGGACTTACTGGGGGAATCTGGATGGCGATTCGTGCGCGCAACATGCAGTATTGGCTACCTGCTTATTTTACTCAGAAGAAGATTGACAAACTGGTCACCTTCAGTCCAGAACAACCGCGACATATTTTTATCGCAGTCTGCGACCATTTTGAGCCAGAATGGGGAAGTCCTGCCAAATCGGATGCGTTGGCCCGCGTTGATCGCTGGTGTGAAGAATACCCGGTTCGCTTTTCCAAATTCAGTGATTCACGAGGTCAGGTTCCACAACATACATTCTTTTATCCACAGGATCAGTACGCTCCCGAGTATCTGGATCGACTGGCAGCCCTCTGCAAACAAGGGTTCGGCGACGTAGATGTTCACCTGCACCATGACAGTGACACCGCAGAAGGTCTACGGAAGAAAATGAATGAGTTTCGACAGACCCTGTTTGATCGGCATGGCTTACTTAGGAAAGATCCTCAGACTGGAGAAATCGTTTATGGTTTTATTCACGGCAACTGGGCTCTCTGTAACTCCCGTCCTGATAGACGGTGGTGTGGAGTCGAAAATGAAATTGAAATCCTGCTCGAAACTGGTTGCTATGCCGATCTGACAATGCCCTCTGCTCCCAGTGACACTCAGACACAGATCATCAACAGTATTTACTATGCCAAAGACCTTCCGGGACAATGTAAATCGCACGATCAGGGTACACTGGCTCGTGTGACACACTCTCCTGAACAGGACAGTCTGCTAATGATTCAGGGGCCGTTACGCTTGGACTGGAGCAATCGCAAGTGGGGATTTCTACCTCGAATTGAAAATTCAGATTTGCACGACGGTCGTCCCGCCACGTTGAACCGCTTCCAGCACTGGTTGGCAGCTGACGTCCATGTCACAGGCCGTCCTGATTGGACCTTTATCAAACTACACACCCACGGTGCAAAGCCTGGGAATATTGACACCTTGCTGGGGCCCGAAACGGAAGCCTTCCATACCGCGCTGCGAGAGGAAGCCGAACAGCATCCCGAATGGAAATATTACTATGTTACTGCCTGGGAAATGGCTTCCCTGATCCATCAGGCAGAACAGGGAGCAACCATCCCCGATTTCGATGCCATTCACGCTAGCCCGTCTCCCGTTTCTGGGGTATTGGTATAATGCACAAAGACTAGGATGCTCTAAAACGCAAAGATTTCGCTCTATTTGTGCCGAGTTAATCAGGTAACCCCTATTCTGAACAGATTCGCATTGACCAATTTTTTAAGTTGTGCCAATATCAGCCTTGCAGGAGAGATATTCCAGAATATTCTCTCTTTCATTTTACCTTTACTTCGAGAATTTTGATGCTTGGCGTCGATTCTCACTTATGAGTCCATTCTACCTGTTGTTTGCATTGATATGTCTTATATTCAATGAACAGACCCACAGTTTTCAATTCTTAAAGTACAATGCGAATCCACCGGCCAAAGCGCTGCTGGCAGGTTTCAACAGGAATAATTTCAGGCTCATCATCGTTTCAAGGAGGAAACAAAATGAGTGTCACATTAGTGCATACCGGCGTATCTCATACCCGGCTTGAGTATTCGATTTGGGAAGCACTGAATCAGGCCTGGCCTCACTCATCAACCATTGCCCGCTTCGGCACCGGTTTTTCTCCCGATCGGATCGTAGACGTTGATCAGGCCAATTTAATCATCAGCACAAGCCTGGAAGCTGCCGCTTCCATTCAATGCCAAAGTCATCAGTTACACATGTGCTATCTGGAACCTCAATCCAGCAGCCAGGCACCAATCAACCAGCAGTTGGTGAACTCATTAACGGATATCGAATTTGTCGTTCCCACCAAAACGCTGCAGAATCTGAATCGAGACCGATTTACGTCCTTCGTCAAACCTCCTGTAGACACAGATTTCTTTTGTTCTGGTTTTGAGAAACGAAGCCCTTTCCTGCTCCTTGTTGCAGATGGAGAATGGTCTGTGGAAGAACAACTGGCTGCGGATGCCTGTAAAGAACTCAAGCAAAGCCTGTCAATCGCCGGGATCTCTGAGGATCAACTTCCCGCCAAGCTACAAAGTGATCCCCTTATCGAAATTATCGGCCTGGTCGATGATCAGAAATTACGTGAACAGTACCGTCTCTGTTCCGCTGTGATTTGCCCCCGTGATGTCGATTTTGATCTCTCAGCCATTGAAGCACAGAGTTGTGGTACACCTGTCGTGATCTATTCGAACTGTGAAGCTGCAAACTCTGTTGTTTGTTTCGAACAGAATGGCTTGGGAAGTGGGATTTATTTTGAAAATAAAACTGTTGAATCACTGACTTCAGCGATTCAGGAACTGCAACTGCGCCCCCAACGCTGCCAGTCTGTGATTGGCTGGTGCTGTGCAGCTCAATTTTCTTATCAACAATTTCAACTTTCCTTCAATAAAGCGATCGCAAAAGAAATCGCTTATCGAATCAAAACCTCACAATTGCAAATCCAAAAGCAGGACCAGCAGGATCAAGGACTGGCCGAGGAACGTGCTGCGGCATAAATGCTACTATTTCTGGTTTTGCAGGTAAGTGATCAGATCTCGCATTTCCTGACGAGTCCGTTTTTCACTCAGCTTTTCTGGCATCAGAGAAGCTTTTGAGGTAATTACTAGTCGATATCCTTCTGGGTGAAAATGCGTGTTACTTTCAATGGCTCAGACACGGCTACATTCGTCGACGTCAATTCCCGTTGGCGTCACAACCTGGGGGTTTCACGCAAAGAGTTCCATCTGGACATAATCGTCTGGTGAGCAAGGGATGCTATTTTCTTATCTGCCTCTTGTGTCGGCAGGCTCGGTAATCCAATTCCCAATCTCATCAATAAGAATAACTGATATTGTTTATAACAACGCATGCCCCGCTCCCTTAAATCCACTAATATATAATGAGTTACATTCATTTAAGCGTACAGGAATATGAATGAAATTGGATGCAGATGACACAAATTTCATAGAGCAGAACTCTCCAAAACTACACCGTGAAACCCAAGGCACCAACAATAACTTCACCCACTCGCCCTATTCTCGCAATGCATCTCATTTTACATAACTGTATCGTATCGATTACTTCTACCAATGCATTCATTCCCACTTCTGTTGCATCTGGATTCCTGAAATGAACGGGCCGATATCTAATTTATAGAATGACGATTCTTCAAACATCACTTTCTATGAGTAAGCTGAAAGAATCTCAGCACTCACATAAACGAATTTGTCGCCTTTCAAGGATGCGGGCCTGTTCATGTCAAACCAAACAATTGAATCGCTAGAGAAACGAGTTCAAGAACTGGAATCTCAGATTGAGGATTACCAAAAACAGTTGATTCATGCTCAGAAAATGAGCTCTGTCGGTGCATTAGCATCTTCGATCACCCACGAATTCAATAATATTCTGACCACCGTCATCAACTATGCGAAACTTGGTTTACGGCACAAGGAAGAAGAACGCCGGGAAAAAGCTTTTACCAAGATTTTATCTGCGGGACAACGTGCTGCAAAAATCACAACAGGCATGCTCTCCTATGCCCGCGGAAACGAAGGCCGCCAGGAACCTGTAGATCTCCAGTTGCTGGTCAAAAGTGTAATCGCATTAGTGGAGAAAGACCTCTCCATGAATCGCGTGAATCTACATACGCATTTCGAATCAAACCCGGAAGTCGTCTTAAATCCGAACCAGATTCAACAGGTACTTGTCAATTTGATTGTCAATGCCCGACAGGCAATGCCCTCTGGCGGCAGGATTGACCTTGCCGTACGCATCAATCCGGAATCTAACATGGCAGAAGTCATCGTCCGCGACAGTGGTGCTGGCATTCCCTCTGAGCAGCTACAGCACATCTTCGATCAGTTTTACACCACCAAAGAAGCAGATGAAAACGGCCAAGGTGGAACGGGGCTAGGCTTGTCACTGGCGAAAGAGGTCATGGAAGCCCATAAAGGCCGAATCAGAGTTGAAAGTGCAGTCGGAAAAGGAACAGCGTTTACGCTCAAATTCCCACTTTCGACCGCCGCAATTGAAGCTGCCTGAGCTGTTTTATTTGAAATTTCAATCGAAATATTGGAGTCAGGGCTCTGAAACTGAGTTTTTTTCCTGTTTCCATTGAATTCGATAAAGCGTTAGACTATATAGTTTTATTCACGAGCCGGAGTGGCGGAATCGGCAGACGCGCTGGATTCAAAATCCAGTGAGGGTAAACCTCGTGGGGGTTCAAGTCCCCCCTCCGGTACTAAATTCAAACCCGTCAGGAAAGAGTGTAAAACCTTTCCTGACGGGTTTTTGTAATTTATATTGCCCCCCTGACGACTAAACGAAAATACGACTACTTGATTTTCGCAAGGTCTAGAAAAACCATATGTGAAGGGTTGCCGACTGCAGCGTAGTGATCTGTGAATTGCAATTTCCCAGTGTTCCTATCCACTTTAAAAACGGCGATACTATCTGCCCGCTGATTACAGCAGTACAAGAAATCGCCCGTGGGATCGAAACTGAAACTGCGGGGGTAATTACCTCGAGTCCATTCATCGGCAATCCAGGTCAACTCACCGTTTGAACCGACAGAAAAGATACCAATGCTGTCATGCAGGCGGTTCCCTGCATAGACGAACTTGCCATCATCCGAAACCAGAATCTCAGAGCAAAAGTTACTGCCTTTGAAGCCATCCGGGAGGGTTGATATCGTCTGTCGCGAGGTCAGGGATCCGGCTTGCTCGTCGTAATCGAAGAGCACCAGTGTTGAACCTTCTTCCTGGATGGAATAGAACCAGCGCCCATTAGGATGAAAATGGAAATGCCGGGGACCATCACCGGGAGGAAGCGAAATGGAAGGGGGATTATTCGCGGTCAGTTTTCCCGTTTTTTCATCGAACTTCCAGCTATAGATTTTATCCAACCCCAAATCGACGTGAAACACAAAACGCCCTGTAGGATCAGATTGAATCATATGGGCGTGTGTACGATCATGCCCGCTGAAGGCGAAGCTGCCTTCCGGCGCGTTTGTGGCAGTTGTAGGACCAATTTTTCCAGTATCGTTCTTTATATCTGTTGGCTCCCCTAAGCGACCATCTTGCAGAATGGGAAGCACTGCCACAGAACCGCCAAAATAATTCGCAATCAGCAGATATCGACCAGAAGGATGAATGCTTACATAAGTGGGGCCTGCCCCTCCAGAGTTCACAGTGTTGAGCGGTATCAAGCTTCCATCTTTTTTGCTGATCTTGAAAGAGCTGACCGATCCATGTTTTTCTTTTCCAACACGATCTGTTTCATTAGTGGAATACAGATGTGTGCCTGCAGTATTGACGGCCAGACAACTCGGGCTTGTCCCCATTGCGTGAATGCCTGCCGGAGTCAATCCCCCGGTCTCTCGATCAACCTGGAACAGATGAATGCCCCGACCGTTACCGGGCGGCAGATCGACCTGGGTATCTAAGACATCCTGGAGTGGGGAACTGAACGTGCCCACATAGGCCATCAGTGGTTCACTCACATCATGCGAATTTGCATGAGCCAACTCAGATACAAGCGGAAACGTCCCCGCCATGGTAACAGAAGTTTTGAGAAACGAACGACGCGATAGCTTGGGATGATTCATGGATGATATTCTAAAACTAAGGGTATGAGCAAACGGAAACCAGCCAGTCGATGCGATTCCACAACTTACTGACCTGATACATTTGTAATAAGCAATCATTCAGATTGCAAATCCAAGTAAGTTTTGACAGACCTTTCCCGATATCCAGGGTCTGCAGGATTCACCATATCGATCCAAACCAGATCCCAACGAATAGCACCTATTTTGCAATCTTCTTTTGTTGCTGGAACATCCAATCCATCATTTCACTTGGCTCCCGAAACGCCTCCCCCCAACAGTTGTGTCCTACTCCCGGTAATTCATGATAAATAATATTTCCATTCTCTTTTTGAAGTGCTTCAACCATCTCTCTCGAATACGAAACGTCAATCACTCTGTCTGCATCACCATGTACAACCCAAAAGGGGATTTCTTTAAGCAGAGAGGCCGTAGCAGGGTCCCCCTGGCCGCAAAAAGGGGCGACTCCTGCAAAGATCTCAGGCTTATAAGCGGCAAAACTCCAGCAGCCGTTCCCGCCCATTGAAAGCCCGATCAGATAAATCCGACTACGATCAATGCTCTCATTCTCATTCAACGTTTTATCTAATGCTGCGTACAGTAATTCAACCATCTCAAACTGACCCCACCAGCGTTCTCTTGGACACTGAGGGACAAGCACATAACATGGGTATTTCTCTCTCCAGGCTTTACGTGATAACTGAGTAGGAAGGGAACCTAATGGTATCCTGTTATCATCCCCTCGGCTCCCTGCCCCGTGTAAAAAAATGACCAGCGGATATTTCGTGTCAACTGAACTCATTCTCGGTTTCATTAACCGATAATGGAGTGAAGACTGTCCTTCCGGTACTTCTAAGAGAACTTGCCCTCTTGCATATTGTGCAATCACTTCTGGTGAGATATATCTTTGTTTTCTCCTGGCATGGCCCTGATTTTCATCCCAGATGAATGGAAGAATTAATAGGTTGACCAAGATTTGTACTGAGACACAAATCAAAAGAAACCTGAAATCAAGGTTCGAAGAGTTGTGATCTGAAACATGTGTATTGTCAGAAACGGATCTAGTCATTTCAGGGAACCATTTTCTGTAAGCCAAGTAGGTGCACTATCAGTTCACCTGGAAGTTGTATTTCACAGGGTTCAAAATGAACTACTTTTTTTTCGCAGTCTCTGGATCTGCCTTTGTTATTATTTCACAGTATTTCAAGGCTTGTTTTAAGTCACCAATATCTTGATCGTTCACATAGGTATTCAACACATTCAGCTTGATCAGGTTGGTAAAACCTTTCAGCATATTCAAGTGATCGGGGCGAAGATCTGTACCGCTTAAATTCAGTTCTGTCAGTTTCCCACAACCATCTAAACCTCCCAGACCAGACCCATCGATTTTTGTTTTCGAAAGATCAAGGGTTTTCAATTTCGCAAATTCACCTATTGCTTCTAAACCAGCATCAGACACATTGGTCTCAGAAAGATCGAGTGCTCTGAGTTGAGGCAAATTTGTAAGGTTTAAAATCGCACGATGATCAACATTCGTACGAGAAAGATTGAGGTTACGGAGCTGTTTCAGTCCTGAGATTTCCTTTAGTTCCGCTGGTTGAAGATTGTCTTTTTTAACGAGCTGGATTGACCGGATCGAAAAATGCTCAGCTGGCAATTGGTCTATTTTTTTTACATGTTTAGAACGACCATCTAAAAAAACAGTCACACTTCCTTGTTTACTGAGAACCCAATAGGCGGCCGTTTCGTCTGTGACAGTCCTGGGAGGTTCGCCACATCCAGTCGCTAATAGTAACGACAAAAATAACACCATTTGACTACGATACTTATTGAGGAGAAACATCAGCATCACCTTCTTGTTTCACAATAACTCACAATTCGAATCTGCCACATGTAAGACAGATCAACCTAAACAAACACACTGAAACAGATTTGTGCCTGACTTGCATTCCTTGAATCACTCGCTGTGTCTTGTCTCTTTTAAACGATCAATGTCAGCCTGAGAAATCTCATAAATATGGATTGAATAACCCGCACGAGCAACGGGAGTTAATTTCAGGAAATACCGATATCCTGATTGATTAACATATTGCTTTTCTCCCGCTTCATTGAACGGCGGAAGTGTATCCAAACCGTATATATGATTCACGCTAATGGCGTAACGTCCGGGGACGAGTGATCTATTCGCTGAATCCTTGAGATCATCGTCTCCCTCTGGCCATTCGGGGGGGAGTTGAAATTTGATTCCAGCGACCTGTGGGGCAAATAGCCCGTAATAGGCAAGATAGAATGGTTCCGAACTGGGATGTTGATCTAACCATTGTTTTAATTCATGCAAATCCTGCCCCCAGTCAAGATTACTATTTATCAGATGACGATAGCCTTGCGCGGGCCCCCCGGTCACTTCATTAAAATAAGCAAGACTGTGTGGAAAAACCCATAAACTGGAAGCAACCGACCAGAGAAGTGGTATCGCAATCACCAGTGATCGATACGATTTAAAGGAAGTGATCAACTGAGCGGATTTACTGATCCAGATGATACCAAAGGGAAAAACTGGTAGTATATATCGTAAATGGGCATTGTAATCGGTTTCTGAACTCACGAAGACGAATATCAGCATTAGTGGTGCTAAAAGAATAAATTCATCTCTCCAGTTGTCCCACTCCCCTCGCTTAATCTGAAATAAAGTGAAACCACTGGCCATAAGCGCCAAAACCCAAGTACCGAGCGGAACCTTGATCGCCAACGCATAGAGGTAGTAATACCAAAACCCATGAGGATAAAATTTTCCTCGAAAGAAAGTCTGACGTTCTCGTTCAAAGTCCTGCTTTTGAATATCGATACCAATGACATACTGAACCGGTAAAGGTACTGGAATATTCTCAAGCCAGGTCCCAGTAAATCGATTTCCTGTCTCGCTTGTGTCTGTATCTGCTTCGGAGCCTTTTAAGGTTGCACTGATGAATTCGTATTTACCGAGTGGCTTGAAAGATCCGTCATATCCATAGCCCAGATTAAGAATATGCAATGCAAGCAACAGTAGAACGGTTATCTGGGCTCCCTGACGCCAGACTGAAGCCTGTGTTTCCTTAGAACGAGAAATACACAGCCAAAATAACCAAAGGCACGGCCAGAGGCCAAAAAACAATATCAGAGTAAATTTCGCCAGTTCAGCAAGCCCCAGTAGACATCCAGCAGCAATCGCGCGCCCCCAGGTCGGGTGATTCAGCCATCTCCAAAAAAGCCACCCGGCGGCTACAGATATTGCCGTGGCCCCTGCATCAGGGGTAATAAACGCGCCATGCGCCAGAAGATTGGGACTGAAACACCACAATGTAAGAGCAAGTAATCCTGAAAGTTCTCCATACAGAGCACGTGCCCAGAAAAAACAGACCAGACCACCAATCAAGCTCAGCGGGATACATGCCCAGCGAGCCAGAGTCATGAGCCAAAACGAGCGTTCGCCGTTTGCTTTGATAAAATCGGGACCAATCGTAAATACAGGCCGCGCTCCGGGACCATCATGAAATGCTTCCCAGTCTGTTTTTGCACCAGCCATTACAACTGGTAATGCCCCTATCATACGAACCAAAGGGGGGTTAACACGATACAGCTCAAAGCGACCTAGCTGCCAGTTACTGATGCCAGCGACCAAGTGGCCGGGTTCATTGGCATTGGGGCTCTGCTTCACCGCCATATACCCTAGGAGAGATGCCTGGATCGCGAGCAATCCGACAACAAAAAAATAAGGTAGATTTTTCGCGAATGAATGTTTCTCAGTATGCTTTGTGTTATTTAATGAAGCCACTTCTCAATTACTTTCAGTCAGTTTCTGAACAGGACGCAAGTCTATTATACGCACAGTTGGGTTGCTGAAAGCGAAACTGCGATACGTTGGTCTGATCTCAACAAAAGGATACCTGAACCATTCTTCATATTGCCGATGCCGATTGTAAATGTACTCATCCTGCCCAGAAGTTTGAGCACCACGGTAATATCGTTCATAACGAAAGTCACTGGCGACAACAAAATCATACCCTTGATTCCGGAGTTCTTCCGGAGTGAAATCACCGATCGACCTGACGTCGTTTTTTGCAGCAGCATACTGTTCGTAAAAAGATTTTCCGCCTGCCTGGGACAGCCATTCGGCAGCCTGCTGTCGTGTATCGCGCTTCCAATTCATATAATAGTCCAGCTGTAACGTGTCCCAAAAAGAGAGGCTCAAGCTGATGCTCAATAATAACAGAAGTCCTTTCCTGACATAGTTGCTTGAGAAATGGCTTGATAAGAGATGAATTCCTCGAACTGAAAAATAAATCAAGGCAGGAACAATCTGCAGAATATAGCGGGAATAACCTGGCGGAGGTTTGGAAGGAGAAATCTCAGGAATCAAATAATAAAAAACAACAAATAGCAGAAACAGACGATCTACATCCTGTGTCTCTTTCCAGCAGAAAAGTAGTACGATCATTCCCGTAACAGCCAACAAGGTTACCGAAAGCGTTAATCCTGGAATGACACTATTGAAAAGGTGAAACGAAAACCATTGATCAAACGGAGAAACGGAAATCGAGTGGCCTGTGGCTGCATGGTTTCCTTCATGCCTGACCCCCTCAAAGAATATTTCAGGTGCCTCCAGAATTGGATAATTCACATTTAAGAAAACATAAATCCCCAAAAACCCAGCGGCTATTAAAAAACTATAGTAACTTAGTTTTTTGGGAACAGAAATCAGAAGTGGAATCAAAACAGCAATCACAACTAACAAGGCAGACTTATAATGTGCTGACCAGGCCAGTCCCGTTGTAATTCCGAGGGGGATCGCTGTTTTCCAGTTTGGATTTTCGATGAATTTGAGAATGAACCATAACGCTGCCATGGCGCAGGCAGTGAACAACATATCTTCTTTCATGTAATGGGCATGGACTACAAGAATGGGAGAAACTGCCACCCCCGCTGTCACAAGAAATGCCCAGCGTTCATTCATTGTTCTTTTGGCAAACAAAAACGAAAAGAAAACGATGAGCACTCCGGAAAAAGCAGACACCCACCGACCTATCAAGACAACACGTTCGTCTTCAAAGCCAAATACAAGATTTCCCAGACGAGCCAACTGAAGCATTAAGATTGGGATGTGAAAATCCTGCTCATAATTGAGAGTGAATCGAACTTTCTTGGGCTCGTCTCCGTGGTAGCCAACGGGAAAATCATTGTTCCATAAATTCAAAGATAATGAGAGGAGCAACAGACCTCCCAGTAACCATTTCGCGCCAGAGTTCATAAGTACTCTTCTCTATATTGACTTACCACACAATGAACATCCAGAATACAATTAGCATATACATTTCAATATCATACAGTATGATGTCTATATCTAATAATACAATCATTCAGATTTTTCAAAAGCAAAATACAATGCCTGAAATAATCGATTGCAATTCTCAAACTCACAATTCCCCCCTGGATCTGACAATCTTGCTCCCCGCATATAATGAAGAAAATGCGATTGAATCATTGATCACAGAAATCAGAAACGCCATGACTGAATGGAGCGGGAACTGGGAAATTCTTGTTATTGACGATTGCTCTAGTGATAACACTGCAGCAAAAGCTTCACTGAGTGGAGTTCGTTTAGTCAAACGTGTCGAAAATGGTGGATCCGGTGCCAGTCGCAAAACGGGAATCCGAGAATCGCATGGGGAATTGATTGCCATGCTGGATGCAGATGGGAGTTATGATCCCAGCTCACTTCCCGAACTACTGTCATATTTCCCGGACTATGACCAAGTAAATGGCGCGCGAACCAGCGAGCAAGGAACAATTAAATTCCTGCGAGTTCCGATCAAATGGAGCATTCGTAAGCTGGCAGAAATTGTAAGTGGGAAACGAATCCCCGATCTGAACACTGGCCTGAAGATTTTCAAACGGGACTTAATGCGAAATTACCTCTGGGCCATTCCAGATGGTTTTTCTTGCGTGACTTCAATGACTCTCGCATTCATGTGTAATGGGCACTCCGTCAAATATATCCCTGTTACTTACAGAAAACGTATTGGAAAATCAAAATTCCACCCCATTCACGATACACTACAATATTTTCTCACAGTTCTCAGAATTATTACCTATTTTAGACCCCTTAGAGTTTTGGCACCATTGGCATTTTCACTGGGGGCAATCGGAGTTTTACGAGCGTCTTATCATATCTTTTATTCTCCCGATCTGGGGATTACAGACTCCGACGTGATTCTCATTGTTGCCGGGCTCATGATTCTGATCGCAGGAATGCTGGCCGACTTGATCGTGAAACAACGTCAGAGATAATCAAGACACTAAGAGTAGCCGCCCTCTTGCTGTTTAAAGTGGGTTATTCTACTTCTTCACCAATCCTGGATTCATACCACCACCGAGGATCACGGTGAAGAGTTGGAGAATATTCGTATTCACCGAAATCAGATTCTGGATCAATTTCACATAAAATGCGAAATCCATTGCGAACATTTCTTGATCCGGGAGCTCGCTCCATTCGTCTTCCGGAGCGACAATAATACTCGTTACTTCCCCAGCACCCACCTCGTAATACTCGGGACGCCCCCGTTTGTGGCCCCTTCGGGTCGACTTTGGGAGAATGGGAATAATACTCCTCATCACACCAGTCCATGCACCATTCGCGAACATTACCATGTGTATCAAAAAGCCCGAAATGGTTTTGAGGAAAGGTCCCGACAGGGGATGTGTTTGCATAGCCATCCTTCCAGGGAGAGGCATCCTGCATGTGTACAATGAGTCCCGGATTTACTGTCTGGTCAGAGTGATTTTCCATGGGCCCATAGAACCACAGACTATTACCTGTATTAAACACTGTTTCTGTTCCTGCACGGCAGGCAAACTCCCATTCCGCCTCATACGGAAGACGATAGGTACGATTTTCTTTTTCGCTTAACCAGCGACAAAAAGCCATCGCATCAAACCAAGTGACATTCACAACAGGATGAGCTTCATTCTGTTCAAACCCCACTTTTTCCCAGGGATGAAGTGGATCTTCCACCCAATTTCCGGCACTCAGATTTGCTTGGGACACTCCCGCTGCATCACGACGAGGATCAATCTGGTAATTTGTATCCTTCACGAATTCCCTGAAGTTCTTTAAAGATACTTCATGCACACAAAGATAATACGGCTTCGA
The DNA here is from genome assembly GCF_007754425.1 of Gimesia fumaroli. NCBI lineage: Bacteria > Pseudomonadati > Planctomycetota > Planctomycetia > Planctomycetales > Planctomycetaceae > Gimesia > Gimesia fumaroli. Next base: position 4,166,765 of record NZ_CP037452.1, read on the forward strand.
AAGAGAGACTTCATGTTGAGGTTGTTCACGCGACTTGACCGCTTTCTCATTAGGCCCCGCCCCCATTGTAAATGTGCCGGGAGGAATCAATGCAAAACGCATCTCAAGTGAATTCTGCATTTCTTCAGGAATATTTAAATGAGTTCCCCAATCAGTCTGAAACGCAGCAGCTTGTGCTTCTGAAAAAGGAGCAATTGCCGGTGAAGCAACCTTTGTCGATTCTGGCCGCATCACCCAGGCAAAACAGAGTAAATCACCTAAAAAAAAGAGAGCGACTGCTATTATTACAATACGTTTTCGTTTTACGCTTGTTTGAGTTTCACTTTTTTCAAGATGTGATTCGGGCTCTTCGATCAGTTTTTTTTGATTTTGCATTTACAATACCTCAACAACTATTTTGCAGTCGCCTGCCCCCCAGGTAAAAACCAACTCTACTTAACGGGCTGCACTCATCTTCCCGGCTTTATATACAAGAATTAGAAGACCAAGCACTAAAATAACTCCAATACCGATCAGCATGTTTCTTGAGACCGACCAAGGTTTATTGGAATTAACATTTGCGACTTCTGGATCGGGAGACGGAATAATTGGATCGTTCAGTTTCAATTCTGCCAGAGTCAAGAACCCATCATGATTCAAATCGAGCCATTCAAACTGAGTTTGGAGAGTTTGCGATGGTTTATCGGTGGGCACATCACTAAATTCTGATATTGCAAGTTTTCCATCGCCATTAATGTCTCTTGTCGGTAACACGATATCGCTTGTCGGCTTAGCGTCTGGAGTTGCCTTGAATTCATTGAGACTCAGTGTGCCATCTTCATCCGAGTCAAAGCGTTTAAAAATTTCTCCCAAATATTTTTGAGGGCCTGCTCCCGTTCGATAAGCAATAAATTCTTTGAGATCTACTTGTTTATCCTGGTTTTGGTCGCGACTTGAAAAAAGGATCTCAGCATTTGGATTTGCCATTGGGCAAGCTTTAAATTCATCGAACGACAAATAATCGTCGGAATTTCGATTGAAGTGCGCAAAAATGATTTTAGCAGCAGCTTCCGATTTTGGAGAGTAATGCCTTCCAAGATATTCGGAAAAGCTTAATTGAGAATCATTATCTTTGTCTTTATTTTTAAAGATCGAGATGGCACTGGGAGGTACAGGACGATCTTCTGGACGAATCCAGGCTGCTGGTGTACCTCCTGTAAACGTAACCGCGACATTACGAGGACGTTGTTTTGGATTTTTCATTCGTGTACCAGGATCACTCGTTTTGTACTCTTCCCAATTGACAAAACCATCACGATTCCGATCCAGGGTTTGGAACCTCTTTTGATTGGTTAATGCATAAGTTCCTGGAGAACCATTCTTTTTCTTTTCATCAGGATACATCTCTACAAAAGTAAGAAGCTGATCCTGATTTTTGTCATAGTATGCAAATATCGCTGGAGTTGGAAACGATGTGTTATTGAGTCGATAAGGAAATTCATCCCAACTTAATTCTCCATTTTTATCACGATCATATATTGTAAAGTGCTCTTCTGCGAGAAGTTTGGCACCTCCTTGCAACATGCCTGCAAATTCTCCTAATTCCACTTTTCCATCATTGTTATTATCTCTTACTCGTGAAATAGAAAGCCCAATGGGATTTGCATCGGGTGTTTTTCGAAATTCTGTATAACTGAGTTTTCCATCCTTATTATCATCAAAAGCTTCCAGCGTGCGCTGCCCTAATATCGGAAAAGTACGATAGTACCGAACGCTGAATTCTTCAGCGTTTAGAAAATGATCATGGTCTTTATCGCGCCACCAGAAATCTTCCCAGGGGATATAAAGCGTACTGGGATGATATTTATATTCCTCAAAAGTCAGAGACTTATTTTTATCAAAATCGACTTGCTGAAATTGTTCTTTTACTTTTTCAAGAACCTTTTTGGGTTTATTTCTCAAATATTCATCTGCACTTAATTGCTGATCTTTATTACGGTCCATGGAGAAGAATGACCATTCATGAAACATGATTTCCGGTATGGAATGTAAGATTTCTCCATCTGCAATGATCCAATTTGCCAGTGGTGTCTCTGATGAAAACTCTGTGACTGACAACTTGTTGTCGTGATTTAGATCTCGTTTAGCAAAAAGGTCATCTGCTGTTTTGAGCCAGTCTTCATATTCTGTTTTCGACCAGGGATCATTAGGCGTCTGACGGTCTCGAAATTCCTCTAAACTTAGCAACTGATCTCCATCAGTATCTAAACGGAGAAATGCCATCTCAGAATCATAAAGAATCGAGTATTTCGGAATCGTCGGATCAACAGGAACAGGAAACTCATCATGGCGAAGCCAGCCATCTTGATTGATATCAAATTTGGAAAAATAGAATTTAGCCAACTCAAGTCGTTTTCCTGATTTATTACTTGTAAAATCAGATAGATTTAATTTGCGGTCTCCATTTTTATCTGGTATCCCCAAAAGACCAATGGGTTGTGCAACGGGAGTTTTTTTGAATTCTTCCAAACTGAGCTGCCCATCTTGATTCTGGTCGAAGCGATCAAAAATAAAACCCATAAACATTAATTGCCGATATTTATGTTTTGAATTAAATTCAACCAGTGATAATGAGCCATCGCCGTTGGTATCCAGATATTCCAGTTTTGAGAGGGCATCCGGCCGCCCAGCTGGAGTCAATTTGAATTCGACAGCAGTCAAATATTGGTCCTGATCTGTGTCAGCCTGTTTGAAATTCGTAGTTGCTCCTTCGATTTCCCGATCCCGTTTTCCAGATAAAAATTCATCAGCAGAGAGTTTTTTATCTCCATTCGTATCTTTTTCATTAAAAACAGTAATAGAATCCCGTTCTAAACCAGCCCCCTGATTCTTAAATTCATCCTGATTCAGATAGTCATCATTATTGGCGTCATAATAATGAAATGTGCGTTTCAGAGCAGCCGCATAAGCAGTGGGTTTCTGTGCTTGAAACTCAGACAGACTCAGTTTTGAATTTTGATCTCTGTCATACAGAGCAAACAATTTGTTTCCATCAGGATAGAAATAACTCAAGCTCGAAAACTCTGTTTGCGAAAGTGCCTGATTTTTATTTTCATCATGTAACTGGAATTCGTATTCCAGATCTTTGGGATCAAGTCCGGAAAGAACTAATGCAAGCTCAGAAATCTCCAAACGTTGATCCTGATCGACATCAACGCGCGAAAAGAGTAATTCCCAAGATGGGGTAAATTCATCTAAACTGAGTTGCTGATCTTTATTAGAATCTAGGCGATCAAACGTTTGATCGGCATATTTGACAAACGCTTTTTTCCGATTAATGGCCCAAGCTTGTTTCTGTTGACCTTTTGTCAATTGTCGTTTCTTAAACTCATTCCGATCGACCAAACCATTCTTATCAATGTCCAGTTTTTTGAATACAACTTGATAGTCCTCTCTGAATAAAAGCCCCGTACCATTAAATAAATCCGTAATAATGGGAAATTCGGAGCGTTGTAAGAATTGATCTTGATTAGCATCGAATGCTGCAAAATATTTTTTAATCTTATCCGCATTGTCTCCAGTGCGAGTCCCCAGACAATCTTTCAGACTGATCTGGTCATCACCATCATAATCTCTGATACCTAATAACAGATCCCTGAATCGTAGAAGGTGGGCGGGCGTTTGTTCCCACTCCGAATAAGAAAGAAAAGAGTCTTTATTTGAATCAAATCTGGTATGTATGTGACGCATCAAAGCGGCCAGGCGAAAATATTCTCCCCGCAAGGCTTCTTCTTTTGTTAACTTACCATCCCGATTCAGGTCTTTCCATTCAAAGCGAAGTTTGCTGGATGGCCCTCCCAAGGGAGTATATTTGAACTCGCCAATTTCAATTAATTGATTCTGATTCGTATCGTACAGTTCAAACATGGACTCATACAAATCAGAATTCGGATAGGCCTTTGTAGCGACCCACTCCTTAAAAGAAAGATTCCCATTCTTATCTAAATCATAATATTCTAACTTTGAAAACACATCGGGCCGTCCAATCGGACTTAACTTGAATTCCGCAGGAGTCAATAATTCGTCTTTATCTTCATCAGCAATCGAAAATGTTTTGAGAGCCCAATCGACTTCCCGCTTTGATTTAATTCTCAGAATAAACTCTTTTTGAGTCAGTTTTCCATTTTGATCGATATCCTTCTGCTTAAACAACGTAATGGAATCCAATTCAACGCCTGTACCACGATCACGATATTCAAGCAGACTGAGTTCATCATCGTTATCAGCATCGTAACGATGAAAGTTCCATTTTAAATCAGCCGACGCGGAAGCAGGCTTTTGTCTTAAAAACTCAGAAAGAGAAAGACTTTTACTACTGTCAATATCAAGAAATCCAAAGAAAATGTCGTCACTGGGATAAAATAACGGTGTGACTTTGAATTCATCGAGGGAAATAGACCGATCGTGATCTTGATCATAGAGATCAAAATCATACTTTACTTTCTGATGTGAGATTTTTTTTGAAACCCAGACTCGATACTCATCTAGATTGAGACCATTGCTTTGATCTTGATCGAGTCTCGTAAAAAATAAATCGACAGGAGGACGGAACTCATCCAGACTCAGTTGATGATTCTGGTCTTGGTCAAATCGATCGAATATTTTTTCTACATTCGTTTGAAACTGATGATAACGGGCGCGCGTATACTCATTTTTCTTCACATATTCAGGAAATTCATATTTCTTGAATTCCTTCTGATCAAGGACATTATTCGCATCAGTATCAAGTCGCTTAAAGATAACGCGATAGTCCCCCCCCCAAAGCGTTGTCGAACCATCAAACAAATTCGTCTTTACGGGAAATTCATCACGACTGAGAAACTGGTCCTGATTAAGATCGAATTTCTTGATGTGCTCAGCCAACTCTTTCATATATTTCTGGTTTGCGTTTTCCAGAACATCTTGATAACTGACGCGATCATCTCCGTCTAAATCATTGGTCTTCAATAACTGACTTCCAAGTTCTCGATTGCAATCAGGCGATTGTTCCCATTCTTTGAAGGAAAGCATCTCATCTTGATTTGAATCGTATCGTTTCAAAACGTGTTTCGCTAACGCAGCGCGACGACCAGATTCTCCGCGGAGTATTTCACTCAACACGAGCTTCTGGTCACGATTTTGATCTTTCCATTCAAAACGAAGTCGTCTGCCGGGATGAGCAAGAGGAGCATACTTAAATTCATTTCGGGAAAGATACTTGTCATTGTTTGAATCATGCTGATTAAATTGCCCACTTCGTCGCAGATTTTCATTTTGGTCAGAATTTCCCTGATATTCTTTAAGAGATATTCTGCCATCTTCATTTGTATCAACACTGAGGAACAGAGCTTCAGAAACTGGCTGTCCAGGTTTGAGTGCAATGAGAGGAAACTCTACTTGCGCAGTGCTATGCCTAGAAAAACTTAAAATAATGCCCGTAACGACGACCAACCGAACAGTGAAACAAGGATATTGCTGTAAATTCATGTTCTAAATCCATGTACTATCAATGATTTCCGAAGTGAAGTTTTCCAAAGATCGAAATAAGCTGAGAAAGTCCCTTAGCAGATTTCGTATATCCCTGAGATAACCTGAATCTCAACCAGCGTTTTCTCTTCATAATTAACACTAGACCACGAAAACAATCTTCAAACACAAATTCAAATCGTTTTTCGTTAAGATTAAATCAGGCCTTCGTTACTCCTGATTAACTGTGAGCAACGAATGTTTTTGACTCTTTAGTAGAAGTTTTTGGCTGGCGTTTCCCCAACCAGAACACAAAGACGAGCACAAGCAATCCGTCAACAAGTAAAATACTTGCTGTTAACCACTCTTCCATTGACCAGGAGTTTGCCAGTTTGCGTCTACGTTTTAGTTCAATGTCACGCGCCTGGTATTCTTCCCAATCTAAAAACTGATCATTGTTTGTATCAAATTGACGAAAACTTTTTGACATCCAGTTCGAAGCACGGGGAGGATAAAACAATGTTAGCTCACGCACATCGAGCATATTATTTTCATCCTGATCACGCCCCACGAAATGGGCCTGCAAGTCAGGCCGTGCATAAGGCGTCACACGATATTCTTTAAAAGTGAGCGTTCCATCACTGTTATAATCATGCAAAGCAAACAACGACTGCGCTCTCTGAATTTGTTCTTTCTTTTTGATTCCAGCTAGAAACTCCTCCTCAGAAAGTGCCTCATCATCATTGAAATCCCGTTGAAAGAACAGATATTGCGGACTGAGTAACCGACCTGTCCCGCGATCAACATATTCCTCAAAGGTTAATGAGAGATCTTCATTCAGATCAGCGCGAAAGAACGCCATACGTCGCCATTTTAGCGCGTCAGGAGGAACCTTGAGCATAAACTCCTGTAGACTCAGTTTCTGGTCCCGATTCCGATCACGCCGCTTGAATTCAAGTTTGTGATTTGGCTTATGATTCTTGGAAGGAACAAAACCACGCTTGCGAAATTCCTCAAAAGTAAGTCTGCGATCTTTGTCGAGATCCCATTTCGTAAATTCTTTGTCCTTGGCATCAGCAACTTTTCCGATACTGCCTGCCAGATACTCGGAAATGTCCATCAGGCCATCGTGATCTGTGTCCATTCTTTCAAAGACAAGCTCACGCTGCGTTTTCTTAGGCTGCTTTTCTTTTTTTGAAGGCGCTGCACCAACGCAAGGAATCGACGATACTAAGAAGAATATCAATGAAATAGAAACGCTTGATTTCATCTTTTTTCCTCCGGTTAATCTCTGCACACCTTAATTGTTCGATACCCCAAACGATTGAAATACGTTGTTTATTGAGTAAAGCCAGAGGGGCCATCGCCGGCAATACTGCCAAGATATCTTAGGATTGTCTGGTTAATGGAATTGCTAATGAAATGAACGGACCCATCAGCCAGCGCAACGAAGGCACCACCAACGTGCTCGCTCCCCATATCTTCAAAGTGAGCCCCATTCGGTCCATCACATTCGGTCCCGTTACTGCAGCTGGAAAACATGACAGAAACAGCGCCTACCGCCCAACCATCGCGGCTCGTTGTATTGTCCGTTCCCTCATTCAGACGCTGTAGCTCTCCCAACATAAATGTATTGCTGGTTCCATCGGTAATATGAGCCATCCGAGTATTTGAGTTGACCTGAAAGATGCCTTTACATGGTCCGGCCGGACGGTTGCCATCAGGAACAATCCAGCTCTCATGAGCGCCACAGTCATGCCAGCCGTTGCATCCGCCAACACAGCCACCGTAGTCATTGCCGCCGGCACTCCAGTTTTGAAACATGATGGCGGTATCCGAACTCCTGATTCCGTTCCGTCGGGAAGGACAATAGAAAATCGGAATATTACGTTCCGCCACAGCGACATTATCAGAGACGCTCTTCGTAAAATTCCACTGATTGTAGCGATTGGCCTGATCTATATACGGCAGGATATGCAGCATCCAACTGGTTCCCTGCTTGCCTGCGCCTCCGGATGCTTCTGACCAGACATCAATGGCACCAAAACCGATCCCCGATGCGCAAATCACAACATGATTTGCAGGGTCAATGGCGACCCCACCAGGCGGAAAGACCTGATGTGAGTCATGATAGTTGTGTAACGCTAATGCCAGCTGCTTGAGATGATTACGGCACTGAGTTTTACGAGCCGCCTCACGAGCCTGCTGCACAGCCGGCAGTATCAGAGCGACTAAAATCGCAATGATACTAATCACGACCAATAGCTCTATTAGCGTAAAACCACTACGGCGATTTTTATTATGCTGGATCATCAAAGAAACAAATCTTTCACAAAAGGATTCTTATTCTTTGCACCAGTGCCTGTGCATTGTAACACACTCTACATATAGCCTGCTGTATAGTAATCCCCTTTGTATACAAATGCACGAACAAAATAACAGTTTGGACCAATTTTCTCCAGAAAGCAGTCTATTCCTTCATCAATTGATTTCCTGTCAGGTCCCCTATCATTTTTTTCTTTATTTAATGAAGAACGAGAGCCCTTATCTGAACAATTCATTCTCAGTGAGACCAGGGACGGTCCACACGCTACACCACTGCGAAGAACTTGCCAGAGATCTTTCTTCCACCTGATTCCCCTGTCAACCCAGGCCTGTCTCGCTTCCGTGTTTTTGAAGGGAAGTGAGCTGAAAAAGAAAAATAATCCATGATTACTGTCTTTCTACCGTAGATTCTAACAAAGATCCCAGACTACATTAGACGAATCTTCCGACATGATTCCTGTTGTCGAAGCGGGTTCTGGCAAAGCCGTGGAATAGACAAATCCATTCATTTTATTCCCACAAAGATTTCCGTAAAGACGCTGAATAATTTGATTCAGCACAACGATGGTAATATCATCAATACTCAGCTGTGATATGTGAAAGTCCTTTGTTGACTAGCAGATGGCGAATCGTCACAGATCTCAAAAAAAGATCTTCATTCAATAAACGACCCTTCTGGAATTAAAATGACCATCAGCTTCCAATGCAAAAAGTGTGGTAAGAGCTACAAAGTCAGCGATGAGAAAGCCGGCAAGAAATTCAAGTGCCGTCAGTGTACCGCACCCGTTCGTATCCCTGAAGCTGATGTGGACGACTTCTCTGACAACTGGGAAGAGGAAGAAGCCGAATATGCCCCGGCTCCGCGACGTCGCCCTCGAAGTGCTTCAAAGAAAAGTAAGCCGAAACAAAATCATAAGAAAAAGTCGAGTGCTGGTTCAAACCAGAACCTCCTGATCATCGGCGGAATCATAGTATTACTGGCACTTGGTGGAGGCGGGTATTTCTTTTTCGCCGGAAGACCAGGAAGAAATCTCGTCAAATCAATTACTGATAAAGCGGACGATATCATTAACTCTGAAGGTGGCTCCGGATCTCAGAAAGTCAAGGTTTCTGAACTTGACAACATGAAGAAAATCGGCCGCGCCTTTCATGACTATCATGATTCCTTCACGCGTTTCCCTCCTGCGGATGCTCATCTCGTCGATGGGAAACCCCTCTTGAGTTGGCGTGTCCACCTGCTTCCCTTTCTTGGCCAGGCAGAACTTTATAAACAATTCAATTTGCAGGCCCCCTGGGACAGTCCACAGAATAGCGCTCTTCTGGAAAAAATGCCTGATGTATTTCAATGCACGGGAGTCAACCAGCCTGGCTACACATCGATCATGACCTTTTCAGGTGAAGGGACCCCCTTCTCAGGTGGACGCGGTGTACGCTTACGAGATATTCGTGATGGCTCTTCAAATACTATTCTCTGCGTGATAGCAGGTCCAGATAAAGCAGTTCCCTGGACCCAACCAGTTGATCTGCCGTTTAATTCTGGCAACCCGTCCAGTGTTTTGGGACAGTCTCCCAATGGCTCATTTTTATCTGTTGCAGCAGATGGCTCAATTCGCAAGATCACGTCGGATCTCCCTGCGCAAACACTACGAAACCTGATCCAGCATCAAGACGGAAATCCGCTGTAACGTCTTTAGTTTAAGTATCTATCGACTGATTCATCGACTGAATTCCTACACGTTCTCTAGCTCTCACTCACCCAATAGCGCATCAATATTTGGCTTAATTCAAGATCGGCATCCCCTTTCATACCCTTTTGTTAGGAATGTGCAATTCTGTGAATACATAAACAATTATGAACTTTTTTGCTGGATTGAGCTGAAGTCCATTGGTACCGTTGTATATATTTATAATTATTCCGTATATGCCGAATATCCTAAAAGGCCTGTATCACCCCCAAGCCAAGCAACCCGCTCACTTTAACAACGATCTACCATCTTTAGTTTTCTAAAGTTTTAGATACATCAGAAAGAATCTGCCCTCATGTTGTTGACGAACTGGTTAAGGTCGATTGCCTCTCAGTGCCGACCATCGCGCCCTCGAACTCTTCGCTCCCGAACTTTCCACACTTTGAATCAGTATCAGTCGATTCGAAGCCATTATACAAATTCAGCCGAACAGCTCGAAGACCGTACAATGCTGACTTCAATATTGAGTATTGATGATGTTTCTATCGCTGAAGGTGATGACGGAGCTTCAGAAGTCATGGTTACTGTCACACGAACGGGAGCAGTCGCAGGTGATCTGAACAGTGAAGCTAATGTAAGTTTCAACACACTTGATGGTACAGCTACAACCGCAGATTCAGATTATGTCGCCAAATCAGATGGAATCAGTTTTTCTGCAGAAGCAACTGCGTTAACACAAACACAGACATTCACAATTCAAGTCAATAGTGACCTAACCACAGAGGAAGATGAAACTTTTGACATTCTGTTGAGCGGCAACAGTGCCAACACCATGCTGGGCGATGATACGGCAACGATTACAATTCTCAACGATGACCAGACGGCCCTCACTATTGATGACATCACAGTCAATGAATCAGATTTGATGGCATCCGTACTCGTTTCGTTAGACCACCCCCTCGATACCGCCGTTAGCTTTGACTTTTCGGTATTTGATGAAACCGCCAATAATACGACAGACTATTCAAGTCTCTTCGGTACTCGGACTTTTGATCCAGGTGATCAGTCAATCGTTATCGAAATTCCTCTTGTTGATTCAGATCAGGTGGAAAGTACGGAAACATTTCTCGTACTGCTTTCCAATATTCAGACAACTAGTTCCAGCCTGATTGTTTCTGATACTCTGGCCAAGGTCAGAATCCTGGACGACGACCAGGCCAGTCTCACGATCGACGACGTTTTCATTGATGAAGACCTCGGAGCTGGCATGGTTACAGTCTTCCTGGACAAGCCGGTCGACCGGGCCATCAGCATCGACTACACCACTGCTGACCAGACCGCTCTCAGTTCAGACAGTGATTACAGCCCGGCTTCAGGGACTCTGACTTTTGAGAAGAACGTGCAATCTCTCACAATCCCTGTGACACTCGGTGTTGACAATATCGTTGAGCTGGATGAAACATTTCTCATTAACCTGATGAATCTTCAGGCAAATGATGCTGATGTCATCATCGGAGACGATCAGGCAGCAGTTACAATTCAAAATGATGATCATGCACTGATCTCGATCGGTGATATTACCGTCCAGGAAGACATGGGCCCGGCAATATTGACCGTCACGCTGGATCAATCCATTGACACGGATATCAGTTTTGATGTGAACACTGTAGACAACACAGCCCTTAGTAGTACTGACTATGATTACATTCCTGATACCCTGGTGATTTCCGCGGGAATGACTTCGATTGAGATCCCTATTACCATTATTGACAGCGAACTGGTTGAGCTCGATGAATCATTTCTGGTCAATCTGGCTAACATTCAGGCCAATGGTCGCTCAGTTTCTTTTGCCAATACCCAGGCAACAGTTACCATTCAGGATGATCAGCAGGCAAACATGACGATCGACGACATTACCGTGACCGAAGACGAAGCGGGCGGAATGGCCATTCTGACGGTCTCATTAGACAGGCCCGTCGACACAGACGTCAGCGTAGTCTATACCACTAACAACGGCTCTGCACTCAATGGAACCGACTATAGCTTAATGTCTGATACCTTGACTTTCACTGCAGGTCAACAGTCAAAAACAATTATGATTCCCCTCGTCGACGATAATCTTATCGAAGGTGATGAATCATTTGTCGTGGACCTGGACAGTCTTGAGGCGAATGGAGCGATGGTTGTAATCACTAAAACGCAGGGTGAGGTCATGATTGAGGATGATGATGCAGCCACGATCTCAATATTAGAAGATGTCGAGATTCTGGAAGATGTGGGAATGGCATCGGTCACCTTGAAACTGGATCAAGTTGTAGAAACAGATGTCACAGTTAGTTTCACCACGCAAGATCAGACGGCCTTAAACACGTTCGACTTCACCGCAATACCCGATAGCGTGACCTTCAACGCAGGTGAAGATACCGCGACCATTATGATTCCCATCATTAATGATGACCTCGTCGAAGACTCCGAATCATTTCTTGTGGACTTGACCAATATTGATGCGAATGGAGCGAATATCACGTTCACAGATACCCAGGCTGAGATAACAATCCTGGATAACGATGCGTCTATCATCTCAATCAACTCAGTTCCCACGAATGAAGATGCGGGAACAATCACAGTAACCGTCTCCTTGAATAATCCGGTTGATAGAGAAATCAGCGTAGACTACTTCCTCAGCAATAGTTCGGCGACCGACCCAGATGACTATTCTGGGCTCTCAGGCACATTGATGTTTGGTGCAGGTGAACTGTCAAAAACGATTGATGTTCCAATCAATATTGAAGACCTCGTTGAAGACGATGAAACATTCTTTATGAATCTGGAAAACCTCGTAACAAACGGTGCTGATCTAACGCTAGGTGAGACTCAGGATACAGTTACCATTTTGAATGATGACCAGGGCGTTTTCTCGATCAGCGATGTTACTGTAGTCGAAACAGATGGCGCTATGGCAATCCTGACAGTCGCACTGGATAAACCTGTAGACAGAAGCATAGTGATCGAATACACCACGCAGAATCAAACCACTGGCAGCCCCGATGACTATACGCCTACAACAGACACACTGACTTTCGCACCAGGTCCAGCAGGACAATCACAACAGATCATGATCCCGATTATCAATGATAATCTACTTGAGAGCGATGAAACGTTTTTAGTTAACTTGACGATCATGGAAGATAACGGCGCTGATGTAACGCTTGGAGTAGATCAGGCAGTCGTCACAATCGAAGATGACGAACAAGCCATGATCTCCATTGATGATGTCCTCGTAAATGAAAACGATGGAACGGCGACTCTTACTGTCACATTGGATAAGGCTGCCACGTCAGCATTCACTCTAGACTTCACCACCAATGACTATGCCCCCATCGATCAGTCAGCACTTGAGGGTTCTGATTACACACTAAATTCCGGCAGCCTCGCTTTTGCAATCGGCGAGACATCAAAGACCATTTCTGTCACGCTCATTAACGACCTGGATGTGGTTGAAGGCGATGAAATATTCCTCGTAAATCTTTCCAACATTCAGGCCAATGGCGCGAATATCACTTTTGCTGATGCAGAAGCAGAAGTCACAATTGAAGACAATGAAGCAACCACAATCTCAATCAATGATATTTCTGTTGATGAAGGTGATGCCAGTGGAATGGCAACAATCACAGTCACTTTAGACCAACCAGTTGAGACGGCTGTCAGCGTCCTCTACACCACCAATGATCAGACAGCACTCGCAGGATCGGATTACACAGTAGAATCTGGTACCCTCTCTTTTGCTGCCGGCGTTGACACAGCAACTATCATGGTTCCGATTTCCAATGATACCCTGGTAGAAGGTCCCGAAACGTTTCTGGTAGACCTGATTAGTATCGAAGCAAATGGTGCGAATGTCACTTTCGCAGATAACCAAGGTGAAGTCACAATCATCGACAATGATGCATCAACCATCGATATTGGCGACCTGACTGTCAACGAAAACGAAATCAGTGGGATAGCCGAACTAACGGTAACTTTAACACAGGCAGTGGATAACGACATATCCATCAACTACGAAACCGTCGATCAGTCTGCCAGTGATCCAGGCGATTACACTCCCCCTGTGGGCGGCGGAACCATAACCATCCTCGCGGGAGAAATGTCCGGAACCATTGAAATCCCCCTGGTTGATGACATGCTCGTAGAAGCATATGAAACATTTCTCGTCAACCTGACTGGTTTTAATGCGAATGGCGCAGATGTCTCGATGGGAAACAATTCGGCAACGGTGACAATCCATGACGATGATACAGCCACCATCTCAATTGATGATATCTCAGTCGACGAAAATGACCCCAGTGGTATGGCACTACTCACCGTCTCTTTAAGCCAAGTAGTCGAAACTACCGTGACCGTAGACTATATCACTGCAGATGGTACGGCATTCGATGTACTAGATTATGGAATGTCATTCGACACCCTGACTTTTGCGTCTGGTGAAGACACAAAAACCATCATGGTCCCCATCGTTGACAATATGATTGTTGAGGGGGACGAAACGTTTCTCGTGAATTTGTCTATAACCCAGACCAATGGTGCCAACATTACGTTTGAAGATGATGGTCAGGCCGAAGTCACTATCGTAGATGATGAATCAGCCAGTTTTTCGATTGACGACATCGTAAGAGATGAAAGTGCAGGAACCGTGATTCTGACGGTTTCCCTCAATCTGGTAGTCCAGACAGACATCAGTATAGATTTCACCACGATCAGCCTGACTGCAGGAAGTCCCGATGACTATACAATGAACTCAGGTACCTTGCTCTTTGAATCGGGTGATCTGATGCAAGAAATTACCATAGATATCATAGATGATAATCTTGTCGAAGATGATGAATCATTGCTCGTCAGCCTGAGTAACATTCAAGATGGAACAAATGTCACAATCGCTAAAGGCCAGGGGTTCATTCTGATCGAAGATAATGATGAAGCCAGCCTCACAATCCAAGACATGACCGTGAATGAAATGGAAGGAACCGTTTCCGTCGACGTCACTTTAGATAATCCGATCGACACAACGATTAGCGTAGACTACTTCACAACACCGGGTTCTGCACTCGATCCGGATGATTTCACTTCACAATCAGGCACCTTAACCTTCAACCCAAACGATCAGTTAAAAACGATAACGATACCTCTCACCAATGATATCGACATCGTAGAAGGTGATGAAACATTCTTGATCAATCTGATCAATCTTGTCCCCAATGGAGCCGCTGTCACGATTGGCGATGACCAGGCAACAGTCACCATTATCGATGACGAGACTGCAACCATCTCGATTGACGATATCACCATTGATGAAAATGCCCCCAGTGGCATGGCTGTCCTCACTGTCTCGTTAAGTCAACCGGTCGCCACCACCGTCACCGTCGATTATACGACCGTCGATAATACCGCCCTTGATCCGGATGACTACACCGCGAAAACCGACACGCTGACCTTTGCGCCTGGTGTGGAAACTCAAACCATCATGCTTCCTATCATTGACGACCTGGATATCGTCGAAGGCGATGAATCATTCTTTGTCGACCTGAGTAACATCCTGGCGAACGGTGCCAACATCACCTTCGATGACAGCCAGGGAGAAGTCACCATTATCGACGATGAGACTGCGACCATCTCGATTGACGATATCACCATTGATGAAAATGACCCCAGTGGCATGGCTGTCCTCACTGTCTCGTTAAGTCAACCGGTCGCCACCACCGTTACCGTCGATTATACGACCGTCGATAATACCGCCCTTGATCCGGATGACTACACCGCGAAAACCGACACGCTGGCCTTTGCGCCTGGTGTGGAAACTCAAACCATCATGGTTCCTATCATTGACGACCTGGATATCGTCGAAGGCGATGAATCATTCTTTGTCGACCTGAGTAACATCCTGGCGAACGGTGCCAACATCACCTTCGATGACAGCCAGGGGGAAGTCACCATTATCGACGATGAGACTGCGACCATCTCGATTGACGATATCACCATTGATGAAAATGACCCCAGTGGCATGGCTGTCCTCACTGTCTCGTTAAGTCAACCGGTCGCCACCACCGTTACCGTCGATTATACGACCGTCGATAATACCGCCCTTGATCCGGATGACTACACCGCGAAAACCGACACGCTGGCCTTTGCGCCTGGTGTGGAAACTCAAACCATCATGCTTCCTATCATTGACGACCTGGATATCGTCGAAGGCGATGAATCATTCTTTGTCGACCTGAGTAACATCCTGGCGAACGGTGCCAACATCACCTTCGATGACAGCCAGGGGGAAGTCACCATTATCGACGATGAGACTGCGACCATCTCGATTGACGATATCACCATTGATGAAAATGCCCCCAGTGGCATGGCTGTCCTCACCGTCTCGTTAAGTCAACCGGTCGCCACCACCGTCACCGTCGATTATACGACCGTCGATAATACCGCCCTTGATCCGGATGACTACACCGCGAAAACCGACACGCTGGCCTTTGCGCCTGGTGTGGAAACTCAAACCATCATGCTTCCTATCATTGACGACCTGGATATCGTCGAAGGCGATGAATCATTCTTTGTCGACCTGAGTAACATCCTGGCGAACGGTGCCAACATCACCTTCGATGACAGCCAGGGGGAAGTCACCATTATCGACGACGAGACTGCGACCATCTCGATTGACGATATCACCATTGATGAAAATGACCCCAGTGGCATGGCTGTCCTCACTGTCTCGTTAAGTCAACCGGTCGCCACCACCGTTACCGTCGATTATACGACCGTCGATAATACCGCCCTTGATCCGGATGACTACACCGCGAAAACTGACACGCTGGCCTTTGCGCCTGGTGTGGAAACTCAAACCATCATGATTCCTATCATTGACGACAGTCTGATCGAAGGTAATGAGTCGTTTTTCGTCAACCTGTCCAACATTTTTGCGAACGGCGCCAATATCACTTTTGCAGATAACCAGGGGGAAGTCACCATTCTGGATGATGACCAAGGCAGTTTTTCCATCAACGACATGACTGTCAATGAAGATGCTATGACAGCAACCCTAACCGTTACGTTAGATCAACCTGTCGAAATCAGCGTCAGCGTAGACTACACCACGGCCGACAATTCCGCCCTTGAGCCCGACGATTATACATCCCGTTCAGGCACTCTCACTTTTGATCCAGGCCAGCAATCAAAAACCATCACGATCCCCATCGTCGAATCGAACGAGGTGGAAGGTGTAGAAACTTTTTTCGTGAATCTGTCGAATATCCAGTCTGGTACCGCTGGCCTCAATTTTGCTGATTCTCAGGGAGTCATCACAATTCTGGATAATGATCACGCCAACTTAATCATTAGTGACCTGACTATCGATGAAACGAGTGGAACGGCAGAGGTTACTGTTTCTCTGGAAAATCCAGTCTATACGACAATCTCTGTTGATTATCGAACTCACGATCAAACAGCGGTAAATTCAGTCGATTATCTCTATCAATCCGGTAGTTTGACTTTTAATCCAGGAGAGATGACAAAAACGATTTCCCTCACGATTCTCGATAATCCTATCGTCGAATTCACTGAAACACTTCTAGTCAGCTTGAGCAATCTTCAAACAATCAGCGCCGCCAATGTAACTCTGACAGATAACCAGGCCACGATTACCATCATTGATGACGATTATTCAACAGTTTCAATCAACGACATTTCTGTAGATGAAGATGCAGGAACCGCCACCCTGACTGTAATGTTTGAATTTCCAGTTCATTCGACCGTCACTATCGATTACTTTACCTCAGATGATTCCGCAACGGCCCCAACCGACTATCTCTCCCAATCGGGGACTCTCATCATTGATGATGGCGAGCAACTGGCTTTCATAACAATTCCGATAATTGATTCCAACGCCGTCGAACTCACTGAGACCCTGCTGGTAAACTTGAGCAACCTTCAAGCCGATGGCCTTGATGTCACGTTTGCTGACGCACAGGCAGAAATCACAATCTTCGATTATGATCAAGCCAGTTTAACAATCAATGACATTGTAGTGAATGAATCAACTGGCACCGCTGACATTACCGTCTCACTCAACCAGCCGGTCGAAACCATTGTCACAGTCGATTATGCAACAGTCGATCAAACCGCCCTTGATGTCAACGACTTTCTGGCAGCATCCGGTACCCTGACATTTAATCCAGGTGAACAATTTCAAACGATCACGGTGCCCCTTGTAGATACAGATCTGGTCGAAGCAGATGAAACGTTCCTCATTAATCTGACTAATCTGCAGACAAATGGTTCTGACGTAGCTCTTACAGATGATCAGGCCACTATTACCATCATTGATGATGACTTGGCCCTGATTTCGATCGATGACACATCAGTCAATGAAGACGCTGGCACAGTTTCGATCACCGTTTCACTCGACCATCCAGTTGACACTACCGTCAGTGTCGACTTTTCAACTTCAGACCAGACCGCTCTCGACCTCGTTGACTACCTGGCAAATTCAGGCACAATCACATTCGATCCTGAAGAGCTATCGAAAACGATAACGATAGACATCATCGACTCCATACCACTGGAACGGGATGAATCATTTCTGGTCAATCTTTTCAATCTTCAATCCAACGGCTTAAACGTCGCAATAGAGGACAATCAAGCTCAAGTCACAATAATTGACGATGTCAGTGCCTCTGCAGAGATCAATATGCGTGTCGTCAACACTCCCACATATACTGATCCCAACGGAGAAGCAACATCTCTACCGGAACATCAGGCCTGGGTCAGTGAGTGGGCTTCATACTGGGTCGAAATCTGGGTCAACGCCAACAGTCCCACTGGTCAGGGAGTCTACACTGCGGCTTTCGATTTGGAATACGCCACAGAATATACATCAGCGACGACAATCGAATTTGGAACCGCCTTCACTCAGAATCAGTCTGGTATCATCAACGATCTGGCGGGAACCATTAGCGGTCTCTCGGCTGAAACAGATACCTCTGGACTGGGGATAAACAATCAACTTCTTTTTGCCAGAATTAAATTTGAATCGCTTACAGTGGATCAGGTTGCGCTCGACATTCCAGGAAAAAGCATAGGCCCCTATGACCTGGGCCTCGAGATCAATTCACAGCAGATTACGTTAGAGTCTGATATCCCTGTCACTACAAATCTGGGAGCTTTCGACGGAACCAGTATCTATGCAAATCCGTTTGATTTAGATGACAATGATTCAGTCAATTCTCGTGATCTGATCGCTCTGATCAATGCTTATCAGAGCGTCCCCAGTGAATCGAGCTCCGACATCGCCTGGTTTGTAGATTACGATCAGAACGACTATGTGAATCATCGCGATTTGTCCCTGTTCGTTAACAACTATGGAAAAAGCAAGTTAAATCAGTCACCTGTCACTTATCCCGCCAATTTCCCTGATGTCTGGAACAGTCTGCTCATCGCCGATGCACAAACGGAATCGTCATCAATAACGCAACCAATTTCGCAATCAGATGCAGAAACAGCATTCGAATCTGTTCTAGACCACGTCAGTGACGGACTTTCTTCCAGTGAAAGCCAAACACTCGAGCACATTGATATCCAGGTTGTTGACCTGAAAGGTGACACATTAGGACGTGCTGCTGCCGGGACGATTTACATCGATGTTAACGCCGCCGGACACGGTTGGTTTGTTGACACCACTCCTGCCGATCACAGCGAGTTTGCCTGGTCCAGCGAATTAACTCTGATCGCGCTTCCCGACAGTGAAGCCGCAGATCGCATTGATCTTCGGACGGTCATCCTTCACGAACTCAGTCACATTCTAGGCTATGAACACGAAAACGAAGGCATCATGCAAGACAGCCTTGCCCCTGGAGTTCGGAAACTGTCAACATGGGAATTGAATTTTGAATTTGATAACCAGTCGACGCCTGAAGAGACCGATTCCTTCTTCTTGACAGTCCAAGATGGAATCGAATTACTCCCCTTCTAAGAAAACGCAACAAAGTTAACTAGTGGAGTGTCATTTTTTAATTTTGGGTTGATAAATATCACGAGAGTGCGACAACGGAGCACGTAAACAACACCCCCAACCCTCAATTCCTAGCTTGACAAAGCACTAGAAGCTCCCGGCATTCACGGAAGCAGAAAGCACAGCCTGATTTAAGACCGGCTCATCAGTTAATCAGTTCGCGGTCAACGATCCCATTAAATCAACTTCAAACGCTGTCGGAATCGTTACCAGCAACGTATTTGCTTTAGAATCAAACCGGATCGTATTGTATGGCATTGAACTCGATTTATTGTTGACCAGAACAACATTCTTATCTCGAATCGAGAAATAGTGCTCCTTTAAACCTTCCTTTTCAATCGTAACAAACATCAAAACCCCCTGCTTTAATGTGACAGACTGTACTTTTCTAAAAACCGTGCTTTGAGAAATCCCAGTCAAGCCACTTTGATAACGAGCAAGTTGATTTGCATTTGTGATCACTTCCTCTTGTTCCAATTCTGTCTCTCCACTCACGAGTAAGAGTGCGAGACAAAACAGGATCACAATAACCGCAGCGGTCGTAGTCAGCAGGTCACGCATGGTCTTCAACTCCCGATCATTGGTATCATCATCACTGAGATGAATATTCCAGATCACTTGATTTACTCTTGTTTCGTTTACTCAGCTCGCCCGCAATGATCCTGTTGATTCAGAATATTCCTGTGCCCATACCATTCTGACGTGATTGCTTAAACTTAGGCTCTGTCAGGCACCAGGTTCCTTCGCTTTTTCCGGGTACGATCAATGAATTCAATATCGGACGCTCTTCAAAGTTGAATATTTCTGTTATGGATTTGTACGGCACGAGTTCAAATTCAGTATTCGCTGTCTTGAGTAATTCCGACTCTGCTACATCTGGTTTTCCTGCAGCCAATGCCAGCAGTAATTGCTGCACGACCTTCGACTGAGGCGCGGAGAGAGGATGAGTCATGCGTCCCCCTTCCTTGGGCTCAGGCCAGAGGAATTGAAAACGGTCTCCCTTAGACCAGTCGGGGTGCTGCTCCGCGAGTTTCTGGAAATTATGTCGGATCGTTTTTTGAATGACTTCGCCAGGCTTCACAGTCACCTGCGAATCAACATAATGCGCCGGCTGTCGATCGATTTGCCACCCCGCAGCATTACTCACAACCTCAATCACATAGTTTCCGGAAGACATTTCGAAAATAGACTTGCCGGCCATATTCTTTTTCATCATCCAGGCTTTAGCTGCAGTCTCTTTAGAAGCATCAGACAGTTTGACATCCACCCGCAATCCTTCCTCTGTACTAAATATGAGTGCCCCCCCTGCTGCCCTCTTTTTTGCTTGCTGGTTAGTGTCTCCGGGAAAACCGTCGCCAAACGGATTCGAATTTGCCAGTCGCATTGTGAGAGGCTTCGCCAGCCGAAATGTCCCCGTATCTTTTCCCCGAACAATGAGTTTGTTCCAGGCGGGATGCTGTCCGTCATTAAAAACGTCTTTCAGAGTTTGGTTGGAATCTCCCCCCTCGCCTGCCGGGACGACTAACATCAAAACTTTTTCATAAACATCCGGTTGATCGGCGGCATACGCATTGAACAGTTCCTGCACAACTTTGGCTTGAGATGCGGTCAAAGTAAATACCTGCAGTCCACCCAATTTTGAGTCCAGCCAGCGAAATTTGAACAGCCCTCCCTGGGACCAGTCCGGGTGGGCTTCAGCCAGTCGGGAATAGTCGCGTGCCACCCTGACCGGCACCACGATCGCCCCCGGTTTGACATCCACTTCAGCCAGGTCATATTTTGGATTTCCGTCATCCACTTCCCAACCGGCGTTCTCACAGGAAATACGAATGCGGTACATTCCGGCGGGTACCTCTACCAGAAGTGGGTCCACTGTTAAAAATCGATCTGCAAAACCGAAAACACCATCTGCCGGTCTTACTTGCATCGGATCCACTGGAAAGATGCCCACACGCCAACCGGGCTCTTGGCCTTCGAGTAAAATCGCTCCGAGATTTTCTTTACCTGCCTCAGAAGCCTGCTGGTTTAACTGATTTTTCTGAACTAACACTCGTGAACCATAAACTTCTCTCTTCTCCCCCGTCTCCTGTGAGACGATCGTTTCCATTGGTTGCTGACCATCAATCTCGTAGACCCGCTGTTTCTTGTTTGCAGCGGGGATATTCTTTTCAATCACCTGCATCAGCATTGACAGAGTAAACAACCCCGCCAGAACCGCAGTCACCCAGCCCATGATATTCCAGGGATTGTTCATGGCCGCAGAAGCCGCTTTCCGCTTAATAAAATAGGCGGCAACAACCATGCCACTGATCACTGCCAGTCTTAAACCCCAGATCTTGGCCCAGAGTTGCTCGTCTCGATTCAGATGAACCCAGATCTGCGTAAACAAGACCATACTCATTAACAGACCGATACCCAAAACAACCCCCAGGACGACCCGTTTATTGGAACGCCGATTCTCTTGAACAAACAGGTCATCACTGGGAGCGACAGGCATCTGCTCAGATTTTTCTTCAGCGAGCGCATCCCGCCGTTTAATGTAACGCGCGATATACAACAAAATGCCCACTGGTCCCGCAAAAACACAAGCTAGCAGAAACAGCCCGTCAACCAATTTCGCTGTTTTGGAACCCGGTTTGACCAGATTCTGTAACCCGCACACGATCAGTAGAAAGCCAATCGGAATGAAAAACAAAGAGGACACCAGTGTCATTTCGGGAACGTTCGCAGCAAAATGATTGCCAGTCGCCGTACCATACATCCAGATGAATAATGGCAACAGTAACAGCACGCTTCCGGTCCAGGCAACGGACCGATCCAGCCCCGATCCGCGGGAGTTCCCTCTGGAAACCGTTCCCCTCGTTGAACTGGCAGGCGCATTTCCATCCTGCTTCAGACTACGTTCCATCAGGAATCCTGCTGTGACAAACAGGCCACCTACCAGGGAAAAGATCAGAATCGGTAAAAACTGCCAATCATCGTTTGCCAGGAACGCCGGCTGGAAGAATCCGGTCGTAAACATCCAGTAAAAGAATACCATCAAGCCCCAGATACCAATGCCAGTCCCGGTCAGAGTCCGGGCATCCTTTTCTTTCACTGCCGTGACATAGTCAGGCCCTTTCGAAGCAATATGCAGCCAGTGCCCCCGAATCGCAAACCCGGCCACAGCCAGTATCGCCAACACAGACGCGGCCAAAATTGATCCGTGCAGCGAAGTAAATTTAGTCCCAAATGGTGCAGCACGAATCACCGCTGTCGTGACAAACGACACCCCCAAAGTCATGAACATCGCTAACATTGAAAGGAACCAAGTAATAAAAGGAAGTGGTTTTTTATCTGCTCGATTCCAATAGACGATTGAGGCAATTGTCAGAATAAATACCAATGTCAGCGTGAATTTGACGATTTTGTTCATAACCTCATACGTCATTGAGGATTCGGGAGTGCTGGGACTGATCAGCTGAAACCCGGTGGCGATACCCAGTACTAGTGCGATCACGATGGCAATAATGTAAACCGCCGGTGTGCTCCCTTGTTCCAACATGACCGAGGTAGCAGAACCCTTGGATTCAACCGGTTGATTCTCTACAGCGACCGTTTCTGCTGGTAGGGGAGACGCTGGTGAAGTTGATTTGAAAACGGGTTCCATCGATTTCGGATAACGTTTGCGTAGTCCTCCGACAAAATAGATCGTGAAACCAATCGTATACAGAATATAGAGCAACGCTCTTGGGAAATCGGGAATCACTCCCAGATAAAACAGCATCTGCAGCAGTAACGTCCCGCCGGCAAAAGCAGCGGGCAGCGAAAGGGCATCGGACATACGTAATGACATAAATGGGATCGCCTGACGACGTTCTGCCTCATAAACAACTAAAGCAATCAAGATCCCCAGGAAGACACTACTCGCGGCACTAATTAGAAATGAGAACGGAGCATGCGCTTCTGAAAACGCAATCATCCCCCCCAAAAATAAAACGGCGTGTCCGACTGGCATGAAAACCCGTGGATCGGTCTCCATAGCAGAAGGAACCTCAACCTCTCGTTTCGCCACAGGTAAGGCCGCTTTCTGCGGTACCTCTGTTTGCTGACGTAGCGGCTTTGATGGCTTTCGTTCCATTGGCGGAACAGCACCAGGCTGCTGTACGTGGGCCAGATGTGCTCCCAGCAATTCGGCAACTTCATGTGCGGTCTGCAAACGATTCTCAGGACGCTTTTCCAATAGACAGTCGATAATTTCAACCAGCCAGTCCGGGATTTCTTCGTTGACGTCCTGAATCGGTCGCGGCGTATCGTCGCAAACCCGGCGGACGACCGCCACCAGATTACTCGCCCGAAATGGTGACCGCCCCGTACACATCGCATACATGACAGCCCCCAGGCTGAAAAGGTCACTCCGCTGATCGACATGATCACCCGATGCCTGTTCGGGAGACATATACTGCGGCGTGCCGGAGACCTCGCCGGTCTTCGTGATCGTCACATCATCGACGGCTCGCGCCAAGCCAAAATCGGTGATCTTGACCCGCTCCACCCCATTCTCCAGCAAGATATTTGCTGGTTTGATATCACGGTGAATCAATCCCTGTTTGTGAGCAGCGGCGAGTCCCTCAGCAATCTGGCTTCCGATCCGCAGAATTTCCGTCACCTTCAGTGAACCAACTTTATCGAGTTTCTCCTGGAGCGACTGGCCTACCACAAATTCCATGACAAGATAAGGCAACTGTGCTTCATCGACGGCATGAATCGTTACAATATGCGGATGACTCACTGCTGCAGCAGCCTGTGCTTCGCGGAGAAACCGTTTGCGGGCATTCGGATTCACTGCCAATAGCGGCGACATCACCTTGATCGCCACGATTCGGTTCAATTTCGGATCCAGCGCGCGAAACACAATCCCCATCCCACCCTGCCCGATGACTTTTTGAATCTGATACTCTCCCAGCGTTCCCAGCAGATCTGGATCATCGGAAGGAGTCAGAAAATCAAGCGGATACGAGGTGGTGTCCACAGGTCCCAGAGGGGATTTTTCCAGAAAACTCCCCGCATCATCATACGCCATAAGCAGCGCCTCAACGCGACGCCGCTGTTCCAGATTATCACCACACGTTTCATCCAGAAACTGAATACGCTCTGCCGGTGTTTTCTTCTCCAACGCAATCAAAAACAGTCCCTCTATCGATTGAGGGTTTACGTTCTCTCGTGTTGGTTCTGGTTCTCGCTCAGAGTTTTCAGATGGGTCTGATTCTGGATTGGACATGATTTTTCTTTTTCTTCAGGATGGGAATTCCCATCAGGAAAAGATTTCTAACCAGGACCGTCTTGGTCCCACGTCTACTATTCCATGCGATTTTGACGAGCGGCGCGCCTCAGAGTTTCTGATAAAAAACGGTTTTTATTCAAAAACCAAATTCATCCTGTCACAACCCGATCGCTGTAAACCCATAATACTAGAAGCTGTCTCATAACGTCAAAAAAAGTGAACTGTTTGGCGTGATGTTTGCATGTAATGTTCTCCTGAAAGGAGAATTTCTCATGTATATGACGCTGGTCTGGTGGCCCAAACGAAAACGGGTTTCCACAAAAACAGCGTCCAGGACGGAACGCCCGGTCGTTTTGACCGATAAACAATGGTCTTTAGTCGCAAATTTGTTTCCCTGGACTCCCCCTTCCCAAAAAGGAGGACGTCCCAAGGCCCACCCGCGAGATTGCTTGGAAGGCATTCTCTGGATTTTGGTGACAGGAGCGCGCTGGAAAGATTTACCAAAAGAGTATCCCTCTAAAGCGACATGCCATCGACGTTTCCAGCAATGGACGATCGAAGGACGGCTCTTGTCTGCCTGGCAAATCATCTTAGAACGAATGGATGATGCCGGCCAAATTGATTTCTCTGAAACCTTTGCTGATGGCACGTTTGCCTCGGCAAAAAAGGGGGGAGAAGAGTTGGCCCGACTCGTCGTGGCAAAGGCACTAAAATCATGATCTTCGTCGATCGTCACGGGACACCTGTGGCGATCGACACAGAATCGGCCAGCCGTAGCGAAGTCAAGTTGATCGAGCCGCTTCTTGCAAAAAACACATTGCAAAATCGACAACCCGAGCGACTGGTTTATGACAAAGCCGCCGATTCGGACCCGTTGCGCAAACGGCTGATGGAAAATAAGATCGATCTGATCTGCCCGCATCGAAAATCGAGAGTCAAACCGCCGACGCAAGACGGTCGAAAGCTCCCACGCTTCAAACGACGTTGGATTGTGGAACGCAGTATTGCCTGGCTCCACAACTATCGTCGCATTGTCACGCGCTGGGAATATCACGATTACCTCTACGAAAGCTTTGTAATTCTTGGGTGTTTATTTACACTATTAAAAAGGTTTTGAGATGCCCTCTAAACAGTTTGATCTTTGTCTGATTTGATTTTAGAAAATAACCAGGCTCGTGAATATGCCCAGTGACGTGCCGCGGTTGCCCGTGAAATTCCCAGTACTTCAGCTGCTTCCTGTTCACTCAGACCCGCAAAGTAGCGCAGCTTCACCAGTTCGGCTTTCTCCGGGCTTTCCTGTGCGAATTTGGTGAGCGCGGCATCCAACTCCAACAGATCATCTGCTTGATCTAGAGCCGGTGCGGCGATTTCCGGAAGATCAACACGGTCGTGTTCGCCGCCATGCTTGACTCGTTTTTTCCGACGTGCATTCTCAATCAAAATGCGTCGCATCGATTCTGCAGCTGCGGCAAAGAAATGTCCTCGATGATCCCATTGTTGTTCTTCGCCTTCACTACCCATAAGTCGCAGATAGGCCTCATGCACAAGCGCCGTCGCCGTCAACGTTTGCCCGGGTGCTTCGTGAGAAAGCTTATTCCCCGCCAGTTTCCGCAGTTCCGCATACACGATCGGCAATAGTTGATCGGTGGCAGCGACATCGCCCGACTCCATTGCCTGTAATATGCGTGTGACGTCCTGCATGATCACTTTCTCGATAGGACAATTCGTTGACTCAACTGTAGCCGATCTTCCCGGAGGTTTTACGATTCCATAGCACGCTTCAGTGTACCCGGTGATACGACCAATGCAAAGCGCTTTGCTGACTGACACGAGAGCGTTCTTACAGATTATGTCCCTAATAAAAGAACGAAAATCAACTCTTGACCTCGCTGCAACTCGAACGAACATGCGGGCTAAGCGTCGCGCGCGCGAGAGATCACTAGAACAGCGCACACTGATTCCCGATGAGCACTATAAAAACCGCTGATTTCAGAGCAATTTCCGAAAAAGCTGCTCACACGCCCCCCATGTATCATGACGCTTCGAACGACATTCAGAAGCGATCGCAGATGGATCAATTGGTATCGCAAGGGGTTCACAAGGCAATGACGCATCAGATTTTTCTTCATTTTTTTTCTCTAAATTACATCTACAAAACGGAATAGACCTGGCTCTCATTCCAGTTGAGCAAACCGGATAGACTTTCCTGCCTGTTAAATGGAAGAGCCAGAAAACAAAGCGAGCGACATGCTACCGGAAAGACTCAAGAACCCAAAGATGAAAACAACGTAGCAATGCTCATCTGAGCAACATAAAACATCTCGAAAAACCGTAACTGAAAAGATAATCACACGACTGAATTTCGCACTACAAACCAGGGCAATTCAACAAAATAAAGACTTACCTGGTGTCACTGTCGGCTCGTCCGACAGTGCGCGCGAGAACCATTCCTTACACTAATTTAAACTGGTGTGAATATAGATCCAGCCAACGTTTCCAGTAGCGACAGGTTCTTCAGTCCTTCAACACAAACCGAAACGTCAATGAGATCCGTCTTCCCCGAGGCACTCGTTTCCCGTCGATTAAATCCGATTTTCTGGCGGCGATTCCATGCTTCCACTCATAACGAGCCACATCGCTGAAAACCAGCAGGCTGCGGGCCTTCAATGTCTGACTGATTTTCACCTGATCCTTGACTCGTATAAAATCCATACCGACATGCGCCCCCAGGCTGATACTGGCGATCTGCGGACCAAAACAAGGCACACAATCCACATGTGCCGCAATCCCCTGTCCTGGCTCATACTCATTAATAATCACCTGATCAGGAATCGTTTTGAGAACCCCCTCATCAACGAGACGCCCTGCCAGATCTCCGAGAGGTCCCGGGAGTTCACCCAGAAACAATGCCGAATCGATATCCCGTGAAGTATAGTCATAGCGATACCCATAATGCTGCACACGCCGCCTGAGTGTCGTATCCCATGGCTGCTGATCGATCCAGTCAATCAACGCTGCCTCTTCTGCTTCAGACAGATAATCATCCTGCAGTACAAAACCTTCCACCTCATCAATTGAGCTTGTCATGATACAATTCTCCCTACAGACATTCAGCCCCTAATCAGTTACATTACTTCAACTTATGAAGAGGCTTAATGTGTCGAATGAGAATCACAAAATCAAAGTCATTTCCCACTTTTTACTGAAAAAATGACCATTTTATTTCCCAAGCCATTTTTGCCATGCTGTATACGCATCAAACTCTAATTTACGCTATTTATTTTGCACTGTTTATTTGAATTGAGAGCTCATATGCGAATTACATTCCTGCTCCTTTGTTTTTCTCTGCTTTCGGTGCATGCATCTGCAACTGAGAAAACGACCACTCGGAAACCTCTTCCTTCAGCGGGTGTCGTCCTGACGTTTGATGATCGTAATATGAATCAATGGGTCAAACAGATCCCCCTGTTCCAGAAGTACGATGCCAAAGTGACCTTCTTTGTCGATCACTTCCACACTCTCAAGCCACAACAAATCGTTGCACTCAAGCAACTGCAGGCAGCCGGCCATGCAATTGGCTGCCATGGCGTCAAACATCGTAAAGCAGTCGACTTCGTCCGAGAGCACGGCATCGAACGATATCTGCAGGACGAAATCAACCCTGCGGTAAAGCGTATGACCGACGCCGGCATAAAGCCGACTGCGTTCGCTTATCCCAGCAGTTCCCGAAACGAAGAAATCGATCAGGCATTACTCAAAACATTCCGTCATCTCCGCGGCGGCACCGGCTTGGCCCCGAACCAACGCATGCGTGATCTCAAACCGATTTTTGTTCCTGTCGATCAGATCCAACAGACCGGTTGTCTAATTGGCACCGGCATCGATTACGCCGACACCGAGAAACGTCCCCACTATCTGACCGAAGTCAAAGACGCGATGGATCATGCCAAACAACGAGGCGAGATCGTCATCTTCTACGCCCACAACATTAGTGACAATGGCCCCGGCCATCACCTGTCCCCTAAGGCACTTGAAGAGATTCTGGCACACGCCCAACAGATCAATCTGCCCACCTTAACCTACGACGACCTGCCGTAATTAATAAAATTGGGACCTATTGATACAACAAATTATCCCACATCCGGGTGCCACTGTCGGCTGGCCCGACAGTGCGCGCGAGAATCATTCCTGACCTCTCCCTAAGAAGAATTGAATCAATATCGACTGTTTCAGAAAGCTATTTCTTCCCTTTCAACTTCGATTTCAACTCCACCTTGTCAGCCCAGGCAAACCAGTCTTGTGCCATTTGTTTCACACGGTCCGGATGTTGTGCTGCCAGATTGTTCGTCTCGCACCGGTCGGCGCTGATATCATACAGTTCCCATTCTTTAACCTGCGTATCCCAGACCAGTTTCCACGGTCCCTGCCGCAATGCTCGGTTTCCCGACCAGTACCATGCCAGTGAATCGTGCAGCGTTTTTGCTTCCCCCTTTAAGAGAGAGAGCATGCTTTTTCCCTCCAGAGGCAAAAGCTCATGTCCCTGATAGGTCTTGGGATAGTCCGTTCCTGCCATCTCCAGAAAAGTCGGCATCAGATCGATAATATGAGCCGGGCTCCGGTTGATCGTATCCGCGGGAATATGCCCCGGCCACCACGCGATACAGGGAGTCGAAATGCCCCCTTCATGCACCCACGACTTATAACGGCGAAACGGTGAATTCTGTGCCCAACCCCAGGAGGGTCCCACGGCGACATAGTCGTCTTTCGGCCCCGGTCTGCGAACCTTCGGATCACGTCCGCCGGGCTCCTCACTGCAACCACCGTTATCAGAGAGAAACAACACCAGCGTATTGTCCAACTGTCCGGTCTCTTTGAGAGTCGTCATGATTCGACCGATGTTCTGATCCATACAGTCAATCATGGCCGCATAGACGGCCATGCGCAGATCTTCAAATTCATGATCCGCCGTTTCCCAGTCGTACGTCCGGCTGTCCCCTTCGGAAAGCGACCAGTTCTTCCCCGCCAGCCCCATTTCCTGCAGACGTTTCCAGCGATCCTTCCGCATCTGATCCCAGCCCATTTTGAATTTGCCGACATACTTTGCGATGTCTTTCGGCTTCGCATGCAGCGGATAATGCGGGGCCGTATAACACAGATGAATAAAAAACGGTTTGTCTGCTTTACTGTAACGCTGAATCATTCCCAGCGTGTGATCAGTAAATGCGTCCGTCGTATAATAGCCGTCCTTGAATTCGGTGACCGCTTTGTCATCCTGCCCGAAACTACGAATGCCGGCCCGTTTGTACGGCGGATCAGAAATCGTCGGGTCAAAGAAATTGCAGCAGCCGTCTAAGACGCCGTAATAGGAATCAAAGCCGCGAAAAAAAGGATGTGTCGTTTTGTCATAGCGATCAATCCAGCCACCGGGATACTTGCTTTTCGCATAACCTTTCGTTCGCATCAGATGCCATTTCCCACTGAGCCCCGTCTGGTAGCCGGCTACTTTCATCGCCTCGCCCAGTGTGACCATGTTCTGCCTTAGATGTCCCCCTTTGCCAAAGCGGGGATACAGGCCCGTCAGAATGGAAGCACGTGTGGTCGTGCATTTGGCGTTGTTGTAGAACTGAGTAAACCGCATCCCTTCACGGGCCAGTCGATTCAGGTTCGGCGTCTCGACTTCCCCGCCGTAACAACCGATATCAGAGAACCCCATATCATCGCACATGATCAGAATGATATTTGGCTTCTCTGCCGCCTGGAGAAACGTTGTCTGTATGCAGAGGATGAAGAACAGACACAGAAAGACATTAAGTCGGCGAGAGCGCAAATTCGGCATAGTACTGCTTTATTTTAGGATGTGACTATGGAACATGGTAAAAAAGGTCCTCTTATTGTAAGCACTCTGGAGACAGGACTCAAACAATGATCTTTCCCATAGAACCGGTTCCCAGGAAATCCGGTAAGATCTGAGTTCCGAATTGATCTGGCTTTCTCGACCGGTTACAGTTTAAGGAACATTTATCAACTCTGAATCCCAGTTAAAAACTCCCTCTATCGCCGCTCCAGGAGATCAAACATGAGTCAATCGAAACGGACACAAACACGTCGCGACTTTTTGAAAACCACTGCAGCCGGGACGACGGTTGCTCTGTTTGGCGCTCCCGCAATTCACGCCGGCACTAAAACGGACTCGCGAATTGTGCTCGGTTCAGGTGACTATCAATACGAAGTCCAGCACAACTGTGTCAAATTACCATCTAAGTTCACCTGGCAGACAACGCACAATGTCGCCGTGGATAAAGACGGTTTCCTGTATGTGATCCATGAAGGCCGCGCCAATCAGACAGATCACCCTTCCATTTTCGTCTTTGATCCGAACGGAAAATATGTCCGTTCATTCGGCAAACAGTTTCAGGGAGGTGGTCACGGTCTGGAAGTCCGCCAGGAAGGCAATGAACAGTTTGTCTACGTCACCGCCTATCAGCACCTGAAGACCTTCGCCAAGCTCGACCTGAAAGGGGAAACCGTCTGGCAGAAATATGCACCGATGGAATCCAAAGTGTATGCGGAAGGCGAAGCCGAACACCCGAAAAAAGTCTGGGGCCGTGATCGATTTCTGCCGACTAACTTTGCCTTTCACAATGACGGCGGGTTTTATCTGGCCGATGGTTACGGTGCCTACCAGATCCACCGCTACGACAAAGACGGCAAGTGGCAGTTCGCCTTCGGTGGAAAAGGCAAGGAAGACGGCAAATTCAATCTGCCGCACGGCCTCTGGATTGATGACCGTCCGGGAAGGGACGCCTCGGTCGTCGTCGCCGACCGGGCCAATGCCCGCCTGCAGTGGTTCACACTCGACGGGAAACATCTGGAAACCATGACCGGCTTCATCCTACCAGCCAACCTGGATACACACAAAGAAGTTCTACTCGTCCCTGACCTGGCATCGCGTATTACGCTCCTGGGGCCCGATAACAAAGTTATCGCGCATCTGGGTCAGGACCCGGAATGGGAAAAAGTGATGAAATCTGCCAAACCCCGCATGCGGGAAACACCAGACAAATGGCAGGCCGGCCGCTTCGTACATCCACATGACGCCTGTTTTGACCAGGACGGCAATATTTTTGTCGCCGAATGGGTCGCCACAGGACGCATCACGAAACTGAAACGACTCGGCTAGTCTCACCGAATAGCTCACCATAAGATTTAAAGCGCAATTTTCACGTTCACCTTCGGAAGAAGAAACACCATGAAACGAACAGCGATCCTCTCCGCTCTGACCCTGATTTTATTCTCGTTTTCCCTGCAGGTACTAATGTCAGCGAATCAGCCACAACCTGCGAAAATCAAATTAAGCCCGGAAACAGAAGCGCGCTGTCTGGAAGTACTGCGGGAAGCCATTCGCAGCGATGAGTTCTGGCCTTCCATGCACGCGGCCGAAGCACTCACGCTCGCTGGTAAGGGTGCTGAAGTACGTGCCATTGTGGAACCAAAACTGAAGACGGAAAAAGACGATCAACATCGCTGCGGCCTCGCCCGGGAACTGGTACGCGCCGGCGACCGCTCCAAAGCGGCAATCATGTTCCAGATTCTGGCAGGCAAAGATCCGCACGGACACGTACATGCCTGCGAATCGTTATACAAAGTCAATGAGCTGGGCGATGGCGTTTTGATCCGTGAAGCAATGAAGTCAGAGAATCCCAAAAAAGCCATGATGGCAGCCGCCCTGCTCTGTCGCTGGGGAAATCCGGAGGCATTTAAAGTAGTTCGAAAGTATTTGAATGATCCTGACGTGAGCATTGCCGCCACTGCAGCCTGGATCATTGCCCGTGTGGGAGACAAACAGGACATCCCCGCTCTGAAAGCAAACCTGAAACGAACCGATGATCCGTTTCAGCGCGCGTATTTCGAAACCGCACTGGCCATGCACGGCGATCCGGAAGGTTTACAGGCAATTCAAAGGAACCTCTCCAGCGATAACGCGGCCGTCAAAACCTATTCCGCGATCTTTGCCGGCGAAGCAGGTGCCAGCAATCTGAAAGAAAAACTGAAGAAACAACTTAATGACGAGAATCTCGACGCGCGTGTCCGTGCCGCACAGGCACTGGTTGTCCTGGCTAAAAAAGATCAGTATCCCAAAAACGAAATCGTCGTGAACGATGTTTACGAATTTTCAAAGGAACACCCTCGCTATAGTGAAGGCTCGATTCTGCCTTTAAAGGATGGCACTCTGCTCTACGCTACAACGCAGTTCATCGGCAGCGGTTCCGACTTCGCTACCGCCCGAATTATTGCAAAAAAATCAACCGACGGCGGGAGAACCTGGAGCAAACCGCATGTCTTGCAGGAGAATACCGGAAAGAAAAACGTCATGTCGGCCACGCTGCGTTACCTGGCAGGACCAATGCACGAAAAACGCCCTATTGGATTATTCTACCTCAAGAAAAATACACTCTCCGATCTGAAAGCATTTCTGAAAGTCTCCCACGACAATGGAAAAACATTTGGATCGCCGATTGAAATCACTGCTCCCCCCGGCTATCACGTGATGAACAACGACCGGATTACGATTCTCTCATCGGGCCGCTGGCTGGCACCGGTCGCTTCAACTGCCGATGTGCAGAAGTCAAATCATTTTGTCTCGACCTGTTTCATTTCGGATGATCTGGGAAAAACCTGGCGTCAATCCAAAGGAAGCGTCGATTACGCAAAACGGGGCGCGATGGAACCGGAAGTCTTTGAATTAAAGGACGGCAAGGTGCTGATGCTCTTCCGCACTCAGTCCGGTCACATTGGTTCCAGTATTTCCAGTGACGGCGGAGATCACTGGGGCAAACCGGGTTTCTGGGGCGTGCGAGCGCCTGAAGCCCCTGCCACTCTCCGCCGCATTCCTTCGACTGGGGATTTGATGTTGATCTGGAACGACAACTTTGAACCGGGCGCAGGCCACAGCGGCAAACGTACGCCGCTCACCGTTGCCATCAGCGATGATGAAGGTGAGACCTGGAAGCACAAAAAGAACCTGGAAACCGATCCAGAACACACGTATTCCTACATCAGTCTGACGTTCCATCAAGGGAGAGCCATCATGAGCTATTACGTCGGCGATGCCGACCATAAAATCTCATCCCGCTTCCGCTCCATTCCGCTGGCCTGGTTCTACCAGCCTGAGTCAGATTAAGGAACGAACTTACTTTCCGATGCAGTACAACATTTCCTGACGTTTACTATCGATTTCTTCTGAAACCCGCATGAAGATCCGGCTGTCACAAAACGTCGGTGTGGCGAAGACTTCCGTTCCCAGTTTATTTTCTGCCAGCAGTTCGAATTTGTTGGGATTCGCCTTGAAAATGTAAGTCTCGCCCCCTTCGTTGGTCACATAAATCCGGTCTCCTACCAGAACGGGTGACGAGCTGAACGTGCCGCCCAGGCGTCCCTTCCAGACCTGTTTGCCGGTCTTCACGTCCCAGCAGATGGCCACGCCGTTATCGGTGACTGAAAAGATGTGGTCTCCTTTGATCAACATTGAAGGCACATACATGCGGGTACTATTTTCCCAGACCACTTCTCCCGAACCGTCGGCTTTGACGGCTGCCATATGATTTTTAGGATAACCGCCACTGGTCAGTATCAGTTCTCCATTGGTCACCGTGGACGTCACACATTCCGTTGTCGCGCCTTCAATCTCCCACAGTTTTTTCCCGGTGAGCGGTTCGATGCCCGTTACCAGATCACAGCCCGTCATCAGGACCTGTTCTTTGCCAGCGACATTCAGAATGATCGGCGATGGATAATTGGGTGTTTTGGGACGATCAATTTTCCAGACAACTGAACCATCGGCCCGATTCAGGGCAGCCACTGCACCGCCCCCTTTATTATCAGCCGACACAATTACCAGTGAATCATAAATCGCCGGTGAAGAACCATAGCCTTGATGAATAATATAATCCGTGATTTTCGTTTGCCACAATTGTTTACCATCCAAAGACAACGCCGTCGTATACGCGGCTCCATCATTAATGAAATTGATAAATAATCGTTTGCCGTCACAGGCAACAGTCGATGAAGCATGCGTCGACTTTTTATTCCCCTTCTTACTGAACCCCCCTTTGTGAATGATCGTTTTCCAGACCTGTTTTCCCGTCGCGCGATCATAGCAGAGAACAAACTGTGTTTCCGTTTCCGTATCTGCTGAAGCCAGATAGATCCGATTACCGACCACCGTGGGCGAACTATAGCCCCGTCCAGGAACCGGAGTCTTCCAGATGATGTTTTCGGTCTCACTCCATTTTAACGGCGGATTCTGATTCGGGTTTGCAATTCCATTCCGTTGCGGCCCACGCCACCATGGCCAATCCGTCGATTTCACTTTAATCGAAGCTGTAGATACCACCTGCTTTTCGCCCGCGGATAATAAGGCCGGCTGACAGAATATCAAGGTCAGACAAACAACGAGAAACCGATTCATGGGTGTGCTTTCTAAAGGAAGGACAGCTTGGAGGAAACGGGACATTGACGTGAATCAATCTCAGAGAACGCAATTTATTGTAAACGCTCTGATATCAACCGCAAGCGCAGTCAGACTGTCCCCCTGAGAAAATAAGCACCCGTGCAGGAATAACAGAGGATTTTAACTCAGTTTAAGCACATCTCAAGCATTAACCTCTGCCTCTTTACATCGCGTTTAAAAAACTTCCCCCCGAATTTATTGCTTGATCCACAGGTTCAGATTGATACCTTAGAGTGAAATTCATGGCATTTCATTATTTATAACTTATCTTCGTTTTCCCGATGTTGCTTCTCCTTCGCTAGATTGGAAATCCGATGTTAACGATCCTCTATGTCGCTCTGGGTGTGATTCTCGGTTTTGTGATTCTCATCCTGATTATCTGGTTTTGGCTGAAATATAAATTCCGTAAGTTCACGTCCCGATTTGCGGAAGAACTAGCGGACGCATTCAAAAATGCAGGCGGCTTTGCTCCCCCATTACGTATCGACCTCGAACCAATGGACGAACCGGAATGGACCGATAGCGAAAAAATAGCAATGCTCTCTGCCGCTCTGAATGAGGCAGGCTATGCACCAGATGGACTTTATGAAGCCTATGCCCCAGTTCATATTAAGATTCAGGGATTCAAAAACAGAAATCTGCCTGGTTTTGCAGCCCTTTATGAAATAGACCAGATCGGCGCGATTCATCTGGATCTGGTTTGCGAATATTCTGATGGCACACATGTCACGGTCAGCACGGCTCCTGACGACGGCATGGACCATCCGGAATTCTCAACAATGATTCGCCTGTCCCACCTGGACCTTTCCAAACCAGAACAGGTTCAGGAGCTCTACCAACGGATGCAGGAAGAAATCAACGGAAAAACGATGGTCGACCAGACGAACCGATCATTTGAAGAGGTCTTCGAAAATTCCTGGGCACGCTCTATGGACTGGCGTATCGAACGCGGTGGCATCACGACCGCAGAAATCATCCGGGTTGCTGAAATCAATGGTCAACCAAAACCATCGCAAGAAGAAATTGAAGTGGCAAAATTTCCCTGGAAGGAACAGATCGACTCTTTCATTACAGACCAGATTCGCAAAAGCTACCTTAAAAACACAAACATGTCGGGTGATGAATGGGAAGAAACACTCGATCGCTTAGTCATTGTTCACGAAAAATCAGACCCCACGCGTTTGATTTCAGAGCTGGCAGACATCATCACATATGACAATGACCTGGATGAGGAGGAAGAGGACGGTGAAGATCCCTACTTAAAAATGGAGCACCAGTTGAAAGCCGTCTTTGATTCGGAACCGTCCGTTATTGATGGTTTCCGCAAGGCGATGGAATTACTGCCTCCCAGAAAAGAATATACACATCACGGCTCTACCGAAACTCCGTGGAGAAGCGAAGTGTACCTCTCTCCTAATTTCTATGATGACGAAAACGATTTTTAATACTACCTCACTACAGCTCGTCCCTTGGTTTTGCTGATATGCTCTCAAGCGGAAAGATTCTCAAGGCAGCATCAATAACGCTTGATGTATCATTCTTCCAATTGGTACGATGGAACCAATATCGCGTGTAAACAATCCATTCCAGCATCCCCTTAGAGGAGAACCGTTATGAGCAACGTCAACCGTCGCACGTTTATGGGAGCATCTCTTATCTGGGTGGGAGCATCGGCACTGGGACAGGCCG
Source organism: Gimesia fumaroli (assembly GCF_007754425.1). NCBI lineage: Bacteria > Pseudomonadati > Planctomycetota > Planctomycetia > Planctomycetales > Planctomycetaceae > Gimesia > Gimesia fumaroli. Next base: position 4,203,778 of record NZ_CP037452.1, read on the forward strand.
CAGTTTCTGCTAACGAAAAAGTCAATGTGGCACTCGTCGGCTGTGGTGGTCGCGGGCGCGGGTTGGGAAGCTGGTTCTCAAAACTGCCCGACAGTCAACTGGTCGCAGTTTGCGATCCCGATCAAAGCCGCAGTGGCCAGATGGCAGATCAGATCGAAAAATCGGGCGCCAAACGCCCCAGGCTGGTAGAAGATTTTCGCTCGCTCCTTGACGGAAATGAAATCGATGCGATTGTCATTGCTACCCCCGATCATTGGCACACGCCAGCCGCGATCCTCGCCTGTCAGGCCGGGAAAGACGTGTATGTCGAAAAGCCCTGCTCTCACAATATCCATGAAGGACGGCAGTTGGTAAATGCCGCCCGTAAATATAAACGTGTGGTCCAGCATGGTACCAACCTGCGATCGACCCCCGTCTACGAAAAAGCCTGGAAACAGATTCAGGACGGCGTGATCGGCAAAGTGAAAATGGTTAAAGCCATCAACAATCAACGCCGTGCCCTTTATCCCCCCCGCCCGAACGAACCCGTTCCCCAAGGAGTCAACTATGATCTCTGGCTGGGGCCTGCTCAAAAACGACCGTTCAACCGCAACTGTTTTCATACATCCTGGCACTGGAACTGGGATTTTGGAACCGGCGACATCGGCAATGACGGCGTGCATCAAATTGATATCGGACGCTGGGGCATGAATCTGAAAGCACCGAATGCGGTCTCCTGCAGTGCCGCCAAACTCGGCTCGAAAGGAGATGCCCAGGAAACGCCTGACACCATGGTCGTGACCTGGGAATACGATGACCTGCTCTACGTCTACGAACAACGCGATTTCACCCCGTATCGTATGCAGGCACATCGCTACGATAACGACAACATCTTTTACGGCGATAAAGGCTTCATGATGGTCGATCGATCGGGCTATCGCATCTTCTTCAAACACGAACGGGGCCCCGCTTTCGAACAGAAGTGGCAGGACACACCTACACATTATCAAAACTTTATTGATTGCGTGAAAACCAGAAATTCACAAAACCTGCTGGCAGAAATTGAAGAGGGACACTACTCGGCCCTGCTCAGCCACCTCGGAAACATTTCGTATCGCACCGGTCGACGTCTGGTATTTGATCCCCAAACCGAAACGTTCCCGGAAGATAAAGACGCCAACCAGTATCTGACGCGTGACTATCGGGACGGCTTCGAACTGCCGCAGGTTTAATCATACAAAATTCTTCAACAACGAGCTTCCAATAGCGAGAAAGCAGATTCATGGCAGACAAAGCAAAAGTAGCGCTCATTATAAGTGAAACGTCTGCGCATCTTGGCGCGTATTTTCCAGCTCTTGCTTCCTGTGAAGAGATCAGCGAAGTGATTCTCAGTGATGAAGGTCAAAAGCACGTCGCGTCAGCCCGCCAGAAACTGGGCGATAAACTCACGCGCGTGTATAACAGCCCTCAGGAACTGTTCAAAAAAGAAAAACCGGACATGGCGTTGATCACCCTCGAAGCCGGCAAGGCTCCCGCAGCCATTGATCTCGCGCTGGAACATGGCTGCCCCGTCTTTGCCGAAAAACCCGCCTGCACGAATATAGATGCCTTTGAAGCGTTGGTTCAGAAAGCAGACTCGAAACATCTCAATTTAATGCTGGCACTCGCAAACCGCAACAATCCTGAAGTCAAAGCCGCCCGCCGGATGATCCGCAAAGGAACATTCGGAAAAATTTACGGCATCGAACTCAATTTCATCGCCGATCAGACTCGCTTAACGAGTAAAAGCTATCAGGCCGGCTGGTTCGCACAAAAAAAACGTGCTGGTGGCGGTCACCTGATCTGGCTCGGCATTCACTGGCTCGACCTGGGAATGTATATCACCGATTCCAAAATCACCGATGTCAGCGGCTTTATCACCAATATCGGCGGGCAACCAATCGACGTGGAAGATTCAGCGGCCCTCAGTCTGAAATTTGACAAAGGCTTTCTGGGCACAATGACTTCAGGTTATTACATCAATCGGGGCAAACAGTCACTGATTAAAATCTGGGGGTCCAAAGGCTGGCTGGAAATGGATTACTCCACCGGTAAATATCTGCAATGGTCACTCTATGCTGACAAACCGGGAACCGTACATAAATTTGAGGAGCCGATTCAACCACGCGGCTATTCACCGTGTGTCCATGCCGCCGTCAGATCTGTGCTGGATAAAGAACCGCCCACACTCGACAGCCACGATAGTCTGCAGGTATTACGCACGATCTACGCCGCCTATAAAGCAGCCGAAACAGGACAAAGCCAGAGCATTCGCGTCGATTAAATTCAAACGTCGACCGGCATCGGTTACTTCTGCGTATAAGAATGCCCCAGATCATTCGTACGAATGTCTTTCAACTTCGCTGCCAGCCGTTCCTGAAACACAGCGACGGTCAACGCATATTCGGGTTTCCCAACCAGATTCGTAAACTGCTGTGGGTCCTTTTCCATATCGTACAGCTCAGCACCGGCGGAAGCGTCTTCTTTGTATTGAATATAGGCCCAGCGATCATCACGCAACAGAAATCCACGATTTCCCTTCCCCCGCGGGTCCACACTAAAGGCAGCATCACGCACGCGCAGGCTCGGATTATCCAAAAGGGGGGCGAGATTTTTGCCTTGAATATTTTCGGGAACCTTCAAACCACACAGGCTGCTTAGTGTGGGGTACAAATCGAGCAGTTCGGCGAGTGAATCACAAACCGCAGGTTTCTTGCCGGGCACACTGATAATCAACGGCACCTTCGCCGACTCTTCATGCAAACTGACCTTAGCCCAGAAGTCATGTTCCCCCAGGTGATAGCCATGATCGCTGGTGAAAATCACAATCGTCTTATCTTCAATCCCCGCCCTCTTGAGTGCATCAAGTACCTTGCCAACCTGTGCATCCATATAAGCAACAGACGCCAGGTAACCGCCAACGGCTTTCTTCTGCCGCCGCAAATCCATTTTCATGTTCACGCTGGTTTTATAATTGATGCCAAATTTCGGAATGTCGTCCCAGTCGCCCGGATATTTTTCAGGAAGAACGTGCTTACTGTAAGGCTTATAGGGTGGGTAATAAGACCGTGGTGCCACAAAAGGAACATGGGGTCTCACAAAGCCGACTCCCAGAAAAAACGGTTCGTCTTTGTGGGTCTCAATCAACTCTACTGCTTTCTTTGCAGTCTTGCCGTCGGAGTGCACCAGGTCATCACCGTCCGCTTCGACAACGACAAACGTATTGCCACCCACCGCAGGCTTTTTGCCATCGGGATTGTTTTCCAGCGTCTCCCCGTCGCCGGGCGCTTTCCATTCGGGCCCCTGGCTGTTAAATCGCTCCGCCCACGAGGCAGGATCGTCAGTGCCATTACTTCCTTTTTCAATGTCACCCGGCACTCCCATGTGATAAATCTTGCTGACGCGCGCCGTGTAGTAGCCGTTATTTTTAAAATGCTGTGACCAGGTTGCCCGGTCACCAATATAGGATCTCGGACTGACATAACCAAAAGCCTTCGAGGCATGTGGATAATAGCCCGACATGAACGAAGCCCGGGAAGGACCACAATACGTGGCCTGGCAATAAGCGTGCGTAAAGCGCGTGCCCTTAGCGGCGATCGAATCGATATTAGGCGTTTGGCAGACCTTGTTCCCATAGCAGGAAAGGGCCGTCGAAGTCAGATCGTCCGAAATGATGAACAGCACATTATATTGAGGAGCGGCTGCTTGAGCAGTGTTTGAAAACGAAATAAGCCCCAAAAACAGGAAGGCAAAAAGCGGCAGGCAGGATTTTTTCATCTGTTTTCCTAATCAACGGAAGCAGGGAAACGGCGGGAGCTCTCTTGAGAGACGTCTATCCCATTCTATGGTTCTAGTTTCTGACCAACAACTCATCAGTGGCTGTAAGGAATCACAGAATGCGTATCATTCATTGGATACGATCGACGCACACCTGTCAACACAATTGCTTCAAGAGCAAGAAACGAAACACGATGGCAATTTGCTCAGTCAAGCTCGCTGGCGGGGATCACATCAACGAACGAGACGCCGACACGCAGTTCGTCAAAGTCTGTCGAATAGCGACTGACAATTTTGACCCGTTCGATTCTCAAGTCCGGCGCCATTAACCGCAGGTCGACTTCATCCAGATCGGGAATCCGGTTTAACGGCGGGTTTAGCCAAAGGTCGACTTCTTCGGCCCCAGGGCGGAATAAAATCCGTACCACAAACAGCACCGCCTGCCCCGATAGAACATCACTGGAAGCCGTATTGATTTCCGTGCCATTTACCTGCCCTGCAGCAGCCCAGTTACCCCGAACGGCTGAAGCCAGTTTACCGATTCTCAGACTCGACTCATTATTTCCGAAATCAAGATAGGCATAACGCCCGTCTCCGGCGTTGTCACAGGACTGTGCCATGAAGCTGAGCCAGAGAATTTCGCCATCCGCGCCGAATCCTTTATCGTCGGACAATGCATAAGGAACCTGCAAAAGATCGATGTGCCGCACCGAGACAGATTCTGCTGTATCTCCCGAACGGTATTGCCCCCCTTTGGTCAACAGCATATTCCCATGCTGGTCTGAGAAACCAAGCGGCCCGAACAGCCTCATATCATTCTTCCCCTGATTCTGTTTTTTGGGGTCCTGAATAATTGAGGATAACACTTTACTTTGATCGCGCCAGGGACCGGACCAGCCGATTCCTCCATCCAGATCATTCACCCCATCCGATTCTTTCTCAACCAACATTTCGGGAGAATAATCGAAGCCTTCATATAAAAATGGTTGAGCCGCCTTTCGTGCCATCAAAAAAGATTTCCGGGCATAATCAGACTCAAACGTGATTGCTTCGAATGCCTTATCTTCATCATAGGGAATTTGAAAATCCTTGATGAACATGACAGTCAGATTGATTGTCGAAACAATACCGATCCCCACCAGGAGAAACCAGCGCCATGTGAGCAAGGGACTCCGTTTCTCTTTCAAAGGCCGTTTGCGAGCCGTTCTCGTTTGAGGTTGTACTTCTATTTCCGTATCGGAAGGAAGAACCAACGGTTCTTTTTGTCGCGATTCCAGTTCACGGGCCTGGGCATCACCAATCGAACGCACCTGAAAACGCTGCCTCAAGTACGAATGTAGAAAAACGCGGCGAAACGCCTGATCGGCATTCTGGCCGTCGGTCTTAATCCACTCTTCCAGCCTCTGTGCTTCTTCCGGAGAAAGCGTTTCGCCATCCAGGTAAGCATCGATATTTTCGAGCGCGGTGCTTTCTTTAATTTCCGACATTCGCTTCACCAGAGGCCCGTTTTTGAACACAATCCATCAGGGTTGTACGAATTCGAGACAGGGTCACTCGAACTGATCCTGTCGAAGTTCCCAGCTCCGTTGCAATTTGCTTGGGTTTCATATCATCTGAATATCGCAAACCCAGTAAACGTCGGGAACGCTCTGTCAATTGCCCCAGACAATACTCCAGTAAATCCCGCTCTTCGGTCATCAGCTGCTGCACCCGGGAACAGGCATCTGCCAGAGCATCCATCGCCTCTCCCATAAACAGGACACGGTCACGCCGTTTGCCTCGATAGAAATCTGCAATTTTGATTTTCGCTATCCACAAAGCCCAGGGAAGAAAGGGACGCGAATTATCATATTCGTCATATCGCAATGCTACTTCTGCGGCCACCTCTTGTAGCAGATCTTCCGCGTCACTGAACTGAGGCGTTGATGCTACAACGAATGCCATCAGCGAAGGTTGAACCTTCACCCAGTTCCGCGCCAGTTCGGCACGACTTTGTGCAGAATCAGTTTGAAGTGTTGTTGTCTGTGTCGCATCCATCGGGCACATGCGTCTTCTCTTTTAGCAGTTAATTTTATTATCTAAATTTTCAGATCATCGAAATAACGAGGGTTAACTCTGAACTGACAAACAAGTAATAGCAATATTTTATATTGTAGTAGAATCTATTAAGAATTGATGAAGATCGTGAAGAAGTTTGAATCAATCAAATAAAAAATTGAGTCTCAAACAATTTTGCTTTTTTTTGAAATTAGTTGTTAACGTTTTGAGGTCTTCTGCGATATACAATTGAGGGCAAGTTCACTTGCTGAGTAAACAGGGCATCAAAATCTCGTTATGGCTGCGAAAGCACACCATGAACAAATCTCTGCCTGAATCGCATGCCACTTGATTCACGAAAAAAACGAGGTCAACACGAGAGTGACGCCTGTTTTCTACGCAATGAAGCCACGAAAGCTTCCATAAAACGGTCAATGCCTCATTGGGCGATTTATGAAACAACGTCGAGTCCCTTCTGGATTACTCACACAAATCGTTTCACATTACGCGCCACCGTCAATCCTGTTTGACAGGAATCGAGATCACCAGACCGGCAAATCGATCACGTTTATTTTTATTGGCGCTGAATCCAAGATGACACCCCAGGCATCCGTTGTTCATTAATGAGATTGCAACAGCCCGCCGATATACGCCTTTTTCCACACGCTCATATTCGTGCTTGCCTGCAGAGATCTCTTTCGCTGCCTGCTTCTCAAACTCCCCTTCCGGTTCGTGATCGATGCTCATCGCCTTGGCATTCACAGCGATCCATTTCGCCTTGATATTTTCCTGCTGCGCAATGTCAGCAAACATGTCTTCCATAACACGTGCAGGCACATTCGCTCTGTCATGAAAAAAGTAATGATGGTGCATCGCATCCAGAGTCGTCGCGTAAATATTATGCGTCAGCTTCGCTCGCTGGCGTGCTTCTGCAACCGTCACCAGACGCTTCACCTTCGTTCGTTTCTCTTCTTTTTTCGTTACAGGAGCCGGCTTTTTCACTTTCGGACGCGATTGACTCTTCTCCACCTCAGGAGGGCCGGCAAACACAGCAACCGCAATACTCAAGATACTCACCCCGGCAATTGCCGAACAAACTTTGACTGGCACTGGGAAAGACATTCGATTGCTCCTGTATTCTGTCAGAAGTCCTTTGGGATCTAATTCACAAATTTGATTTCGCCAGCAATTGAGTCTGGCTCCGCTGGATCTATCAGTTTATTCGTTATCGCACCACAAAACAAGACGCATTTATCCTGTTTTTAAGTTCAACTGTTGACAGAGGCGTCAAAGTCCGAGATCAGTTCTAAAACGTATTCCTCTTGAGTTCTAGCCCCTTCTCTTGTTATAAACATACATTGATGTGTATCTCTGCATCCACTGAACTCAACCGACGATGCAAATACAGATGGAAATTGCAGAACCGGAAAGGAATAAGATGCTTTCATTCTTAAGCGCACAGAATCAGCAGAGTCGGACTAGATCACGGAGAGAGTTTCTCCGAATCGGTGCACTCGGACTCTCCGGGCTGACTCTAGCCGACTTATTGCGCGCAGAAGAACAGTCGGGGCTCCGATCTTCCAACAAAGCCATCATTAATGTGCATCTGGATGGTGGTCCGCCGCATATGGATATGATCGATTTGAAACCGGAAGCTCCGGTTGAAATTCGTGGCGAGTTCCAACCTATTTCTACCAGTGTCTCCGGCGTAAAAATATGCGAGTTAATGCCTCGCCTTGCCGCACAAGCCGATCAATTTGCCTTTGTGCGATCACTGGTTGGTTCAGCTGGTGCTCACGATGCGTTTCAGACACAATCAGGCTTTAAGAAAAAAGACATGCTCGCTGTGGGCGGTCGCCCCGCCATGGGTTCGGTTATCTCTCGACTCAAAGGATCTCCGCAGGATCTCTCGCCTCCGTTCGTCGACATCATGCAGGGACGGGGATTAGTTCGGAACAGCGCACGTCCGGGGTTTCTGGGTCCCGCGTACCAACCTTTCCGCCCCGATATCTCCGACTTGTTTCAGCGTAAGCTCGAAAAAGGTATGCAAGGTGAACTCAAGCGATTAGGCGCCGATCACCAAGTCAGCCTGAAGCTTAATCCATCGTTGAGCATGGAGCGGCTGGAAAACCGCACGACCTTACTTTCCGAACTGGATACCATTCGTCGCAAAGTTGATGCCAGCGGCATGATGGACGCGATGGATCGTTTTTCTCAGCAGGCCGTCAGCATTCTGACATCGGGCCGACTGGCAGATGCCATGGATTTAACATTGGAAGATCCGGCAACTTTAGCGCGCTATACTCCGGCACCACAAAATAGCTCATCTCGCTTTTACACCAGCGAAGGCCCTGATGCGGTAAAGAAATTTCTGCTCGCTCGCCGCCTTGTCGAAGCAGGTGTACGTTGTGTGAGTATCTCAATCAGTGATTTCGATACCCACTCCAGCAATTTCAATCGGATGCGACAGCTATTGCCGCTAGTGGATCATGGTCTCACGACCTTAGTCTCCGACCTCAAAGAACGCGGCATGCTCGATGATGTCACCATTGTTGCCTGGGGAGAATTCGGCCGTACGCCACGCATCAACTCGAAAAATGGAGGCCGCGACCATTGGCCGCGTGTCGGACCCGCAATTCTTGCTGGCGGCGGAATGCAGACCGGTCAGGTTATCGGCAAGACCGACCGCACTGCCAGCGCTGTGATTCAGCGTCCTGTGCACTACAAAGACATCTTTGCCACGCTCTACCATAATCTCGGCATTGATCCGCATGCAATCACGCTCACCGACCCGCGAGGACGGCCTCAATATCTGCTGGATGCAGGCACACGACTGACTGAGCTGGTTTGAATCCTGACAAAAAACACTCCGGTCGGTAAGCTACTTGTTTAGTGCCTGGTATGCTCATTGTGGCGCAAAGAACTTAGTCTGTCGTATCGGGAAGTTACGAATCCCTAGTCTAACCAGTCCCTGAAAAATAGAACCACCTGCACTTTGGCCCGGTCCACTCTTTAACCCCAAAAACACAAGCTGAAGATCTGCCACTCTGCAAACTATTGCTGGATAACTAAAACTTGACAGGCTGATTAAATGTGAAAACAGAACAAGATACTTGGCATGTCAAAGGATGTGCTAGATTGAATGTAATCCCGAAAATCGCACTGCGATGAGGTGTGTTCCTTGCTTGGGAAATAGTTAGCAAAGCCGGTTCGATAAACCGGCTATTTCACTCCAAATATCGATTACTCTCATCCATATCTATTGAGAGATAATTCTCGCTTGCACCGGCAAATGAATCGATTCGACAGTCCCATCATCTAAGGTAACAGACAACTGCAACTGATCTTTGAAAAATTCATCAGGGGAAGATGCCTTGAATTTCAATTTCACTTTCGCGACTGAATCAACCAGACCGACATCGGCAAGTGAGATAAAATCAGGCGCAGACTCAAGCTTAACGGACTTGAATTCCGAAGAAAGACGATCAACAATCTGAACCGATTGTTCGACTTCAGAGCTCCTGTTAACCAACCCAAAATTGACCCCTGATGGCGAAGCCTTGAGACGATTCAAGACAGTCAAAAACACATTCACACCTGTAGAAGAATCAATGCCTTTAAAACTGACATTGAACTTCGCCGTGTGGGATTCTATCTGTTTCGGTGCAATCCCGTCAAAAATCAGCTTTGTTGCTACGTTCTCATCATTCGTGGTATTCTCGAAAGTCACGTTCAGTGAATCAAAAATCGAATCAACTGAAACGCTCTCGATCTGAAGGCCCGGAATATCAAATTCAGAATAAACTTTTTCCCCCGGAGTTACCGGTGGCAATGTCACGTAAAATGGACTGATTGAGTCGCCTGCTGCGAAGTCACCCGTTGCTGCCAGATCAAAATAAGGAAACTCCAGGTTGTCAGTCCAGACTTGGGCTGATATCTTGTGATGCCCTCGTAATTTTTTTGTTTCGATCAACATCGTGATATCAGAATATTCGCCTGCTGGTACCATAAAGCTACTGACATCCAGCTTGGTGCACACGCACGAAGTCAGCGTGTTGGTAATCATTAACGGTTTTGCTGTAGCGTTGTGGAGCCGAAACGTGACGGACACCTCACTTTTTTCTTCCGGGTTAACTGAACCAAGAAGCTCGACTGAAGGAGAGACATAGACAGCTGCCGACGAAGAGCGATTGGCTCGCCAAAGAGAAGCAATCACCAGAACTCCAATTGTCACTGACAGAAATCCAACCAGAAATCTACCCATCATTTCTCCCTTTAACGAACGCGATACCACCAGGTAAATAGAGCAACAACGAGAATCGCATTGGCTATCAGCAAAATCATCCAGATCGAAGAACCAGACGACTTCACAGACAACTTTGATGTTGGATTCAGACGATCATGGAGGGGATTCATATATTTATCAGGTGTGGCTGTAACATACTCTGAGGACTCTTGACTTTCCCCCTGCAAAACTGCAAAGTTCCTCTCATACCGTCTAAAAAACTGAGAGGTAATCGGGAACTTGAGCCCCTCCAACTCTTTGGGTGTAAACTTCATAATCTCTCGTCTGGCAACACCATAACCCGGGCCGGATAGTCTCCGCGCTACCTGCCGTGGAATAATGACTCCGTCAGTTAAATCAGCTTCAACCAATGATTCGATTGAAAGGCTACGCGCGGGAATGCCTGTCGTCAATTTGCTCTTGCATTTCACTTCACTCCCAACGACTGTAAGCTCATAACTTATTGATGCCGGATTTGTCGCATCATCATATTTAGCACTAACTGAATAGAACCCTTTCGATGGATCAACACGAACGACAGAATTGGGAACAGACAATACGGATGAGATCGGGAAGCCGCCAATCTCTGTAATGGCCTTCAAATAAACAAGAATATTCTCGTTAATCGATGACGAAATCAGATTGGATTTACCAGGGTCTTGAATTCGGAGATTTGCATACGGTGTTAATGTCGAACCAACTGCGGTAAACCGATAAGCTGTGCCATCAGACAGAGCCAAGACCTCTTCGATGTCATTATACTGACTCCCCTTTCCTACAGCAGTCATCTCACTGCCTCCCAGGAATTCAACAACAACATTACCGGACTCTACCCAGATTCGCCCCTGAGACTGAAGCTTCAACCCCTTGAGATCAAAGTCAAGAGGACGATCATCTTCGCTCTCTCCACTATGGCAAATGAACTCTCCCTGAAAGTTCTTAGACATTACATCAGCCTGTGACAGGATTGCCGAAAATTGGGAAAGATCACTTCCTTCAGAACTGGAAGTGTTAAAGCAAATCGCGGCCCATAGAAATAGGGAAAATCTATACCAAGTCATGATACGTCACCTGCATACCCAGGAATCTGGATGAGACAAGAAGGTCGAAAAGGGGAGATATGACATTCAGTCGCCAAGACCACTTACAGGGACTAATAAAAGCCCTTCACGTCGGCAGACACCTAAATAGAATTTCTGGCGTCTGAATAAATCGAGTAGCGGGCGGCCCAGTTTTGGATAAAACTCATGATACCCGATTGTCCGCCCGCTAACTGAATTCCGATCCTGTTAACCACCAGCAGGACATGCTGCGCCCGTTGGGCCAAATGCGGTCGTCGTACCACAAGTTGATGCCGCACCAGCTGCACAATAAACCTGAGCTACTGGTGGCCAAATTGGACTAAGTGTACCAATTTTCTTTGTGCAATGAACTTCTTTTCTGCATACCCAAGACCCGTTGCCTTGTGACATTTGACCTGAAGCCTGATTCCCATATGTTCCGAGCGGAACCACTACTGCATAAGTGTAGTAACCGCATGTTTGAATGGTATCAGGAAGCTGTAATCCAGTTGGACAAGGACCTTGATTTCCAATCGCAGACCAGTTACATGTCGTGGCAGGACCTACATTCCCTACGGTGTAACAGGGCCCCGCTATGGAATGACTGACATAGCCCAAGGCCACGATAGACAACACGAATAACATACATTTTTTCATAGTAATTCTCCATTCCATAGATAAGGAACAATTAACCACAGACACATTTAAGTACACAATAACATCTTGTCCACATAAAAACAAGGGTTCTCTATGTACATAACAACAAAACCAATCATTGAAATCTACCTAGACCTAAATCTCATCCACGTTTCGTCAGGCTGCCTCAAAATGGCTTCATCCTGCGCCAGAGTACGCTTTCATTTCGAGAAGTGCTGACTTAGCCGGGCATACCCTGCTCATAGCTGACAAATTGTTCGAATTCAGGCCCAGTGGTTTATTTTTCTCAAGAGAGGCAGGCTCAATATCTGCTTGAAGCAGAAACCTCTCTGTCTAAACCATTTTGAATCTGAGTACACTCGTTTATCCTGAAGCACTCCTTGTTTCACTCTTGTGCGACATGTATGATCGTTAGGTCAAAGAAGATCCTATTATAGTCGCGTCAACAGCCTGATGTATCGCATCCTGACAGGAGAGCTTCCCACCATGAAAAATATGATCGCCGCCCTGTATAGTTTTATCCTTTTTCTATTCTGCATCTTGTCTGGTGCGCAGGCAGACGGTCTGCCACACTATAAGCCATTGTTTAACGGCAAAGACCTGACCGGCTGGGTGAATGTGAATACGGATAAAGATACCTGGTACGTCAAAGATGGCATGCTGATCTGTACGGGACACCCCATCGGCGTCATGCGAACCGATAAGCAGTACGAAAACTTTCTGTTGCACGTTGAATGGCGGCACATGGAAGCAGGCGGCAATTCCGGTGTCTTTGCCTGGAGCGAAGGGACTGTTCCCGAAGGAAGACGCTTACCCAAGGGAATGGAAATCCAAATGCTGGAACTCGACTGGGTGAATCAGCACAAGAAAAAAGATGGCACCTTGCCCCCAATCGCGTATGTGCACGGCGAACTTTTCGGTGCCAACGGCTTGACCACGATCCCCGACAACCCGCGGGGTACACGCAGCAAATCAATCGAAAATCGCTGTAAAGGAAAAGGGCAATGGAATGTCTACGATGTCGTTTGTGTCGATGGTGTCGTCAAACTTTCCGTAAACGGTAAATTCGTCAACGGCGTCCGAAACGCATCCATCAAAAAAGGCTATCTCTGCCTTGAATCAGAAGGGGCCGAAATTCAGTTTCGCAGTATTCAGATCATGGAATTACCCCCCGGAGTCACTTCCAAAGCACAAACGGCCCCCCTGCTGAAGTGAAAACAGACAGATTCCTTAACTAACCTCATTAAATACAACGAGTTGTGTCATTCTCCACAACTTGACTCTGGTCTCAAGACAGAATAAAATAATACCAATATGTTGATCAGTCACAGAAACCACTATCCTGTGACTGACGCAGCATATTCGTCCTCGCCTCTGCTCAGGCCAGTACGCAAAAGAGTTCCCACCTGTTTTTCCTGCCCTAAAGTGTGATGCCAAGTATGATTGCCAGCCAGCAACATCGTCTATTTCGATTCCATATGACCGCACTTAGTCTGCTATCGGGAATCTGTTGTCTCATTTTTTCTCAGACTGTGTATGCTGCCGCTCCGAAACCACTCACCGGCGAACAGATCTACCGTAAAATGTGCGTTGAATGTCACGCTACCAACGGGCAAGGTGTGACGGACAAAGCCAACCCGTTTCACGGCATGAAAACGCTGGTCGAACTCACCACACTCATCGACGAAACGATGCCCGAAGAAGATCCCGAACTCTGTCAGGGCGACGATGCCAAACGGGCTGCCCAATATGTCTTCGATCGGTTTTATGCCAAACATGTTGCCGCTGCTGATAAAAGTGCACGCGTTCAACTCTCACATTTAACCGTACGACAGTATCTGTTCACAACATCTGACTTGCTGTCGCATTTTCTGGGAAACGCCAAAGTCACCAGCAAGGAACGCGGACTCAATGCAGAATATTATGACAGCCGCAGCATGCGACGCGATAAGCGCGTCGTAAAACGAATTGATCCCGTAGTCAACTTCCAGTTCGGTAACAAAAAACCGGACGAGAAAATCACCAACGCGGAAGAGTTTTCCATGAAGTGGGAAGGCTCAGTCCTAGCAGAAGAAACCGGCGATTACGAATTCATTCTCAAAACAGAAAACGGTGCCCGCCTGTGGGTGAACCAGAAAGACCCGATTATTGATGAATGGGTCAGTTCACAGGGACGCGCCAAAGAGCATAAGGCGACCATTCGTTTGCTGGGAGGTAAGCCTTACACCATCCGGCTGCACGTGTTCAAGTACAAAGAAAAGTCTTCGTCGGTTGTCCTCGAATGGAAGCCTCCCCATAAAGCGCAGGAAGTCATTCCTCAACGCAATCTCACACCGCAACAGGTACCCGGAACCTTTATTACGTCCACTGTCTTCCCGCCTGATGACAGTGTTTCCGGCTATGAACGCGGCACTGCTGTTTCCAAATCATGGGATGAAGCAACCACGTCGGCTGCCATCGAGATCATGACTGACGTAATCAAACATCTGGATCGCCTGGCCGGCACCAAACCGGACGCGAAAGATCGCAAAGAGAAAATTCAGAAATTCTGTCATCGTTTCGCCGAACTCGCCTTTCGACGTCCCCTCACCGACGAGCAAAAGGCCTTCTTTGTCGATCAGCATTTCAAACAGGAAGCCGCCGTTGAACTCGCTGTCAAACGTGTCGTTCTGCTCGTTTTGAAATCACCTCGTTTTCTATATACCGATCGAGAATATCCGGCGTTAGACGATTATGCCATCGCGTCTCGGCTCTCTTACGGTTTGTGGGATTCCATGCCCGACCGTCAATTGTTTGACACAGCCAAAGCAGGCAAACTGAAAACCCCTGCCCAGATCGCGCAACAGGCTGACCGCATGCTGCGCGACCCGCGTGCCCAGTCCAAGCTGCGTTACTTCTTCCATCACTGGCTGCAACTCGACGAAAAAGAAGAACTCGCTAAAGACAAAGCGCTCTTCCCCGAATTCGATGAGTTGGTTGTCTCTGACTTGCGGACCTCGCTCGACCTGTTTATTGACGATGTTGTCTGGAATAAATCATCCGACTATCGGCAGTTGCTGCTCGCCGACTACGTTTACCTCAACCCGCGACTGGCCAAAGTCTACGACGTTAAAATTTCTGAGGGTCCGGAATTCCAGAAGGTCTCACTCGATAAAGATAAGCGGGCCGGCGTGATCACGCACCCGTATATGATGGCCAACTTCGCGTATCACAATTTGAGTTCTCCCATTCACCGCGGTGTGTTTGTCACGCGGCGTTTACTGGGCCGAACATTGAAACCGCCCCCACAGGCAACAGAATTCAAAGACGGCGACTTCAAACCAGGCATGACCACCCGCGAAAAAGTCGCGTTGATTACCAAACCATCCGCCTGTATGTCGTGCCACAGCATCATTAATCCCCTCGGTTTTAGCTTGGAGCACTTTGACGCGATCGGCCGATATAGAGAACAGGAAGTCAAGAAAGCCATCAATGCCTCGGCTGAATTAACTTCTGTTTCGGGAGAAACTGTCAAGTTCAACGGAGCCCGGGATCTGGCCACCCATATCGCCACCGACCATCACGCCCACGCAGCATTTGTCGACCAATTGTTTCACCAGGCTGTCAAACAGCCAATTAATGCTTATGGCAAAAATATTCGGGAAGAACTGACCACAAAATTTGAAAAATCTGACTATAATATTCAACAGCTACTGATCGAAATCATGAAGGTTGCTGCCTTACATCAACCTCATTCCTGAGAAAGAGATATTCCATGAGATATCAATCCCGCCGCGCATTTTTAAAAGAACTCGGTCTCTCAACGGCTGTTCTGCCGCTGGTCATGCATTTGCCCAGCCTCGGCTTTGCCGCAGATCGAGCCATTCGTAAACAGCGACTGATCGTCATGTTCAGCCCTAACGGTATCGTTCCTAAAACGTATTGGCCGGACGAAGTCGGTGACAAGTTCGAACTGAAAGAAATCATGCAGCCTCTGAAAGCCTATCAGGATCAGATGCTCGTGATCAAAGGGGTTGCAGACCGCGTTCGTGGTGACGGCGATAGCCACATGCGTGGCATGAGCTGCCTGCTGACCGGAATTGAATTGCTGCCCGGCAATATTCAAGGCGGTTCGCATACTCCCGCCGGTTGGGCCAGCGGTCAATCGGTCGACCAGGAAATCAAGCGTTTTCTGCAAAGTCAACCGGAAACTCACACCCGCTTTGGCTCACTGGAGTTTGGCGTGAACGTGCCTCACCGGGCAGACCCCTGGACCCGCATGGTCTATGCCGGTTCCAACAAACCGATTGCCCCGATTGACGATCCCTATCAGATGTTCGAAAAGATTTACGGCCAGATGAAAGACCGAAAAAGTCTGGCCAGCATTCTGGATAATGTGCGGGAAGACCTGAAAAAGGTCAGAACCAAACTCAGCCGCGAAGACAAGCAGTTGCTGGAAGAGCATGAAACATATGTGCGACAAATGGAACAGGAACTCAAAGCGGGACAGGAACAAAAACTGTCCATCGAAGTTCCCGTGCAGGAAGTGGGCGTCAAAAATGACAACGATCACATGCCTGTCACCAGTAAAATGCAGATCGACCTGATGGTCAACAGCTTGGCCAACGACATGGCCCGCGTTGCCACACTGCAATATACAAATTCGGTCGGTCAGGCACGGATGAAGTGGCTCGGCATCGAAGATGGTCATCACGGCCTGTCACACAAGCCGGACAGTGACAAAGATGCCCAGGAAAAACTGACCAAAATCAACAAATGGTTCTGTGAGCAACTGGCTTACCTGGTTCAGAAACTGGATAAAACTCCCGAGCCCAATGGTGAAGGAACTCTGCTCGATAACACACTCGTTGTCTGGACCAACGAACTGGGTAAAGGAAACTCCCATACATTAAACGACGTCCCGCTGGTGCTCGTCGGTAAGGGGCTCGATTTCAAAATGGGACGCTCTCTCCAATTCAAAATGGTTCCCCACAACCGCTTCCTGATGTCACTGGCCCACGGCATGGGTCATCACGTAAAAACATTCGGAAATCCCAATTTCTGTGGCGATGGAATTCTGTCTGAATTGACTTAATTTCGTTCGCTCTCAGAAAGTGAAAACAATCATTCCACTGCGTGTTCCTTTTACTTAAATAGGGACACGCAGTTTTTTCTTGCAGTCACACCCTGGTATCTTTGACGATCTCGGACCACTCTGTCATAATTCATTTTCGAAATGAATCGAAAGAGATCTCCCCCGCCAGAGCCACTGACGAGATGAAAGGCAGCCGCAACATGGAGCACATCACTCGCCCCAAAGAGGAAGACGAATACTTTTTCGAAGAAGGTTGCTTCATCCTCGAAATGTCGAGCCCCGATGTCGATCCGGAAGTCTCGCTGGCCAGAGCCCGAGTGGAGCCTGGTAAGAAAACCCGATTTCATCGACTCAAAGGCACATTCGAACGTTATATCATGCTCTCCGGCACCGGTCTCGTTGAAGTCGGCGACTATCCGCCAACCGAAGTCCATCCCGGTGATGTCGTTCGCATCCCTCCTGACACAGACCAGAGTATCACGAATATCGGCGAAGAAGATCTGGTCTTTTTCGTAGTCTGCAATCCCCACTTCCTGAAGTCGATCTACGTTGATTCTGAAGATCTGCGGCAGCAATCCTGAGGTTCTGCTATCGGATCGGGCATTCTGCTATTAACGTCATTTCCATATAATAAATGATGAAATCACCACAAATTACAGTATTATTTCAGCCAAGACTATTATTATGTTAAATTTACTTACTTGATTTTCCTCCTACGGGCACGATAAACTAGTTACACAATTGGTTATCGCTCGTTCAGCCTATTCTCAATGTATCCTCCCTGTATATTCCTTCCCTACATACTATCAAAGGTGATTTCATGAGAGTCCATCCTCTGCGCAGTACGCGCACATCAGGATTTACCTTAATCGAACTTCTGGTCGTGATTGCCATTATCGCAATTCTGATTGCCCTGTTATTGCCTGCCGTTCAACAGGCTCGGGAAGCAGCCCGCCGCAGCCAATGCAAAAATAACATGAAGCAGATCGGTCTTGCTCTGCATAATTATCACGACGTGTACACGAAATTGCCGATCGGTTCACGCTACCCTAATGATCAGCCTAACAACTGGCGTTTTGCACTGTTGCCCTATATGGATCAGGCCAACATCTACGAAAAAGCCAAAACCCGCCCAGGCAGTGATGTTGATTTCTGGGAAGGGGGCGGCGGAACTTATAATGGTGACACTCTGCTCTTCAAAGACAAAATCATCACTCCTATTTTCATGTGCCCTTCCAGCGCTTCTCCCCAGTTCGAATATGCGAATGGCGAACAGGGACAGGGATCGCAGGGGCATCAGTATGTCGGGATCATGGGCGCTTATCCCGATCCGGCAGGACGCACGAATGTGTTTTATGAAACACAGTACAACAGCTTTGCCACCAACACAGGCTGCCTGTTGATTAATGAATGCCGTGGGATGAGAGATATTACCGACGGATCATCCAACACCATCATTGTGGGAGAGCAGTCACGCAGTTCAACAGGCACACCGAAACTGATGCAATCCATCTATACGTCCGGCTGGGCCGGCACCAGCAATTCAGGTACGGTGACACAATGGATCGCCGCCGGACCAATGTTGCACAGGTTTGGTACCGGAGTGACTTCAGTCTATCACAACCCAAACCCGACTTCGACCGGCGCTGAAGCAAACGCCAAATGGGACTGGAACACCCCCCTGACTTCGCATCACACCGGCGGCGTGCATGTCCTGCTGGGAGATGGCGCCACCCGCTTTCTCAGCGATAACACAGACTTGGTAGTAATCCAGCGGCTCTGCGTCCGCGACGATGGTCAGACCATTGGTGAATGGTAAAACCATCACCTGTATTGTCTGCTTGAGAACATAACTTCCTCACGTGATGCGATCAGACTCGACTTTGATCACATCACGATTTTTTTAACCGGAATCTTCAAATGCAATTTAATCTGTTGAAATTCAATGCCTGCCTGCTCTCGACGATTGTGTTACTGACAGGCTGTAGCGGGGATACTGACTCTCGTCCTGCGGTTGAAATCAAAGGCACCGTAACCTTGGATGGTGCCCCTCTCAAGCAGGCCAGCATTCAGTTCACGTCTCCCAAAACGGGGGAAAGTGCCTACGCGAACCTGGATCAAAACGGTCAGTATTCGATCACGTTTCCCAAAGCAGACATCGGTTCTGCCTACGAAATCACTATCACCCCACCAGTGGTAGAAGAAGAAAACGCGATGGCTCTGGCAGAAAAGCCCAAGGAAAAAACAGCCACCAAGATCCCGGCAAAGTACTCCAGCCGAACTACCAGTGGTCTAAAAGCAAAAGTTGAGCAAGCTGGTGCAAACGAAGCGAATTTCGAACTCAAAAGTAAATAACCAGATGCCCTCTCGTCGACATTTTCCCCATGTTTCTGAATTCTATTCCATCGAACGGTAGTTCGCAGGCGTTGTTGGCTTGGGACCTTTCCAGTCAGGAAAAGGATACTTGGGACGCACCTTCAATGGTGGTAGCTCCTGATGAAGTACAAAGGGAATATATCCTTCCTGTCGTGTCTTCTCACCTTTATCTATTTCCCAGTACCACGAATTGGGTGCAGGCCTTAAATACATCCCATTGAAACGGAACCACTTGAACCACTGCTGAAACCGCGGTTTCAATTTTTCCGGCTTAACATCTTTCAACAAATCATCCCGTCCGGTTGCATGAGCCAGCAATAGAAAATTTTGCGCATACCACCAGTAGTTATCATCCGAACTGTCTTCCTTCATGTTGCGATAGAGATTCCCCAGAAGAATCGGAAAAAACAGATCATCAAACATATTTTCAAACCAGACGACAGACTGGTAGTACCGTGCCAATAACTTGGGTTCTTTCAAAAACTGACGAACCTGCAGTTCAGCAAAGATTATCTGTGCACGCCGCAATATCGGTTGGCCATCAGCATTAGCTGGTTTAACTCTTCGATTGGCTGGGAGAAGCTGAGACCGTGCCGCGACCAACCAACGCATATCGGTTTGGGCTCCCTCTTTTCCAAATTGATCAACGAAATATTTCAACCCTTCCCGCGGATTAGATGATTCGACGACCCTCCTTAATTCATCAAAACCAACAGACATGACTTCAATCCAGTATCCTTCCGAGCCTGCAGGCACCTGCTTGGTATCCGGAAACTCAGTCGTCTTGATCGTATCCCAGACCTGATGGATTTCATCTTTTGACAATCGCTTTGCTGGATCACTTTTATTTTCTGCAGTTAGTTCATCCGCGAAAGAGAAATTCTGAAACAACGCTACCATAACGAGTATTGTCGAGAGAGATCTACATCCAACGTAAGGGTCGGTCCGAAGTGGTTCTTCCGTAATCATCTTGATCAAACATCCTTTAGTAAGGGATCATCAATTCGGTTTCCAAGGGCATTTCTGAGAATAACACATTTCATCAAGATTAAAATTCCAAAGCGTCAGGAACTACTTATTGACGCCTTCCAAAGCCAACTTCCTGAAGTGGCCTCCGTTCTCAGAAAGGACCGATTTCCAGTATGAAATTCATGTCTATTTAACGTGAAACTTTTACTTAAGAAGTTTAATTATACCCATTCCACTCTGTGATACGGGAAGTTATACTCGAAGTATTGGTGATGCATTATCAAACACACCTTACTGGCTGACATTCAAAAAGGATCCTCACATGAAATCGTCACTCGCCCCCCTCCTGCTCGCCGCCTTTGCCTTACTCATTCCCACCCAGGTGTTTGCGGAACTTCAAGCTGGGGCTGTCATCGTCGATGTCACCCCCACCAAATTCCCCGTACTCGTGAATGGCAGCATGACCAGTCGTAGCGTGAGTACGGTCAAAACCAAAATCAATGCACGCGCCATTGTGGTCGCTGACGACGAAGAACGTCTTGCCATCGTCGTAGTCGATAGTTGCATGCTGCCGCGTCCACTCCTGGATGAAGTCAAAAAACTAACTGCACAACGGACAAAAATTCCTGCAGACCATATCCTGATTTCTGCCACACATGCCCACTCGGCTCCTTCCAGTCTGGCCTGTTTAGGCACAGACGCGGATCCCGAATATGTACCGTTCCTCAGAGGAAAACTGGTCGATGCCATCGCAGCCGCCGAAGCGAATCTGGAACCGGCTCAAGTCGGCTGGGGATCGGAAAACGCCGCCGACTACACCGCACTGAGGCGCTGGATTCTGCGTCCCGACCGCCTGAGAAACGATCCATTCGGCAATCCGACTGTCCGCGCCACCATGCACGCCGGCACCAACTGGGACAATGCCGTTGGCGAATCAGGACCGGAAGACCCGGAACTGTCTCTGATCTCTTTCCGGGCTCCCAATGGACGCCCGATTGCCCTGCTGGCTAATTTTTCCATGCATTACTTCGGTGATGCTTCATTGAGTGCTGACTATTTTGGCTTGTACTGTAACGGCCTGCAGGATCAACTGGGAAAGAAAGTCGACAAAGACGCGCCCCCTTTCGTCGCCATCATGTCGCATGGCTGCAGTGGTGACATTTATCGTCGCGACTATACCAAACCCAAAGACCAGTGGGCCTTCACCAACGATATCAACGAATATGCACAAGGCCTCGTCAAAATCACCTTACAAGCCTACAAAAACATCAAATACAGACAAGACGCAGACATCGCAATGGAGGAGAACCGCCTGCAGATGAACTATCGCGTCCCCAATAAACAACTCCTGGTATGGTCACAAAAAATTGTGAAAGAACTAGGCGACCGCCTCCCCAAAACCCAGGAAGAAATCTACGCTCGCGAACAGGTTATCCTGCACGAGCGCCAAAATACGGAAATCGTCACACAGGCTCTCCGCATCGGCGATATCGCCATCGCAACCACTCCGAACGAAACGTATGCGTTGACCGGTTTAAAATTGAAACGGCAAAGTCCGCTCGCCAAAACCATGGTCATCGAACTAGCCAACGGCGGCGATGGATACATTCCCCCTCCCGAACAGCATCTGCTGGGCGGCTATAACACCTGGGCCGCCCGCTCTGCCGGACTGGAAGTCCTCGCTGAACCGCGCATTGTGGAGTCCGACCTGGAACTGCTGGAGAAGGTCAGCAACCAGCGGCGCATATTTTATCAACAAAACCGCGGACCGGCTGCGGGAGCGATTCTGGCATTGAAGCCCGCCGCTTACTGGCGACTGGACGAATTCAATGGTCCCCGTGCCCGTGACGCCTCCGGCAATCAGCGCGATGCGATTTATGAACCGGCCATTGCGTATTTCCTGGAAGGCCCTAAATCGAAGTCGTTCTGTAAGGCAGACGAAACAAACCGGGCCGTCCATTTTGCCGGTAACCGTTTGCAGGCACGCATCAATGATCTGAAAGACCAGTATTCCATCTCGCTCTGGATCTGGAACGGGATGCCTCTGGATGCACGCGAGATTTGCGGCTGGATGTTTTCCCAGGGCCCCAACCATGGACTCGCCGCCTACGGCGATCATCTGGGACTGGGCGGAACCGAATTTCCCGGCAAGCTCGTCTTCATGAACGGCAGCGACCGCAAACCCCACGCCGGGCAGACTACCATTGAACGCTGGACTTGGAGTCAGGTCACTCTGGTCCGTGACGGAGACTCTGTGAAAGTCTATCTGAACGGCAAGCCAGAGATCGAGTTGAAATCGGCTCCCGGAAAACCAGGGCCAATGCTCGAACAACTCTTCTTCGGCGGACGAACAGACAATCAATCCAACTGGGAAGGACGCCTGGACGAAATTGCCGTGTTCAATCGGGCGTTGACACCTGCGGAAGTCAAAACACTGGCGCAATAATTCACCCCTGATATTCGTTAGAAATCGTATCTTCCGAGCCCGGTCGTCAATTCGATCGGGCTTTTTCTGTTTGATATCCAAAATCCGTCACACAGGGTAAACATGGTACGTCTAAGAGCCGTAGTCAGGTTAGGAATCTCATTTTCTCACCAGGGAGCACAAAACATCCGTATTCATCGCTCTCAGACAACTATATAATGGAGTGAATACACGTCTTACTGATCAACTTTGATAAACCGACATTTCGTTCTGCCTGTTTTTGATTCACAGTACAGCGCCGCATGACTGAACCAAACTTATCAACAACTGATAAAAAACTGCGCAGAATCTTGCTGTTCATTATCATAGCGAGTTTCATTCTGACGCCGATTTCCGCTCCCGATGTCTGGTGGCAACTGAGCCGGGGTCGTGTCGTGATGTCTGACCTTGCTCCGCCCGGCCCCGTATTAACAGCCGGCTCTCCAATCGCAGAAGCAGACTGGCTGGGTGGGCTACCATTTTATCTCTCACTCCAACTGGCAGGTTTTTCCGGTTTGATGCTGTTGAAATTCACCGCCGTGGGTCTGCTCTTATATCTGTTCATGAAGCATTTTGAGGAATCATTGAACTGGCTGGCGTTGGGCATTGTTGTGTTGGTTCTGATGACCGGCATCCCTGCCTGGCAACCAACGCCGCGATTACTCGACTGCTGGTTCCTGTTTCTTACCTGGTTCTACACCGCACGCTGGAGCCGGGAACCAGGCACCAAAACAATGATCCCCATCTTGCTCGTACTCGCACTCTGGGCCAACTCGGCACCGCTCTGCCTGCTGGGAATCGCCGTCGTTGCACTACTCCCACACCTACCCGGGATCACGCTTGAGAAGAAATCACCTCTCAAACAGACGAATCTACTGATTCTGTTTTCCGTGCTGGCACTCATGCTTACGCCCCGCGGGTGGTTAACTCCCTCTGATTCGTTCGTCCAACTTTTCCCCAGCGCGTTCTATCGGCAGGATCTATTATCACAGACAATCTGGCGACCCACGTTTCTCAATGGCGCCACAATTGAAGTCATCGGCCTGGCCATTCTGTCGATTGTCACGATCCTGTTTCTCATCTTAAAATCGACTTCCTGGTCAGAAGCAGTCACCTTCCTGGCCTTCGCAATCCCGGCCTGGACCAATTATGACAGCCTCGGCCCCTGTGCGATTGGCATGGCGCTCGTGCTCGCACAGTCGATGCAGGCTCATCAATTCCAAGCCACTTTTTCAAAATGGAAACAGGCTGTTTCACCAGCCCTCGCCCGATATGCATTCATAATCGGGATTCTGATCCTAAGCTGGAAGTCGGCGGCTGGAAGTTTACCCGGGCAACCACAGCGTCTGGGCTGGGGCATCGCTCCCGAGCTGGATATCACACTATTAGGTCAAACCATTGGTCCCATCAATTACAAAGGGACCGCACACGGTATGGGAATCGCCCCCACCGGTATGCTGTGCTGGATCAAAGCTGATCATAAAATCCAACCGGTCAGAACGCTCCGGCAAGCCCTTTTACAAGGACGTCTATTTGAAGAACTATCCTTGAATGAAGAATTATCCAACGGCTGGATATTTCAGAAACCCCGCGCCGACGGAAGCTGGGGCGGCTGGTGGGTTCGTTTGAAAAACCGAGATTGCCAATTGCTGCTGGTTCCCAATGGAGATGAAAAAACCATTCGCGCCCTGTTTGACAGTCGTTGGCAACCGATGTCCCTTGACGCCTCGGTCATTCCATTTGGCTGGTCCGGCGAACTTCTGAGCAGCCCTAAAATTGTAGAATTGTTACCTGCCAAAGAATTTGTGAATCAAGATCAGTGGTCCTACTCACTTCCCGTTCCCTCCGGTACACCGGAATGCTCTGACTGGTGGGGAATTCTGACCGGTACATCCAACGTGGCGCCGGCATTACTACAGGCAAAAACATTTCGGGGTATGAAACTGTATACGGCGGCCCTGCGGGTACTGCATCCGTTGCTGCAACACAATCCTACACCACAAGTCATTCGTGAATTCCAACTCTGCCAGAAAGAGCTGGCCTATCAGGAAAAACTGGAAATCGGGTTAAACATCCCCAGCTCTCTCAGAACAATTACACTGCTCCAACTTGCAGGAGATGCTGATTTAGACGTCGCAATCTCCGGTCCGACACTCGGTGGAAACGAAGATTCGCTGCGCACATCTGACGCACTTGAACGGGCCGTTCAGAATTACATTCACGGCGACTGGGACAAGGCCCTCAGTGATTTATCATACGAGGATAGCGAAACTCTCTACGCGAAAGCGCAGATCCTCCTGGAATCGGGGGCCCCCGGCAAGGCTAAAAAAACATTCCGTGAACTGATTCGACTTTACCCCAATGACCGACTGGCGATTCCCAGTCAACAGATGTTGGACTCTCTTCCATGAACCAGAAATACCCGTTCATACCAACTCTGCTGATTCTGCTCCTGGCCTTCGCGTCAGGCACAGCCTGGTATCTGTACGGCTCGCAAGAAACGATTTCGTTTGTCCCCAATGTTCAATCAGCCGAACAACCAGTCAAAATGAAACAGTGTTGTGAGTGCCATGAAAAAGTTTGCCACCAATACACAGGAGCCCCCCACCTCAGAACTTTGAGAAAAGCCACCGCCCCAGGCGTGCTGGAGAAATTTGCAGGCAAAGAAGTCACCCTCAAAGAAAATGGGCTCACCTATCGTTTCTATGAAGAAGATGATGCCCTCTGGGTCAAGTGTGAGAATTACCCAACTCCGGTACGGATCGAATGGGTCTTCGGTTCCGGCCTGCACGCCATGACTCCCGTCTCTCTATTCCCCAACGAAGCGGGAGAGTCAGAACTCCTGCAACACATTGTTTCCTGGTATCCTTCGGGAAAACTGGGAGTCACACTCGGACTTCAGGAACTTGCACACAACAAGACAGGTGTTCAGACACTGGGCGAAGTCAGCTCGCATGCCAAAACGATGAACTGTTTCGGCTGTCATTCATCCTACTTGGGCGATGTGCCAGGGGAAATTGAGCCCGCCCAGATGATCACAGGCGTCTCTTGCGCACGCTGTCACCTGAATGGTGAAGAACACATCAAAGCTGTCGAACGGGGTGAAAAAGATTTGAAACTGGTCAAATGGAATCAATTAACGCCAATCGAATCCATTAACCGTTGCGGCGAATGCCATCGACGCTCTGATCAACTTGAACCAGATGAACTCCACCCGGACAATGAACTGCTCATACGTTTTGCTCCGGTCGGCATGTCGCAAAGCCCCTGCTTCCTGAAACAATCTGAAGTCAAACTGGCAGACGGAAAACCAGCCCGATTCGACTGTACCACCTGCCATAACCCGCACCAGCAGGCTAGCAGGGATCCTGAAGTCTATCGAAAAGTCTGCCTGAATTGTCACAGTGAGCAGCAAGACCACGCCCCCGTCTGTTCAAAAGAATCAATGCAAAGCCAGTGTCTGCAATGCCATATGCCCCCCGTCGAAGTCCACGACAACCTCAACTTCACCGATCACTGGATCCGCATCCGGGAGCGCGACAAAGAACGCTTTCCGGAATTTCAGTTAAACAAATAAAAAAATGATATTGTCAGACGCGTCTGCATGCTCTACGATAAAGTCACGTCTTTTTTATAGAGGTATACCGTGATCGGCAAACTGCTCACTCTACTGTTAACACTTCTGATACTCGCCTGCCCCTTTAATTGCATGCAGAGTAGCGCAGAAGATACAGACACAGCGGTTCACAGTTGCTGCAGTCATTGCCAGCCACCGTCATCGGAAAACCCATTGGCCCCAGAACCTGCTTCATCGGATTCCTGCCAGTGTTTTTGCTCAGGCGCGATTCTGGAAAACGCCGACCAGTTTGAACAGGCCAACCTAATCGTACTCTGGTTTGCAATCCCACAACAGGACGCCATCTTTCAACAAATCAGTATCAATCATCAGACGGACATCGTCCTCTTAGATGCAGTTCCGCCCTCCGGCCGAGCTCTGCGCTGTCTGCAGATGTCATATCAGTGCTGATTCTCTTCTGAGCGTTCGACTCTCGAAATTCACTCGATTTCCGTTTCGATTCAGGCTGCGCGCAGGTAAATTGCTTTCTCGACGCTACCCTGAAACCTCAGAATGACGTTCTATGATCTGGTTCTCTTTAATTCCCTGGGAATACGGCGTGCGCAATCTATTCAGGCGTCCGATCCGTACCCTGCTCACGCTCACCGGCTTAACTACAGTGATTGTCCTGGTGTTCGTCGTGATCGGTTTTATCCGTGGCCTGGAACATTCGCTGACCGTCAGCGGCGACCCCAATGTGGCAATTCTATTCTCCCTGGGGATGGGAGAAAACCTGGAATACTCATCCATCCCCATGCGAACCAGTGAGCTGGTTTCCGCCAGTGTGGCTGGAATCAAAACTTTTCATGATCGAAAATACGTTTCCCCAGAACTCTATCTGGGAACGCAGATTGAAATTCCTGGTCAATCAGAAACAGCAATGGGACTGGTCCGTGGCGTAACCCAGTCAGTGCTGTTAGTACGTAGACAGGTAGAACTGGAATCCGGAAGTTGGCCGGGACCGGGTGAAATCATTGTGGGACAACTGGCGGCGACAAAACTCGGACTCTCAGCGCAGCAATTATCAGTCGGCAGCGAATTGAACCTGGAGGGGCGAACCTGGCACATCAGCGGAACCTTTTCCGCCGCCGGTTCCGCATTTGAATCAGAAATCTGGTGTCGTCTGGATGAATTACAGCAGGCAATGAAACGTCAGGATTTGAGTCTCGTCGCCGTGACGTTAAATTCCCCCTCCGACTACCCGGATCTGAACCTGTTTTGTAAGGAACGCCTGGACCTGGAACTGCAGTCACTGCAAGAGGTGGACTATTATCAGAGTCTCAAAAAAGATTACGGCCCGATTCGGATGCTGGCCTGGCTCGTCGTCTTTTTAGTTTCAGGCGCTGGTGTGTTTGCCGGCCTGAATACGCTGTATGGTGCCGTCGTGGGTAGAACCAGAGAACTCTCTACCCTGCAGACCCTCGGTTTTTTACGACGCGCCATTGTGATCAGCTTGATTCAGGAAGGTCTGCTTCTGGCCACCGCGGCCAGCCTGATTGCGGCGTTGATCGCAATTTTCCTGATCAATGGAATTTCAGTGCGGTTCACAATGGGAGCGTTTACGCTTCAGATTGACAGCATCTCACTTTTAATTGGTTGTAGTGTCGGAATTCTGTTGGGTTTTCTGGGAGCAATCCCTCCGGCCCTGCGTGCGCTCCGGCTGCCAATTATCGATGGATTAAAATCAGTTTAACAACTGCTCGAAAATCGTTTTTGAGCACACATTTTTTTAAAAAGGATTGAAAGTATGAAACAGTTATTTCCTCACAGTTTGTTAATCACACTGGCAGCTTGCGTTTTTGTCGGCTGTGGAAATTCCAGCACTGCTCCTGAAAGTACTGGTGCGACAGAAACAACAACTCCAGCGTCAACCTCGACCGTGTTGCTGACCAGCGAACCTGCGGGTGCCAAAGAAGTCATCGATGCCCGCAAAACAGCTCAAAATGACGAAGAAGTTGTTCTCGTTGGTCGTATTGGGGGCAGCGAAAACCCCTGGGTTGATAACCGCGCGGTCTTTTCGATCGTTGATAATTCATTAAAAGCCTGTAGCGATATTCCCGGCGATGGTTGTGAAAAGCCTTGGGATTACTGCTGTGAAACCGACAAGCTCCCAACAGCAACGGCGCTCATCAAAGTCGTAGATGACAAGGGAACGCTCATTAATGAAGACGCACGGAAACTACTCAATCTGAAAGAACTGCAAACCGTTGTCGTCAAAGGCAAAGCCCAACGTGATGACACAGGTAACCTGACCGTGTTTGCTAATGGTATTTTTGTACGGAACTAATGATATGTCTCAAGTTGATTTATCACAATTAGCCATTGATCGCAGTGCGCCCTCGTCAGTTCGAGGGCACACGCGACTGCGGCTGATCACACGTTATCTCTTGCCGGGAACGCTGCTGGCTGGCTTCCTGGGATTAATGTACTGGGTTTCTCACGACCTGATCTTTCCTCCCAAACCAGTCACCGTCATGCCCGTGATTGTCACACAATCGACAATCCGAAATGCCGGTACGCCTCTCTTCCAGGCAGCTGGATGGGTCGAACCGCGGCCTACACCAATTCGCGTGGCAGCGCTCGCACAGGGAGTCGTGGAGCAACTCTTGGTCGTGGAAGACCAGTTCGTCAAACAGGGAGCACCAATTGCCCTTCTGGTCAAAGACGATTCTGAACTGACGCTAAAACATGCCATCGCCAGTATGAATCTACGGGAAGCAGAATTAAAACAGGCCCAGGCAACATTAAAAGCTTCCCAAATTCGCCTCGAACAACCCGTCCATCGCGAAGCAATCTTAAGATCGGCTGAAGCAGAGTTAGCTAAGATTGAAACCGAGTTAAAAAACTTACCCTTCATGGTCAGACGCGCCAAAGCAGAACTGAACTTCGCCAAAAATGATTATGATCGCAGGGTTTTAGCAAAGGCAGCGGTGACGAAACGCACCGTCGATGAATCTCTCACCGCGCTGGAAACAGCACGCGCCGCTCATGAAGAACTGCAGGGTCGAAAAACGTCCCTGGTAGCCGAACGAAAAGCATTAAAAGCGCGTACAGACGCACTCCAGAAAGAATTCGAGCTACTCACGGAAGAAGTACAGGCACGCGATGAGAACGCGGCTAAAGTCCAGGCTGCCGCTGCACAACTCGCACAGGCACGCGTCGCCGTTGATGAAGCCAAGCTGGCACTCGATCGTATGACGATTCGCGCCCCGGTCGCAGGCCGCATCTATCGACTGATTGGACATCCCGGCTCCAGCGTAGGAAATATGATGACACAAATGATTGACCATGACGGCAGGACCATTGTGACCATGTATCAACCGGAAATGCTACAGGTTCGCGTCGATGTCCGTTTTGAAGACATTCCTAAAGTCAGTCTGCACCAACCCGTGCAAATTGATAATCCCGCGTTGGGTGAACCGGTAATCGGAAAAGTGCTTTATATCAGTTCGGAAGCAGACATTCAGAAAAATACCCTGCAGGTCAAGGTCGAAATCATAAACGCGTCACCTCTGCTCAAGCCGGAAATGCTGGTTGACGTCACATTCCTGGCCCCTGAACGACAGGCAGAAGCATTAAAGACAAATGCGGAAACCCGGATTTATGTCCCCAGAAAAATGCTGGAACAAGCAGACTCAGGACAGTCCTTTGTCTGGGTGGCTGACCAATCAAAACAGATCGCCCGGCGTCAGCAAATCGAAATCAGTCAAAAAACACAAGGTCCTCTGGTGGAAGTCACCAAAGGCTTAAACCCAACCAGCCATCTGATCTCTTCACCTACCACAGATCTCCAGCCGGGAGAACGCATTGAAATCACTGGTGAATCCGATCAGGGAGGAAACTAATCATGTCGCTCGTCATCATTAATAACCTGACCAAACAGTATCACAAGGGAGGCGAGACCATCACGCCCCTCGACCAGGTTTCACTGCAAATTGAACAGGGGGAATTTCTCTCGTTAATGGGCGCCAGTGGAACAGGGAAATCAACGCTTTTAAATCTGATTGCCAGCATTGATCACCCAGATTCTGGATCAATTATTGTGGACGGGATCGAAATCACAGCACTCTCCCGCTCAAAACTGGCACGCTGGCGGGCTGCAAACATGGGTTACATCTTCCAGACGCATAACCTGGTCCCCGTGCTCACCGCATATGAAAATGTAGAACTCCCGTTATTACTGTTACCCATGTCCCGCGCCGAGCGAAAAAAACGGGTCGAAGTGGCACTGCAGGCGGTCGACCTGCTCGATCGGGCCGATCACTATCCGCGGCAAATGTCGGGGGGACAGGAACAACGCGTGGGCATCGCCCGAGCGATCGTCAAACACCCGAAAATTGTCGTCGCCGATGAGCCGACCGGAGACCTGGACCCGGAAACATCAGAACAAATTCTGAATTTGCTGCAACGCCTCAATCGAGAGTTAGACATTACCATGTTAATGGTCACCCATGATTCAGAGGCAGCGCAGGTCGCGGACCGGCAGTTTTATCTCGATCATGGGAAACTCGTCCTGGTGAATGACGAAAAACCGAAAGCCCTCGCAACCACTGCCGCTCACGGTAAGGAACAATTATGAAGTTGGTCGGTTACATTCTCAAAACGCTCTGGGGGCACCGAGCCCGCACGATGCTCACCGTTGCCGGCTCTGCTGTCGCGCTATTTGTGTTCTGCTTCATCCAATCCATTCAGGAAGGAATGAACGATTTGAAACAGCGCCAGGAGGCCCGCGGTTCGTTGATCGTTTTCCAAGCTAATAAATTCTGCCCCGCCACCAGTCACTTACCTCAGGACTATGATCAACAAATTTCGAAGTTTACCGGGGTGAAAGACGTCATTCCAATCCAGGTCTTCACGAACAATTGTCGCGCGAGTCTGGATGTCGTCGTCTTCTATGGAGTGCCGCCGAAAAAACTACGCACCGCGCGGGACTTTCAATTCGTTTCGGGCAACTGGACTGAATTTGAAACCCATCAGGACGCCGCCATCATCGGCCAATCCGTCGCCGCACGACGCGATATTAACGTGGGCGATAAATTTTCCATCGGCGATCTCTCCGTGAATGTCGCCGGTATTTACAAAAGTGATAACCCAGCTGAAGAGAATTACATTTATAGCCACCTGGAGTTCTTACAGCGACGTCAAGGCGTCAATCTGGTGGGAACGGTCACGCAGCTCGAAGTCATCCTGCAACCCGGCACGGATCCGATCACTGTCAGTGAAGCCATTGATGAACGCTTTCGGGGAGGTCCCGTCGAAACCAATACCCGCGCCAAAGGAGTCTTTCAGGCGAAAAGTCTTGGTGACTTATCCCAACTGATTGAAATGGCCCACTATCTGGGACTGGCCTGCGTCGGACTCGTGCTGGCACTCGTCGCCACCACAACACTGATGTCTGTTGAGGACCGCATACAGGAACACGCCGTCTTGCGGACGCTCGGCTTTTCGGGCTTCAAAGTATTTGGACTGATACTTGCAGAAAGTACGTTGCTCAGTCTCGCAGGAGGCCTGTTGGGAGTCGGAGCCGCGTTAATCATTCTTAAACTCAGTAGCCTTTCTGTGGGAGCCGAGGCAGTTACCGTCGCCTTTATTCCCTCCTTACATCTGGCCTGGGTCGGAATGCTGTTGGCGCTGGGTACGGGTATTTGCGCGGGTGTCGTTCCTGCCTGTTATGCCTCTCGTGCGGAAATCGTACCTGCATTGAGGCACATTTAGAATCGATCAGGTAAGCCCCGGAATGGGCTCCCCTTCGTAGATATAGTGTGGCCGGTCAACATCGTCGTGCCAGTACGTTGTTTTAGGTAAGCCTAAGGCACGATAGATGGTTGCAGCAAAATTTTCCGGTTTCTGTGCCTGATCAATGGGAAACCCGCCAATTTTATCCGTCTTCCCAACGACGCGGCCCCCTTTGATCCCTCCACCGGCGAGAAATACGGATTGCACAGCGCCCCAATGATCGCGGCCCGGCAAATCATAAACGCGCGCCAGTTGCGAAATCTTGGGTGTCCGACCAAACTCACTGCACATCACAACCAGGGTATCTTTAAGCTGACCACTGTCTTCCAGATCATCCAGCAGTGCTGAAACAGCCCGGTCCGTGGGTGGCATTAAGTTATCTTTGAGATGTGGGAACATATTACCGTGAGTATCCCACGATTCATTATTGCCCAGATTCACCTGCACCAGATTCACACCTGTTTGAATCAAACGCCGTGCCATTAGCAACGACCAGCCAAACGAGTTTTTACCGTAACGTTCCTGAATCTTGTCGTCTGCGTTTGTGACATCCATCGCGTAATGTACTTTGTCATCATTCAGCAGAGAAATGGCAGCACTGCGATAGCGATCAAAACTTTCTACCTGACCGGCACTGTCCAGCACGCGACGTTGTTTCCCCAACTCTTTTAAGAGACTAATCCGATTATTCATTCGTCCCTGCGTCATACCTTGCGATAGTTTCAGATGCGGCGTCTGAAATACACGCTGATCCGCTCCACCGCGTCTCTGGTGATCGAAATCGTACTGCGGAAACGCACCATACGATTTACTATGGAACGGAGACGCTTCAATGAACCACGGATCACGATTCGATCCCATTCTGCCAGCAAATTGGCCGGGGATCACACGTCCGGAATTATGCACGATTTTGTCTGGCAGTACGATCGCAGGCGGCAGATTAGTACGGGAACGAATCACGTCGCCGGCGATGGCGGCGATCGAGGGATGGTCAGTACTCATCGGACGACTCGGATTGAACCCGACTGGAATATCCGACCGCCCGGTTAAGATGATGTGATGTCCCATTGAATGTTCGTTCGAACCATGTGTCAACGAGCGACATAACGACCAGAGATGACTCCGCTGTGCTAACATCGGCAGATGTTCAGAAATCTGCAACCCCGGAATTTTTGTCGCTATTGGATTGAATTCGCCTCGGATCTCATCACTGGCGTTCGGTTTCATATCGAAACTCTCATGCTGTGAAAGTCCGCCCGACAGAAAAATAAAGATACAGGATTTCGCAGTTTGGTGTTTAGAGGGAGCGGCTGCTTGAACCCGTAAAGCGTCCAGATGATTGATTCCTAACCCCAACAGGCTGATAGAACCTGCTTCCAGAGCCGTACGACGGGAAATAAGGGGATGGCTGGTAGAATTATAAGCAGGCATCACGACTCTCCTGAATCCAAGAGATGATTTGAAGCGCAAGTGGGATATTTTAATATACTTTACAATGCATCAATATAACCTAATGCGTAGTGGAGCAAAAGTCCAATCGAAAGTATCTATCCGATCAGTTCTGTTTTTATTTTCGTACCAGGAAATGAGTCAGCACAACCTGTTTATAAAAAATGGCCTGTTTTCCAGTACTTCGGTAAAGGGATCTGAAATCAAAAAAACTCAGTTCATATTTTGATTGACGAACGACGATATTGATTATATGCTTTGCTCTGCTGATTCCCTCCCCATTCACCAGGTGGTGGCCGCGTGTGACTCGCTGAAAGTAGTCACTTTAAAAAAATCATTGTTTTGTTTCTTCTCAAGACCTGTATTGGAATCCGGGTCTAACTCTCAAGGATGATTGTGGGTGCTTTGCTGCGCCCCCAGACGCGCACCATGATGCGCACAGGAGAAATCAATGAACCAGTATCTAACCAAACGTGAACAACAAATTCTTGATTATATTACCCGCCAGATTGACCACACAGGTATCGCGCCTTCCACACAAAATATTGCCACAGAATTCGAGATCCCTTCGTTAATCCGAGTCACGCGCTATCTAAATGGTCTCGAAGGAAAAGGCTGGATTCTCTGCAATTCTGACCAGCCAGGTGGAATCACGCTGATAGAGAATGTTCGTAATTATCGACTCTCACTTTGTGGTGATATTGAGGGTGATCGAGTGGCCCTCAAAAAAAGACTTTGAGATGAGCCTGCTACGCGCATTTTCACTCTGACGGGCTGCAACAATCTCGTTTGATACTCCCATCCCTGTACATGATCAAAGGACAAATTATTTGCTTTATTTGCAGGCGAACAATTTCTTAATTTTCTTTATCTTTTAGGTCAATTCTTCTATCCAAGCACCACACATTAGTGTACGCTTATGTGACAAATTCATGCTTTATTACCGTATAAAAGAACAATCATTTTCTTCAGAAGGCAGAAATTGATGCTCAGACTGGAAGACCAATCCATTCGACTCTGTGACAGGATGCCACGACGATCTTTTATGCAGATTGGTGGGTTGGCAATGGGAGGCCTCTCACTTCCCCAAGTATTACGTGCACAGGAACAGAGCGGTAAAAAATCATCGCATAAAGCCGTCATCATGATCTTCCTCGCTGGTGGTCCGCCACATCAGGATATGTTTGACCTGAAACCGGATGCCCCCGATGAAGTCCGAGGCGAATTCAAACCGATCAACACCAGCGTGCCGGGAATTCAAATTAGCGAGCTCATGCCACGCGTGGCGAGCATGATGGATAAGTTTTCCATCATTCGCTCTCTAGTCGGCGCGGAAGGCCGACACGATTCTTTTGAGTGCTGCACGGGACATCATTTTCGCAGTTCCCAACCACAGGGAGGCTGGCCTGCACTGGGCTCAGCGCTCTCCAAAGTAAAAGGACCTGTAAACCCAACGGTCCCAGCCTATATCGATTTGTCGCATACCATGGCACACAATCCCTGGAACATCAAAGGGCCCGGTTTTCTGGGACTGGAACATGCGCCCTTCCGTCCCGATGGCCGTGTGATGGATAACATGACGCTTAATTCCATTTCCAACACCCGGCTCACGGAACGCGCCAGTCTCTTAAACAATCTAGACCGTTTTCGGCGTGTCTCAGAAACGGGACTCACAGATGGTACCTACGATGGATACACGAAGCAGGCATTAGAAGTACTCTCCTCATCTCAACTGGTGGAAGCCCTCGATCTTGAAAAAGAAGATCCCAAAGTCCGCGCCCGTTACGGTAAGGACAGTCCCAAAGTTTTAAACTACTCGCTCGATAAAGGCTATCAGGCGATTATGTCCCGCTTCCTGTTAGCACGACGCGCTGTGGAAGCCGGTGCTCGCTGTGTAACCTGCAGCTTCGCCCACTTTGACTGGCATGGAGACAATTTCGGGCATGCCCGAAAAGTTGTCCCGCTACTCGATCAAGGCGTCGCCGCCCTGGTGGAAGACCTGCATGAACGCGGCATGGATAAGGATGTCACTGTTCTGGTCTGGGGCGAATTTGGACGAACACCCAAGATTAATAAAAAAGCTGGCCGCGACCATTGGCCTCGAGTGCATGCAGCACTCATGGCTGGCGGCGGCATGAAAACCGGCCAGGTCATTGGTTCCACCAACCGCCTCGGCGAAGAAGCTGTTGACCGCCCCGTGCATATGCAGGAAGTCTTTGCCACCCTGTATCATAATCTGGGCATCGATGTCGCATCGACAACAATCGAAGACAACAACGGCCGCCCCCAATATCTGGTTGATGAGCAAACGCCGATTCGTGAACTGGTATAAGCTTCGCTGGTTACAATTAGTTTGCTGAACGGTATCCTGTGAAATTACCTGGTTTTTCTATGAGAATACCAAGCGAGTGAATCTACAAAAACGTTCTTACATTGATCTTTTTGTACGTTCTGCTTCTCTCTACAGCCCTCATGATTCTAAACTTTTGCATCCCAGTATTTTTGCGATGTTTCAATTCATCAACACGGGCTGAGGTAAAGCACTCATTTCAAAAATAGTGAGCTCTTTTAATTTATAGATGGTCTATATTTTCTATGGAAACGCTCACTTTTCTATCTTCTGATTTGAATCGTAGCCATATGTCATTTTTTAACCAAACACATCAAAGCATTTTTACTTTGCATTTCTGTTGATCAATCTCCCCCGTTGTTCACAGGCTAGTGCAATGTGAATCTTCAGGGGGATCAATGATTCAGAGTGCGTTGACTGAACCAATCGACGAGACCATTCCACCAAAATATGACCGATGCAAAAATCATGATGTCGTCATCAGCCCTGGTGGTACCATTCTGATTATCGAAGACAGTAATACGCAAGCGCGTATCATCGAAGAGTCTTTGAAAGAACTTCCACTTCAAATTCATTGCACGGGTTCCGGCCACGAAGCTTTAGAATGGTTGAAAGTCAATAAGGCCGTACTGTTACTCCTTGATTACGAATTGCCTGATATGAAAGGCATCGAGATCATTGATGAACTCGCCCGGCAGGGACAATACCTTGAATTCCTGGTGATGACAGCTCGTGGAAGTGAAACCGTCGCCGTACAAATGATGAAACGCGGTGCCGTCGATTATCTGATCAAGGATGATACTTTCACCAGTCTGCTCCCCACCATTGTTGAACGCGCATTAAAGAAAATCAAATCAGAGCAGATCCTGGAAATTGCCCAAAATGCGTTAAAGCAGGCAGAAAAAAGAACGCGGCTGATCATCGATTCTGCAGCCGACGGTTTCATCTCCATGTGGGATGATGGCACAATTCTGGACTGGAATAAAGCAGCAGAACGGATTTTCGGCTGGAGTTATAAAGACGCCATCGAAAAGAATCTCATCGACATGATGATGCCAGAGAAACATCGTGAAGCGTTCAAAGATAAATTATTTGAGTTGAGAAACGAAGATCACAGTCTGACTCAAAATAAATTAATCGAAGCGACAGCACTCAACAAATCTGGACAGGAATTTCCGATCGAAATTTCCGCGTCCAGTGCCTCAGAAGGCGAACCCTGCGTATTGAACGCGTTTATCCGCGACATTTCTAACCGCCATATGCTGGAATCCCAGTTGATTCAGTCGGAAAAGCTGGCATCGCTTGGACAGCTGGCCGCCGGTGTCGCGCATGAAATTAACAATCCCGTTGGTTTCGTAAAAAGTAATGTCGGCACTCTCTGTGAATATGTAGATATTTTCACGCAGTTATTAAGCCTCTACGAGGAACTCTCACAAGCAATCCGATCTGGTGATAAATCTCAACAGGATCAGTTATTCAAGCAGATCCAGACGGTTCGCGAAGAAGAAGACCTCACTGATATTTTAGAAGACGTGAAGGAATTACTGACTGAATCGACAGACGGTCTGATCCGTGTCACAGAAATAGTTCAAAACCTGAAAAGCTTTGCCCGACTCGATGAAGCCAGCATCAAAGAAGCAAATATCAATGATGGTATCACCGCCACCATGAAAGTAGTCTGGAACGAACTGAAATACAAAAGTGAAATTGTAACGGATCTGGGAGAGATCCCCGACATCCGCTGTTCCCCCGGGCAACTGAACCAGGTCTTTATGAACTTACTGGTCAATGCAGCCCAGGCGATTCCGGAACGAGGCACGATTTCGATTAAGACGGAAGCGACGGATTCAGAAATCATCATCAGCATCTCTGATACTGGTGTGGGCATTCCCGAACAGGAACTTTCACAAATCTTTACTCCCTTCTACACCACCAAGCCAGTTGGTCAGGGAACCGGACTGGGACTCTCAATCATTTATGGCATCATTCAGAAACACAACGGAAACATTTCCGTCGAGAGTGAAGTCGGCACCGGAACGAAATTCACCATTCGATTGCCACTGGAAGGGATGAGTGCATGAACCAGAAAACGGTCCTTTGCGTCGATGACGAAATCAATGTACTTCGATCTCTAAAACGATTATTGAGAAACGAAGACTATCAGTTAATTACAGCCAACGGTGGCGAAGAAGGTCTCGCTGTCCTCGCTGAAGAAGAAGTCAGCGTCGTCCTTTCTGACCAGAGAATGCCGGGGATGACGGGTACGGAATTTCTTTCGATCGTGAAAGAGAAATATCCGGAATGTGTCCGCGTGGTGCTTTCCGGGTATGCTGATGCGGCAACCATCCTGGATTCTATCAACAAAGGGGCCATCTACCGATTTCTAACAAAGCCCTGGAATGATGATGAAATCCGAGTCACCATTCGGCAATGTTTAAGTCAATATGAACTGCTGCAGGAAAATCGAAACCTGACAGAAGAGATTAAATTACAAAACGTTGAGCTGAATCGGCTCAATCAACAATTGGAAGATCTGGTCGGAAAAAGCACACAATCATTACACTTTTCTCAGGATGTACTGGCCAAAATCCCTATTCCGGTTGTTGGAATCAGTGCGGAAAGTATCGTCGTTTTAGCAAACGAAGCGGTAGACCAGATGTTTCCCACATTACGTGAAGTTCACCTTGGTTCTGATATCAAAGATATTTTTTCCAGTGATATTGTGGAAACCGTGACGAACTGTTTATCAGGCAGTAAGCAAACAGAATCCGTTCCTCTGACGATCGATAATAAGCAGGTCAAAATACACTGTAAAAAACTGATGGACGGAGACCATTTGCGAGGATGTGTTCTCTCGATGGAAGAATAATATGGATAAATCAAAGCTAAATGATATTTTGAACATGGTACGCTCCGTGCCGACACTCCCTGAAGTCGCTCAGGAATTAAGTCGGCTCGCGGGAGATCCTACAGCATCTGCACAAGACATGGCCCACGTCGCTGAAGCAGACTCGGGTCTAGCTGCGCAAATTTTGCGTGTGGTCAACTCATCATTTTTCGGATTTTCTCGACAAATCAGTACGATACCACAGGCAATCGTGGTTTTAGGTACTCACGGCGTTCGCAACATTGCCTTGGGACTGACCGTCTCGACCCTGCGACCCAAAACAGAATCACATTCACTACATTTTGATGTGGACGATTTCTGGAGACACTCACTTTCCGTCGCAATAGGCGCTCGACAACTTGCCAGAGATCTCGTCATCTGCGATCCGGAAGAAGCTTTTCTGGCCGGATTGCTGCATGATATTGGCAAATTGATTTTGATTGAATCCTGCACAGAACAGTATGAGGAAATAATTGGAGTAGCGCAATCGAATAATCAACCTCTCCACATTCTTGAAGAATCCCAACTCGGTTTTACGCATACTGATGTCGGATTTGCTCTATGCGAACGATGGAAGATTCCGGAATCAGTCGCTTACACCGTACAAAATCACCATAACTGGAATTGTGACAGGCCCATTACCACAAAGCAGGATCAACTACTGTTCCTGGTAAATACCGCTAATAACTTAGCGAAAGTTTCAGGCATCGGTTTCAGTGGCAATGCATGCGTTACCCCATTTTGCATACAGACGTCCTTCTCACACAGATCACTTTCAGAGGCACTTCAAAAAACGCTGGAAATTCTTCCATCAGAAGTAGCACATACCGAGCACCTGTTTAATATTACGTCACAATCCGATTATGGAAATTTCGCGGATTCAGGTCACTTCTGTATTGGAGTCATCGTTCAGAATCCTGATCTGTATAAAATCATCAGTTTATTACTGTTAAGCCAGGGCATTGTTCCGGTCACACAGCAAGAGCAGATTCCGGCTGAATCAGAAATGATCGCCGTCCTTACAGATTCGGAATTGAATCCGGAATCCCTACCAGCAGGATGGTCTCAGCACATCATCACTTATCAGTATTCTGCCGAGTCAAACCAGCAGGGATTACAGCCAGACAAAGCCTTTGAAATTGATGTCGAACAACTCCGCATCTGGCTCAATGAGCAACTCCCAGCTTCTGCTTCGGAGGAATTAGTCTAATGAATCCTAAAGTCATTTTTATCGACGATGAACCACACATTTTAAAAGCCTTTGTACGACTGTTTCGTAAAGATCAGATTGATATCGTCACGACGACATCACCAGAAGAAGTCTGCCAGTTGGTACAGGCAGAGCCCTTCGCATTAATTGTCTCAGACCAACGTATGCCCGAACTGGAAGGTACGAAACTGCTGGAGCGCGTACGGGATCTCTCCCCTGCAACCATTCGTATTATCCTGACCGGTTACGCAGACAAAGATGCCGCCATCGAAGCCATCAACCAGGGATCAGTCTATCGTTTTTTAACGAAACCCTGGAACGATGATGAATTACGAAATGAAGTCAAACGGGCAATCGACGAGTACATGCTCAGACAGGAGAATCGAAGACTCCAGGAGTTGACTCAGTCTCAAAACGAAGAACTACGTGATCTAAATCAGAACCTGGAATTAAAAGTTAAAGAGCGAACGGAAAAAGTCACGCTCCTGAACCAGCAGTTAAAACAGGGATTCATCGGCTCCATTCGTGCAATGGCACAACTGGGAGAAATGCACAGTTCTGACCTGGGGGAACATGCAAAACGGGTTACCGTCATGACCGGGCAGGTTGCAAAACAGCTCGGCTGCAATCTGGATGAACTGTTTCAAATCAACTCCGCAGCATTACTGCACGATATCGGTAAAATTGAGCTACCGGGAAATCTCTTATCAAAGCCTTACGACAAATTGATTCCAGCCGAACAGCGACAGGTGCAAAACCATGTCTTACTTGGTGAGCAGATCGCACAAATGGTACCCAGTTTAGAAAAAGCGGCCGTCCTGATCCGCCATCACCACGAACGCTTTAATGGCTCTGGTTACCCTGATGGTTTGAAGGGCGAGGAAATCCCACTGGGATCACGTATCATAGGTGTGGCTGACTATTATGACCATCTGCAAAATAGTCGCAGCAGTGCACAACAAAAGTCTCCCGAGGCGATACTGGAATCAATGGGGAGACTGACGGGAACCTGGTTTGACCCGAAAGTCGTAGCTGCGCTTCACCAATACCTGTTTCCAGATGAGCAGCAAAACGTCTTGTTGAAATACTTCAAAGACCGAACTGCAGACAACCCGCGACAGGAATCAGTATCACAAACACCAAAAGCAGAAACGTTGCTTCAGAAACAGCCAAATCAGCAAACCAGAGACGATCACCCTCTTAACGAGGACTTGGACGTCACTGTAGAACATGATCGCCATGTGCGGCCTTATGAACTCAAACTGGGCATGACGCTTTCGCGCGATCTATTCTCAAATAACGGCGGTCTATTACTCCCTCGTGGAACCATATTGTCCCCAAAACACCTGGAGAATCTGAAATCACTTTCGCTGGCTAACCCGATTTCTGATCGAATTTTTGTCGAGCCAGAAATGACAACAGACGAAACCAGTTCTGTCCCCGCAGAAACTCCCCTGAAGACACCAGTTCATGTTTAAGGAACTGGAATCTGACTTATCGTGAAATAGTGATGATGAAATATTCATCAGAGAAACTCAGTCTAACATTTTTCAATCTGGAGGAGTTTATGAGCCAATCCATTCTTTTAGTCGATGACGAACCAATCTTACTGAAATGCGTCCGACGATTACTGCGGCCTTTAGAAAAAAAAGGCGTCATCGTCTGGACCAGTACTTCGGCAGAAGAAGCCGTTGAACTACTGGAAAAACACAGTATCGATGTCGTCGTGACCGATGAAAACATGGTGGGTATGTCCGGCACAGAATTACTGGCCTGGATTTCAGAAAACTCCCCCGATACCAAAAGAATTGTTTTAACCGGGGATATCTCTGTTTCGATTGCGATGCGAGCCATCAACCACGCAGGCGTGGACGCCTATTTAACAAAACCATTTAACAATGCAGAGTTGCTGGATGCTGTACTCAGTGCATTGCATTCCAAAGATCGAGAATCCCGTGTGCAGGCAATTCGAGAATCCATTCTGAAAGATCTGACAGACAAAGCCGAAGAACAGATCACTCACGAAAGCTCGACGTCTTGAATTGAAGACAATGAGCTCAGGGATGCTGGTTTATTCGACTGAAGTAAAGCTGACACTCAGTCTGGTTATCAGCGAGCCCAGCAGAATGTAACCGATCAGAACTTCCAGCATTACCAATGCCTGGCCCGTCACACTCAACGGATTCGCATGAATATCACCAAACCCCAAAGTGGTCATGGTGACGCAGGAAAAATACAAACAGGAATACATGCGCATAAAAATACTGGCTCCCACCAACTTATTCGGAAGTTCGACAAACGGGAATTCAGAAGAAATGATGTAATCATCCAGCAAGATAGAGCTGCTGTAAATCATCGCAAACAGGAAGGCAAACCCTACAATACAGGTCAGAATACGTTGAGTCGAATTCCCATAATCTGAAGTCCACCAGAAAGCCTGTATCGCCCATCTCTTAACCACAGGCATTTCCTGATATTTCTTTTCCCACATCTGGCGACGCATATTCCATTCAAGATAACTTAAATCGGTAATCGGATTAAACCGGGCGGTACGCAAAGCTGTCCCTGTAGCATCAGACTTCTTATTGAATTTGCATCCGCTGAAATAGGTTCTGGCATCCACAATCACATTGGTCAATTCGACCGACTCCAGAACAGTACCTTGCAACAAAGCTAATGAGAGATCGGCTGCATTCAAGGTTGCTCCCGTGAAATTTGTTTCATTGAGTTTCGCGCCAGTCATATTGCACCAACTCAAATCTGCATCGCTCAAATTAGCTGAATTCAAATCCGCTTTTGTTAAGTTCGAGCCACTTAAATCACACCAGCTCAGATCAGCTTTACTTAGATTTGCTTCAGTGAGATTGGCCTCCCGTAAGATTGCCATTTTGAAGATAGCCATCTTCATGTTGGCTTGACTTAAATTGACATTGAGTAAATTGGCATCTACAAATTCCGCATTAAACATCTGCGCTTTACTTAAGTCAGCGCTCAACAGATTTGCCTGCCCCAGTTGGGCATCATGTAAATTCGCTTCAATCAAATTAGCATATCTTAAATTTGCTTCACTGAGATCAGCATGGAACAAATTCGCTTTGCTCAGATCGGTTTTGCTTAAGTTGGCTTTCTTCAGATTTGTGTGAAACAAATTCGCTTCACATAAATTCGCCCCATGCAAATTAGCCTCTCCCAATTCCACACCACCTAAATTAGCCCCACTCAAATCAAGTATTGTTTCCGGGTTTTCTGACCGCCACTTCGCCAGGGCTTCCGTCCCTTGCCTGACAATTTCCACGTGTTCCGGATTAGACATGAATCACTCTCCATAGTTGATACCTGCAGACAATTGAAGCGGTATTATGAAAACCTGTTCCATTCGGAGCAAGAGAAGATACACGAACGGCTTTTAACTGAAGCCGGTAACATGCACCTAGAAGAAAAAGGAGGGAAATCTCTTCGTGTAAGACCCCATTCAGGATCTGATTAGCTAGTGAGAAAAGAAAATCAGTGTTCACACGATATCAAAAAAAGCATCATCTGGCGCAACATGATTGGGCAGAGGGAACTTACCTGAGAAGAGATCACTCTAACATGGCCGAATTAAGGGCTAAAATTAGTTGATTCATCTCCAGCCGCGGTCCCCAGTTCTTTAAAAACCTGAGAACTCATGTTCTCGCTCAAAAACCTGACGGCTCCATCTCCAAAACCAAAGTGCGCGCCACCTTCGTGATCACTGCCGGCTGATTGATAGAAGTTATTATTGAATCCACCCGAGGTGCCTCCGGAAATCCCCGTATCGAACATCGTTGCCACGCCTCCTGCAGCCCAA
The DNA here is from genome assembly GCF_007754425.1 of Gimesia fumaroli. NCBI lineage: Bacteria > Pseudomonadati > Planctomycetota > Planctomycetia > Planctomycetales > Planctomycetaceae > Gimesia > Gimesia fumaroli. The sequence continues at coordinate 4,247,573 of NZ_CP037452.1, forward strand.
TTGTCCTGACTGGTATTCGGCGCCCCCGGCCCGCGTAGCTTCTGCAATTCTCCGGTCATGATCGTATTGGAGGTCCCATCATCGACATCACGGATCACGGTGTCGCTGTTTACCGAAAACATTCCCAAAATTGCGTTGCTACCACCAAATGAACCAATCAGAGCATCTGTCCGGTGAGTCAGATGAATAATGTTTCCATCGGCCCAACCATTTCCTCCTCCAATACAAACACCGTAATCACAGCCCCCTTGGTTGAAGCGATTGACCGGTTTTCCATTACGCGGATTTTCCCCCAGCATAATAGTATCATCAATTTTTCTAACCTTACTGCGCCGAGTGGGACAATAAAAAATTGGTACATTTACCTCAGCAATAGAACGGTTTCCAATGACATTCGTCGAAAAATCCCATTGATTCGAAATCACGGCCTGATCGAGAAAGGGGAGAATTTGAACTAACCAACTTGTGCCATGTAAACCAGGCTCTGTCGTACTCCCGGCATCGCCCCAAACATCATATGCACTTGATGTTGCAGTGTTGGCAATTGCTCCAGGCGGAAACAAACCATGCGTTTCATGATAATTGTGCAGCGCCAAGCCAAACTGCTTCATATTATTTCTACATGTGGTACGGCGCGCCGCTTCTCGAGCCTGTTGAACAGCCGGTAGTAGTAAAGCAATCAGAATCGCGATAATAGCGATCACGACCAATAATTCAATCAACGTGAAACCGCGACTCTGCTTCGGACAACGCATGACAGGGCCCTTTAGATAATAGAAATGAATCGCATGAATATTTTATCTAAATCATTGTATTTGACCTGAGAAACAGACAAGCATATCTGACGATGAGTTTGCTGTTTCAGAATTTTTTATTTTGACGTTAAATCAAAATTGAATTCGTTCGCACCCTCTTTGACATCAGCAGTGAGTTCTGATTCAACGCAATATTTGGCTGGGATTGTCTCTTTTTCATTATCCAGTTTACTAACGACAACCTTATGCTTGCCAATCGCGGCTCCCTTTTCATCGCGAATATAAATCAGCTCATATTTTCCAGCACTATCTGTAGTAGCAGAAGACGATCGTACCCCTTCTGGCATAAATGTCACATTGGCGTCAGCCAGGGGAGCACCGTCCATTGTAATCGTTCCTGACACTTGCCCTAAATCGGGAGCATCACTACTCCCACCACCGCAGGCCGCCAATGAGACTACAAATCCGAAACAAACGCAGGCTGTAATGAATGTTCTTAACTGATGCATGCTCAAGGAATCCTTATCAAGAAACAAAACGAGAGTCGTTCTCAGAATTTAGACAAGCACAGAGAACTCATCCGGTTCTCTGTGCTCTCATTTGAAAGTAAGACGTGAGGGTCTTAGAACTCACCTGCGGTTCGTTCACCATCAGCCGTGCCGATTCGGTTGAATGTCCTGGTATCAATATTCTCACTGATAAAACGGACGGAACCATCTGCCAAACCGAAGTGTGCACCGCCGACATGGTCACTGCCAGGTGCTTCATACTGGCCACCATTGATGCCCAGGTTATTTCCACTTCCACTTTCAGTTGGGCTGGTAAGTTGTCCCATATCAGTATCAAATATGTTAGCAACCCCCCCTGCTGCCCAGCCGTCCAGACTGAGAGTGGCATTACTTCCCGTTAACCGCTGCATCTCTCCGGTCATCAGTGTATTCGTAGTACCGTCTTTGATGTCACGCATTTGCGTATCACTATTGGAATAGAAAATCCCCAACCATCCTCCACCTAAAGTCCCGGCCCATTCATTACTTGCTCCAGGACCCAACGATTCATGACCTGTACCTGAAAACCCATCGCCAAATCCGTTACCAGAACCTTTGCAGGCACCATAATCGGTCCCCCCCTTTGTAAACGGATTCGTGATTGTCGTGGAGCCCGGAGTTTCATCGAGTTGCATTTTTTGATCAACTTTTCGAACTTTACTACGACGGGAAGGGCAATAAAATATCGGGATGTCAACTTCTGCAACTGCCCGATTGCCCATCACATTCGTATTGAAATTCCACTGATTATAAATATTAGCCTGATCGACAAATGGCAGGATCTGAAGCATCCAACTCGTACCATGTGCATTGACTGACGTTGTATTACCTGCTTCCATCCAATCACGATAACGAACTGCACCTCCGGAAACACCATTCGTAAGGGTAACAACAGAACCAGGTGGGAAGACGCCATGCGTCTCATGATAATTATGTAATGCCACTCCGAATTGTTTCAGATTGTTCTTACAAGTACTACGCCTGGCCGCTTCACGCGCCTGTTGAACGGCCGGTAATAACAGCGCGATTAAAATCGCAATAATTGCGATCACGACCAACAGTTCAATGAGTGTAAACCCCGTCTTGTGTTTGCTCATGTGTTTAATTTGCATAGCAACTCCTCAATATTTGGAAATGAAAAAAGAACATAGCTTTCCGGAAATAAACAACTTGAATTCAAAATGATTGAACAAGAAAGGACTGGAAACGCTGTCAGAATATTCAGATGGAAAAGCGAGTATGAAAACCAAGTGAATTCCTCTTAACTTCTTGCTCCAACATCATATAGAACATAGTTCCATTAATATTCATTCGTTTATTTAAGCAAAATATTTTCAATTGTCAAAATAATTCCCCATATCCCACCTTAATCCCTTTGATACCAGTCACTTCCAATCGTCCTTAAATCCTGGAGAGCTGTATACTTTGTCTTCATTTCTGGTAACAACTGGCCAAATCAGGAAGCAATTTATGAAAAAAAGATGAAGATGGTTAGAGAAAATCAGGGCTGAGTCCCTGAGTTCTGGTTAGAAGTAGGAAAGAAAATCATGATGTATTTTGCCGGGTTCGACATAATTTCAGACGTCTGGTCGTAGCGCAGGGGAGTCTGATTATTAACTGTCCAGCCTGCTGAGCAGTCCCGTTCCAGCTACAAATTAAGACTCTTACTGAAAACTTTGCGAACTGTGATTTTAAGCAAGATATAATCGGGACATTGATCATTCCGACGACACTACTTACAGTAAATAGTGCGACGCACGGATCGCTTCTGAATTCAAACCGATAGACATCGCGCTGCCGCCAAACTAAAGGAAAAATACTAATGCCCCTTCGTATTCTATCTGCCATTACCCTGCTGTTATTCAGTTCTGCGTTCGCAAACGCTGACGATTGGCCCCAGTGGCTGGGTCCCGATCGCACCAGTACCTGGGATGCTGCCGGTATAGTAGAGTCCTTCCCCGAAGAGGGGCTCAAAGTCGAATGGCGGGTTCCTGTAGGTCTGGGATACAGCGGCCCGGCAGTCGTCGATGATAAAGTCTATGTGCAGGACTACATCAAAAAATCAGGAAAGGTTGCAAATAATCCCGGAGGTCCTTCAAAGATTGAAGGAGACGAGAGAATTCAATGCCTCTCCGCTGACACAGGAAAAGTCATCTGGGAATATAAATATGACTGCCCCTACAACATCTCCTATGCAGCCGGCCCTCGTTGCACCCCCACTGTTGCTGACGGCAAAGTTTATGCCCTGGGAGCGGAAGGAAATCTAGTCTGTCTGGATGCAAACGATGGCAAAGTTATCTGGCGTAAAGATTTTAAAACCGACTATCAGGCAAAAACACCTTTCTGGGGGCACTCTGCCAGTCCACTGGTTGACGGGAATACTCTGTACTGTCTCGTTGGCGGCAAAGACTCGCTTGCGGTCGCTTTTAATAAAGATACCGGCAAGGAACTCTGGCGATCGCTCGATAATGCAGAAACCGGCTACTGTCCCCCGACCATGATCACGCACAACGGTACAAAGCAACTATTGATCTGGCACCCTGCCTCATTGAATTCACTCAATCCAGAAACAGGCAAAGTCTACTGGTCAATTCCACTCAAACCCGCTTATAACATGTCCGTCACGGTTCCTCGGCAACACGGGAATTTCCTCTACGTCTCCGGCATTGGTGATGAAGCCGCCTGGATTGAGCTTAAAAGCGATCCCAAACCTGCCGCCGAAATCGTCTGGAAAGGCAAAACCCGAGAGGCTCTGTTCTGCTGTAACAGCACTCCTTTTATTGAAGGCGATACGATCTACGGCAGCGATATTCAATCGGGGGATTTCATCGCCGTCAACCTGAAAGACGGCAAACGTCTCTGGGCCACCAAAAAAGTGACAAAAGCGGGCCGCCGCGATCGCCATGCGACCGCGTTCATCGTCAAGCACAATGACAAGTTCTTCCTGTTCACAGAAAAAGGAGACCTGGTTCTCGCCGATCTGTCTCCCGACGGCTACAAAGAGATCAGCCGCTTTCATGTTCTCGAACCAACTAACGAAGCCTTCGGCCGCCCTGTCGTCTGGAGCCATCCCGCATTCGCCAACCAATCTCTCTTCGCTCGCAATGATAAAGAACTCGTCCGCGTGAGTTTGAAAAAGTAGTAACCCCAAAATATATTTGATCTGAACGGTACCTCTGAGATTTCTCTGTTGATCTTAGAGGTACTTTCATTTTACTGGTAGAGAATTTATCAAGTAGCCTCACCCTTTACCGTAATACAGGCAACCGTTCTTTCAATTTCGAGAGCAGTGTGGCCCCCTGTTCCTCGCTCACAGGTTCGCCGACAGTCGCCCGTAGCGGACAATTTCGACACATCACCAGGATGTAAGCCGAAGGGATATAATATAGCGCCAGTAAGGTCGCGCCTCCCACGCCGCCGGCAATCGTAATCGCCAGTGGAGGCCAGAAACCGCCACCCGCAATGACTAACGGCACAAAACCGGCGACCGTCGTCAGTGAAGTCGCCACCACATGCCGGGTCGAACGCAGCACGACATCGCGCACCACAACCCGGTTCCCTTTTCGTGACTCGGGATTCGCTCGTAATTCTGCCAGCACCACAATCGCATCGTTAATCGCGACCCCTGCCAGGCCCATCGAACCGACGATCGCCATAAAGCCAAACGGAAACCCGAACAGCCAGAGCATGCCCAGCCCCAGACCAATCGAAAGCAGCCCCACCGTCCCGACTAAAGCCGCCACACGAAAGGAGGAAAATGACAAAACCAGTGTCGCCACCATCAACACCATTAAAACGCCGACATTTGCCATCAGGTTCCCTACAGCATCGTCACGTTTCGAGGCTTCGCCCCCCCACTCCAGTCGATAGCCAGGGGGCAGTTCAAAACCGGCCTGTTTCATATTCGCCTGAAAGTCTGCCAACACCTTCGCCGGAAGGACCCCCGCTTTAATATAAGCCTGCACTTCGTTCATGCGTTCTCCATTGAAGTGCGAAATGGCTGCGACTTCAGACGACATCTGCACCTGGGCAATCGCAGTCAGCGGTACGAACTGAGACTGACCATCGCTTGTTTTTTTACTGGAAATCAATTGCAACGAGGCAATGTCATTAATAGAGCCCCGTCGATTATGGGGTACACGAATCCGAACCGGCAGTTCCTCCGTCTCTTCCAGAATACTGCCCCCCAGTGCCCCTTCCAGTGCGGCATCCAACTGGCGCGAGATTTCAGCATGATCGAGGCCTGCCAGACGTGCCTGTTCTTCATCAATTTTCAACGTCAGCTTCGGTAACGGGTCGGCCAGCTCCGCTTTGTGATGCAGCACATCAGGGGTCTTACTCAAAATCGTACGCAGTTCATCACCACTCTGACTTAACTGATGCAGATCCGGACCAAATAACCTGACTTCTATCGGCGCATCGAATGGAGGTCCCTGCTCTAACTGCCTCACCAGCACACGCGAATGCGGTACCTTACGGTCAAGTTCCCGCTGCAACTCATGGATCAGCTCCTGCCCACCTGATGCCGAGTTGAGCTGTACCAGGGCCTGGGCATAGTTAGACGCGTTTTCACGCTTGGCAATAATATTATAATAAAACTGTGGTGCACTCTCTCCCAGAAACCATTCGATCCCCTTCACTTGAGGATGCTCCAGAACCACGCGGCGAATCGTTTCGATCGTTTCCTTTGTCTCCGCGAGAGAAGCATGCGCATTCAACTCCAGCTCGATATTCACCTGATCGCGATCTGCGGGAGGAAAGAACTGTTCGGGCAACGATCCTGCCACCATAAACCCACAAACAGGCAAGACACATCCCACCGCCACGCCAAGTAACGGGCGAGAAAACAGGATGTCCAGCGACTTCCGATATGCGTCGCGCATTCCCGCATGACTGAAACCAATCTGCCACCAGTGAGCGTTGAGCGGGTCTTCTTCCGGATCTGCAAAGAGCGCAGCAATTGCGGGAATAACGGTCATCGCCAGGAAGAAGGAACTGCTGATTGCCAGAATCACACTGACGGCAATCGAACCGACAAATTCTCCCGCGGGACCAGGCATCAGCGCGATCGGAGCAAACGCTAATACTGTGGTTAATGTCGACCCCAACAAGGGTACTGCCAGATGACGAACCGTCGAGATAACCGCATCATCGGGGGCCATCCCGGAATGTAATTTTGATCGCACTTCATCGACAACGACAATCGCATTATCGATCAACAGCCCCAGCGCAATAATCAGTCCTGTGACTGACATCTGGTGGATGGGAATATCCAGAAAACGCAATCCCGTCAGAACCATAAAGGCAGACAAAGGCAACGCCGTTCCAATCACCAGCGCATTCCGCCAGCCCATCATAAACACAATCACCGCGATGACGGCCAGCCCACCGAACAATAAATTCCAGACCAGGCCATCCAGGCGTGCTTCCACATAGCGGTTTTGATCGAATAATGTCTGCACTTTCACGTCATTGGCCAGCCTCTGTTCAAATTCTTTAATAGCGGCGGTCGCTGCCTGGCTCCAGTGATCAATCCTCACGCTATCCCGCACGAACATACCTAAAGTCACTGCCGGTTTTCCATCTGCAATCACCAGACTGTTCAGAGGCAACGCGACTCCTTTTTTGATCGTGGCAATATCTCCCAACTGCACGGAATGGCCTTCCGCACCAAATTGAACCGGCGTGTTGGCAATCCGCGACAGGGAATCCAGTTCAGAATCCACGTCGATCGTCAAATCACTTTTCCGCCCACGCAGTAAGCCTGCTGTCAACTTGGCATCCGACGATTCGACCTGATTCGCAATTTGCTGAACACTTAAGCCCAGAGCCGCAATACGATCAGGCTGAATTTCCGCAATAATTTCTTCTTCAGGATCGCCGAATGTATCGATGTCTTCCGTACCGGAAATCGCTCGCAAACGGTCTTCCAGCTGCTTTGCCGTCCGCCTTAACACAGCATAATTCACATCATTCGGATTATCCCAAACCAAAGCCACGATCAAAGCATATGCTTTGACTTCCAGTTCTTCAAAATCGGGTTCCTCTGCGCCGGCTGGAAATTCAACGCGTGCATCGTCAATTTTATCCCGAATCCGCGACCAGACCTCGTCGACTTCGTACACATCATCCCGCAACTCAATCGTCATTGATGACATGCCGGTCCGGGAGATGGAACGCAGCTCTTTGATCTCATCGATCTCGCGAAGTTCCTCTTCGATCTTTTCAGAAACCAGCGATTCCACGCGTGTCGCGTCAGCGCCGGGAAAACGCGTATTCACTCGCGCGACCCGTTGGGTCAGTACAGGGTCTTCCATCCGCGGCAGCACGTAATAACTGGAAAGACCAGCTACCGTAATCAACGCCATCAACAATATCAGCAATCGTCGATTTCGATAGAACAAACCTTCCAGCATGATTGAATTCCCCATTGATTCCCTGAAAGGTTTTCCTCTGTTTCGATAATTGCAACAATGCTGTCTTTTAGCGGATCGACTTAACTACAACAGGCTGCCTGTTGGCCAGCTTATGAATTCCATCGACTACGATCTGATCGCCTGTCTGAAGTGTCCCCCGTACCAGTACTCGATCTCCTTCCGTGTGTAATACTTCAATTTGACGTTTCTCTAATACGGTCTCCTCTTCCTGTGTTCCATCAACCACAGCATAAGCAGACCACAGGCCGCGTTCTCCACGCGCCAATGCACTCAAAGGCAGCCAGAACCCCTGCATCTGAATCGGTTCGGAAATGGTAATTCGAATCACCTGTCCGGGAACAAGAGACTGAGAAGCCTTTGAATTCAACGCCAGCACAACCTCCTGAGTCCGTGTCACGGGATCGAGTTCCGGCAAAATCGCCTTCAGCGTGGCCTCATATGATTTTCCATTCAACTGAACTGCCTGCTGCGTACCTCGTTCCAGGTTCCCGGCCATCTCAACGGGAACGCCGATGTGTGCTTCCAGTTTTTGATCTTCTACCAGTCGAAATAAAGGTACATTGAGCGGGATAACCGTACCTTCGTCCGCATAGCGTTTCGAAATGCGTCCGCTGAATGGTGCCTTTAAGACAGCATCATCCAAATCGACCTGATTATCAGCTAACGATGCATCCAGGTTTGCCACGACCGCGGTCTGGGCATCGATCTGTTCTTTCCGCGTCCCTTCCTTTAGTTCAGACAGACGATTCTGAGCAGCATCTAACTGTGCCTGTTGTTGCTCCACATCATACTGAGATGCTTCAAATACAGATTTGGAAATCGCATTTCGCTTCAGCAGTTCCTCATTACGCGCATGATCGGCTTTCAGATTTTTCAACCTGGAACTCAGCTGCCGGGCCTCCGCTTCCGCAACGGCGATCGTTTGTTGACGCGGGCCCGCCTTTAATTCATTGAGCTTGGCCTGAGCAGCCGCCCGTTCTGCCTGCAGCTGCAATCGCACCACTTCCAGATGCCGTGTATTCAAATTGGCCAGAACCATATTCTCCTGAACCGTATCCCCCTCATCCACAGCAACGTTGATCAGTTTTCCGCTTCTTTCAAATGCCAGCTCACTCGTCCGTGCGGCTGCTACGCGCCCGGTATAACTTCGCTGACGTACAAACGATTTGACGGGCTTCAGTTTGACAACTTCAACGGGAACCCCCACCTGTTTTGTATTGGTATCCGCTAATTCTGTAGAGAAAGCGACTTCAGAATACTCCCAGAATGCCACCGGCACACCAATCAGAATAAACGTGAATAACAGAAGTTGAAAGCGTTTCATAAGAACCACACATTTTGACGAAACGTCATTTTATTGTCAAAAAAACACCGTTTAAACAGGGATCTGTGGTAGCTCATTTCCAAAGACCTCCTGACTCACGCGATCAAAAACCGCGTCATAATCGACTTCGGTACTGAGCGGCTGCCATTGAATCCCGTCCAAAAAACGATGGTAATTTCGGCGTACCATATTAAAAGGATCAGACATCCCTAACTCCCCCAGCGAATTGCTGGTGGTAATAATCGAATATCCACCAACCGAAAGCGACCACAGCCCAAAGACAATTTCTTCGGGTGAGGCATTCTCAACTAGATGAACGTCCCCTCTGGCAATTCCATCACGCACAATTCCACCCACGATGCCGATGCAGCGATGTTCGTAATTTGACATTAAATTACGTCGTTCTTCGGAGGTTTTATCCCAAATCGAATCCAGGCGAATCGTTTGTTCGACACAAAAATGGTCGGGATAAGTCTTCACAAATAACTCGGCTGCCGTCCCGATCGCAGCAATCCGCTCGCGTGATGTTGCCTGAAACAAAGCCGCCTTTTCAAACATCGCCAACCGCTTTTCCAGCGTCTGAATCGCCAGCGTGATGATGATTTCTTCTTTGCAGGAAAAGTGGTTATAAATCGTCCCTTTGGAATATTCGAGCATGCTCGTCAGACGATCCATATTCAGGCCGTTGTAGCCCCCTTCAATGAACATGGGGCGTGCGCATTCGAGAATCTTCGCTTCACGTTCCTGAATTTCACGTTGTTTGCGATCACTGGTTTTCATAACATCCTCATTTTGACGGATCGTCAATTTCTGTCAACATTTTTCTCTGGTTTATTTGAGTTTCCGCACAGATTCCCCAGTCAGAACTTCAAAAGCTTGCTTAGGCACCATATTATTATTGACGTTAGCCATTAGTGCAATTGAACTTAACTCAACATTGTTCTTCATCGCTGAATTGAGAGCGAAGCAGCCCTCGAAGCGCGTCGGAGGTCTAGAGAAAGCAGACAGCTGACCATTCACGACGTCAATTCCATCAGAATCACGGTGATCACTTCAGCGGGAGCGGTACGAATCATTAGAGAACCAGTGCATGTCCTCGATATCAGTCACACGGCAAGACTTACTTGCTCTGCTCTTCTTTCTGCTTCTGGTATTCTTTGAGTTTACGATAAAGTGTTCGCTCGCCTATGCCCAGCATTTTCGCCGCTTCTTCACGTTTGCCATCAGCCAGATCAAGGGCCCGTTCAATATAATACCGTTCCACTTCCGCGAACGGTCGGCCGATCAGAAAATCAGCCCCCGAACGATCGGAGGTATAACTACTGTCGCCTTCCGGCCCTCCCAATGGGACAATTTCTTCAGGCAAATCATCTAAATCCAGCACGCCATCCGTATCAAGAACCAGCATTCGCTCGGCTGCATTTCGCAACTGACGAATATTTCCCGGCCAGTCATAAGCCATCAGAGCGCGGCGGGCAGCGCGAGAAACTCCTTCGTAAGGTTTATCGTACTGAGAAGAAAGTTCTTTCAAAAAGTGATCGGTGAGCAAAGGGATATCTCCCCTGCGTTCTCGCAGAGGAGGCAGCTCAATTTTGACCACAGACAAGCGGTAGTAGAGGTCCTGCCGAAACGATCCCTGCTTGACCATCTCTAGTAGGTCAGCATTTGTAGCTGCCACCAGTCGTACATTCAAAGTGATTTCTTCATTCGTGCCCAGCCGGGCAATTTTGCGATCTTCCAACACACGCAATAACTTAATCTGCGTCTGCATCGGCATTTCACCGACTTCATCGAGAAACAGCGTTCCTCCGTTCGCATGCTCAAATTTACCAATCCGCTTTCCCACGGCACCGGTAAACGCACCTTGTTCATGCCCGAAGAGTTCACTTTCCAGAATACTATCGGGCAACGCCGATATATTCAGAGGCACAAATGGTTTGCTTTTCCGTTCGCTGTTTTGATGAATCGCACGAGCTACCAGTTCTTTGCCAGTCCCACTTTCACCTTCAATCAAAACGGTACTGTTGGTTGACGCCACATTCTTCAGTTTGTCAACAATTTTATGCATTTGGGGCGTATTACCAATCACCCCTTCAAAGCCAAATTTTTCATCGAGCCGACGATGCAGCTCCGCATTCCGACGCATCAGTCGCACTCGAGTCGAGGCCTTCTCTACGGCGTTACGCAGCTCGCTAATATCGAGTGGCTTCGTCAGATACGTATACGCGCCCAGCTGCATTGCGGTCACGGCGGAATTGATCGAACCATGCCCGGTCAGCACAATCACTTCTGCATCGGGTAGCTCTTCCTTGGCTGTTCTGAGAATCGATAAGCCATCTACCCCATCCATACGTAAATCAGTGATGACAATGTCAGCTGTCTCACGCTCAATCAGTTTGGCCCCCTGCTCTCCAGAGGTCGCAATCTTACATTCACACCCCACACGCTCCAGGCTTTCTGCCACAGCCTGTGCATGGGCTTCATCGTCATCAATAATCAAGACCCGAATCACAATCGATTCGAGGTCTGTATCCTTTGTGTCTTTTGAGCTCATCGAGCAGACTCTAAGCCTTTACTGATTCAAATAGGAAGGTGTTACTCCCGCCGGGAGTGACTTTTTCTCAAGATAATTTTAGCCTAAAACGAGTCAATCACCACCCGTACAAGCCACATCTGACTCTAGTCGAAAACAAATCTCTGCGTTCAATAATGCGTCTTCAGCATACCGGAAACGAGATGGTAAAGCGAGTTCCCCGCCCTGGTTCACTTTCACATTCAATCGTCCCATGATGCGCATCGATGATTTTTTTGACCGTCGGCAGACCTAAGCCGCTGCCTCCGGATTTGGTAGAAAAGAAAGCATCAAACATTCGTGACTTCACTTTTTCATCAATGCCTTTCCCATTATCAATCAGGTCAAGATAAACCATTCCGTTTTTGTGATAGGTCTGCAACTCAATCAGTCCACCATCGGGCATGGCTTGAATCACGTTTAGAGCCAAGTTCATCAGCACCTGCCGAAACAAAGCTTGATCCACCTGAATCGGTGGCAAATCTGCATCAAAGTGCGGACTGATCTCAATATTCGCCTCTCGTGCCTGCGGTCGAAAAAAGTCGATAAAATCACTGACTAGATCATTCAGATTCGCTGCACTCAAAGCCAGCTTACCGACTCTGGCAAATTGCAGAAATGCATCCAGGATATCCTGCAGATGCTTACATTCCCGCTGCACACTTTCGACTTTTTTCAACATCCGATGTTTCGCCGGAACATCGAGAGAATCCAGATCTTCGGTGAGCAACTCCAGATTCATGCTCATGGTCGAAAGAGGATTCTTGATTTCGTGAGCCAGGCCACCAGCAAGGGTCGCGATTTCCGAATACTGTGCTTCAAACTTTTCGCGTTCACCAACGCTTAACGGGCTCTCATTCATTGCAGATGTTCTCGACATTGAATCTTCCCAACCATTCAACATTCAATTGAAGTGCAAACGACTCATACTTCGATTGATCTATGTATTACTAGTCTCATGTCTATATAAATAAAACGATGAAGTCATCTCACGTCGAGCTCCTTCATCGTTTTATAGTTTTATCAGATCAAAGACAAACGTCTTTTATTCTTCTTCAGCGTCCGCTTCACCATCTCCGTTGCTTTCTGCCGCCTGTTCCGCCAGAACAGCTTTACGGGAAAGTTTAACACGGTTCTGATCATCGACGGCAATCACTTTGACCTGCAAGCGGTCACCCATCTTGCAGATATCACCAACTGATTTAACGAATCCGTCAGACAGTTCGCTGATGTGGCACAGGCCATCTTTACCTGGAGCAATCTCGATGAATGCACCAAATTCTTTGATTGAGCTGACCACACCATCATAAATACGACCTACACGAATTTCTTCGGTCAATGCTTCGATGTGTGCCATCGCTTTTTCAACAACAGAAACGTTTCCACCGGATACCGTAACAGTACCATCATCCTGGATATCGATAGTCGCACCAGTTTCTTCCTGAATCGCACGGATTGTTTTTCCGCCAGGTCCGATCAGCAAGCCAATCTTTTCAGGATTGATCTTAGTCTGATGCAGTCGAGGTGCATAAGCAGAAATCTCAGCACGAGGACGACGAATGGCAGTCAACATCGTTCGTAACAGATCCAGTCGGGCTGTTTTGGCCTGATCCAAGGTCGCACGAATAATTTCTTCGCTGATCCCTTCATTCTTCAGGTCCAGCTGAATTCCTGTAATCCCTTTCTGGGTTCCGGCAACTTTGAAGTCCATATCACAGAAGTGATCTTCATCACCAATGATGTCAGTCAGAACTTTAAACTCATCACCAGAGGTCACCAGACCGATTGAAATCCCAGCGACAGGCTGACGCAAAGGAACACCGGCATCCATTAGAGCCAATGTCGCTGAACAGACAGACGCCATCGAACTACTTCCGTTGGATTCAAGAATATCGGAAATCACACGGATTGTATAAGGAAAATCTTCTTCGCTTGGCATAACAGGTGCCACAGAACGTTCTGCCAGACAACCATGACCAATCTCGCGACGTCCTGGTCCTCGAATCGGTCGGCATTCCCCCACAGAAAACGAAGGGAAGTAGTAATGCAACATAAATCGTTGCAATTCTTCTTCAAACAGACCATCAACACGTTGCTTGTCACGAGATGTTCCCAATGTGACGGTAGCCATCGACTGGGTTTCACCTCGTGTGAATAAAGCTGAACCGTGAACGCGTGGTAAAGGTCCTGTTTCACAGGAAACATCACGCAGCATATCAGGAGTACGTCCATCCAGACGACGACCTGACATAGCCAGCTCACGCACGGCTCGCTCTTCGAGATCATGAAACGCTTCGCCGAACTGGCCACGAGTCGCACCATCTTCGGTTGTCTCGGCTTCTTCCGGGAAGAACTTTTCAATCAGTTCATCGCGAATGGCTTTGGCACCTTCACGTCGTTCTGCTTTGACTGTGCTTTGCATCGCAGAGTTCAGTCGCTGATAGATCGCATCATCCAACTTGGCGATGAAGGGATTTTCCGGAGGTGCTTCATACTCAAATGGTTCAATACCTGCTTTATCCCGCAATTCCAATTGCAGTTTGCAGATCTTACCCAGCTCTTTATGAGCGAACATAATGGCGGCTGCCATTTCGTCCTCAGGAATTTGATCGCCAAATCCTTCGATCATCAACACAGATTCAACTGTTCCGGCGACAATCAGGTCCAGATCACTTTCCGCAATCTGTTCGCGTGTCGGGAAGGGAATCAGCTCACCGTCAATGCGACCGACTCGTACTGCACCAATGGGTCCCTTGAAGGGAACAGGTGAGAGACAGAGAGCAGCACTGGCTGCATTGATAGAAAGCACGTCCGGGTCATTCACGCCATCGCATGACATGACATTAGACTGGATTTGTAATTCGTCATTAAACCCTTTTGGGAAGAGCGGACGAATGGGACGGTCTGTTAAACGAGCCGTCAAAATTTCTTTCGTTGTGGGACGCCCTTCGCGTTTTAAAAACCCACCAGGAAACTTACCTGCTGCGGCAGTTCGTTCCCGATAATCAACTGTTAATGGGAAAAAATCTATCCCGGGTCTTGCTGGTCCTGTTGCTGAAGCAACAAAAACAACTGTTTCACCATATTGAATCAATACAGAGCCTGCGGCCTGCTTCGCTAACTGACCAGTTGTAAGACTTAGATTCTGTCCGCCAACCTCACATTCAACAACTACTTTCACAATAATTTCCTAATTCTTTTTCCGACAAACCGACTCAGATCAGCGAACACCGAAACTATTTTCGGATGTTTAACCGATCCAGAATTTCCCTGTAGCTTTCTGCATTCTTTTTGTGCAAATAATCAAGCAGACCACGTCGACGACTTACCATCTGCAGTAAGCCTCTCCGACTGGCATGATCTTTTGAATTTGATCGTAAATGCTCTGTTAAATTGACAATCCGTTCTGTAAGTACAGCAATCTGCACTTCAGCAGATCCGGTATCCCCTGTTTTGGACTGATATTCTTGAATCAATTCTGCTCTTCGTTCCTGTGTGACTGACATTCTTCTAACCTAAACCTTTAAAACAAACTACATGACAAACAGAGAAGATCGGGGATTACCCAATGCTAAAGATAGCCACTACGTTCCGTGTCTTGACTTTTTAGACTGGTAATGGCGAGAGAAAACCAAGCTATTACGCTAGCTTTCAGGGCATTAAAGGTAACTAATGTAGCATTTTGAATAGATTATTCAATGGATACGCTACCTCGAAAACGAAAACCTTTTTGAATAGAATCAGTTAGGTAAATTTCACTTAAAATCGCCCCAGCAAATATCCTTACGTACACTCACCATCAACTATCATGCCAGAAGCAATATGGCCAGACAACTTTCAGACCACCTCACGTACGATCACTTCATTACCATTTATTTGTGCAATTTCCACTTCTGCACCTGGCTGTATGAAGGGACCTTCGCTGATAACGTCCACCCAGACCCCCTCAATCTCGACCCGTCCTGCGGGCCTGAGCACAGAGATGGTAACCCCCTGCATCCCAACCCGTAAATCGAGCCCTGGCAGTTTCAATGTCCCCGATTCTTCAAGCAACCCCGGATCCAACTGAATTTCATGTGCCCCGGACCGAGGATTTTCACCCGGAGGTGCCAGAATTATAGAACTCATCAGACGGGACTCGGGTAGAAACCGATTCAAGCCAATCGCCAGAATAATGACTGTAATTAAGGACGCACTCACCGTGCCAACCGTATTCGTCATTGTGGTAAGATCAGAACCAGGACGCAGGGTATTAAAGTCACCAAACGTCTGGCTGGCCATGATGAAGGAAGCAAAGACCAACAGCCCCCCTGAAACCCCAAACACACCAAAGCCGGGAATCACCAGAAGTTCGAGTAAAATACAGATCAGTCCCATCGCAAATAGAACAATCTCCAGATAACCGGCCGTCCCTCCCAGAATATGACTCCAGAAAAACAGGCCGAAACAGACGCCCGACATAATTCCAAACATGCCTGTTAACGTAGACAGTTCCAGATAGACAAACAGAATTCCAAGTGCCAACACTAATCCAGTGACAAAGGAAGAGTTAAGAACATAAACCAGCGTATCTACCCAGGTCCGTCCGACAGCAATCAGCTTTGTATCAACCGGAATCCCCAGTCGCTGCTTCAATTCTTCCATGTCCCGTACGGGAGGTTCTGCAATTTTTAAGGTATGGGCTCGATTGCCGTTCACAGTTAACAGATTTGCTTTGCGTGATTCGCGAACAACGGGCCCTTTGATCCACTCCCCATTGGACTCATGAATTTCTTCTGCGGTCATATACCAAATCTGGCCGGTTTTACTATTGGTCACTTCAAAAATCTCCAGATCTTTATCGGACATGGCTTCGCAGACAGCAGCGGGCCTCCCTTTTTTCTCTGCTAACTCCTTGAGTGTCACGCGTAAAGGACTCAGTATTTTTTCAGGAACATGCTCAAACTGGCCATCCTCTTTCATTTCAATTGGGCCGGCATCACCAATCTGTGCATCGGGTTTCAGAAAGATTTCATCACAGCCCAGCGCAATAATCGCCGCACTGCTCATCGCATATTCGGGTACATAAGCAACAGTCCTCACCTTTCGCGCATCAAGGTCGGCGATCATATTCGCCAGATTGGTTCCCGAAATTAAGTATCCGCCGCCGGAAGTAATCTCAAACACCAGCATGTTCGCACCGGAATTGACGGCACGATTAATCTGTCGTTCAATAAATGCTTCCAGGATAGGCTCAATCATTCCATCGACTCGAATCAGCATCGTCTTGGGAGCATCCCCCATCGTAGGATCATCGCGTAACTTTTCACGCGGTATTCCATACAGTTCCGCCAGATCTCCCCGATTCTGAGCCAGTTGTTGCACGAGCACATCCAGAGCCCGCGCTTTACTGCCGGAGAATACCCCCAGTGAACCGACTTCTTTGATCGTTTCAACATCAAGAATCACAGCCATATTATCCTGCAGTCGCTTTAACTCCTCGGGAGTCACAATGCGTGATTCAATCTGCTTGTTCTCCCCTTCTCCCTGTTGAATCTTGATTTTCAAAACCGCCTGCTGCGGGTCCATCATTCCCAAGGTCAGCGCACGGCTAAGCTTGTTATTATGACGCTTCTCTACAATCGAAAGCACAAATTCTCGTTCATCTCGATCAATGGCTTTCCCATATCCAATATCCCCCAATTCGGCATCCGGGTGCATCACAATCTCATCACAGGCTAGCGCCAGAACAACGTTATTACCAATCACGGTTTCAGGGATCCAGGCAATCGTTTTTAAATTTGACAACTTCGAAGATGCTAAAAACTTGGCTAACCCCTGTACCTGATGAAAAGGACTGGATCCGGGCGAAATCTTCAATACGAGATACCCGGTTTCATTACTCTGTGCCGCTTCGTTCTGTAACGCCAGCGCAGCATTGGTCACCCGCCCGTAAGTCACTTCACCGACAGGGCTGTCAATTGTCATGAACAAAACAGGCTGAGATGGTGGCTCATCCAGATTCGCATCGGGCGCCTGTTTCGCATTCTGAGGCGGTTTCACAACAGGTTTGGCCGCTGGATCAGCCTGAAGCGACGAACTTCCGTTGAGCACTAAAAGTCCCAGAATAAAGGCCAGTAACATCTGGTTGACATTTTTCATTATGTGACTTTCACCGTTGTCAGAAAAAGAAATGCAAAGCGTGTAAATTCAGTCCTCGCTGATGGCACCTTGCGATCGGGAGGATTCATTGTCTGACGAAACTCTTGATCAAAACAGACACTGATCAACTGGTCTACTCATTTTAACGAAAGAATACACCAGACAGATCATTTCATTCTATAAAATTATAGACGATTTCCAGCAGGGAAATAAGGTTTTGATTTAATCAACATCATTTACCGCAGAAATCTCCTCAATTCATTCGTTTTCCGGATTGACAATCTCACAACTTGACATGTTCGAAACGGGACCGGAATTCCCTGATTTCAGGCTTTCCCAACAAATCATCAAAGTCTCTGTATCGTATCTAAAGCCATCGATTCACAGTGCCCTAAAGAATTTCACAGAAAACCAGTTAAATTTTACGCGTTTCCCTCTTACAATACAGGAGCAATTCTTACAAACACACCAAAGGACGGTTATGTCATTTTACGGTTATCACCCGATCATTGAAAAATGGTTTCAAAATCGCTTCCAGGGTCCGACAGAACCTCAACAGCAAGGCTGGCCTTGTATCAATCGTGGTGAGCACACTCTGATCTCGGCCCCCACCGGAAGTGGTAAAACACTAACCGCATTTCTGTCTGTGATAGACCGTATCGTGAAACGTTCTCTGGATGGAGAGCTGGAAAATGAAATCTCGGTGATCTATGTCTCCCCGTTACGGGCACTCTCGAATGACATGCACCGCAACCTGACAGAGCCTCTGGAAGAAATCTCACAGCTATTGGAAGAAGAAGGCTACACATTCACTCCCATTCGCGTTGGCCTGCGAACAGGCGACACCCCTTCTTCGAAACGAGCAGCACTCGTCCGGCGGCCTCCTCATATTCTGGTTACCACTCCGGAATCCCTCTATTTAATGTTGACCGGATCCAAAAGCCGGGAAACTCTGAAAACCGTCGAAACGGTCATCGTAGATGAAATTCACGCCCTGCTGCGGGACAAACGGGGCTCGCACTGGTCACTTACCCTCGAACGCCTCGAAGCATTAGTTGATCATCCTCTACAGCGGATCGGTCTGTCCGCCACACAAAAACCGCTGGAACGGGTGGCACAATATCTGGTCGGAAATCGGCCGGAAATTGAAATCACTGAAGAGCTACCTCAAACATCAGATAACGAGCTTCCCGAACAAACCTGCCGCATCGTCAACATTGGTCATTCCCGCACGCTAGACGTCGCCATCCAGGTTCCCCCATCGGAATTGAGTGCGATTTGTTCTCACGAACAATGGGCTGAAGTACTGGAACAGATCATCGAACTGATCCAATCGCATCACAGCACACTAATCTTTGTCAATACGCGGCGGTTGGCCGAGCGAATTACTCATCAGTTAACCGAACGCCTGGGCGAAGACGTCGTCGGCAGCCATCACGGTTCCCTCTCTGCAAAAATCAGACATCGCACGGAACAAAAACTGAAAAGCGGCGAACTCAAAGCCGTTATCGCGACCGCCTCACTGGAACTGGGAATTGATGTCGGCTACATCGATCTGGTTGTGCAGATCGGCTCCCCCCGTGGCATCGCTACTTTTCTCCAGCGCATCGGGCGATCAGGACACTCTCTCGGACTGGTTCCCAAAGGACGCATCTTTGCCCTCTCGCGGGATGAACTACTGGAAAGCATGGCGCTGGTCCGATCGATCAAACAAGGTATCCTCGATACCGTTCGTATGCCGGAAGCCCCTGTGGATATTCTAGCACAACAAATCACCGCCGAAGTCGCCTGTGAAGAATGGAACACGGACAAATTATTCGAAACAGTGACGCGCGCCTATTCTTATCGAAACCTGAAACGGTCCGTCTTTGACAGCACAGTTCAATTTCTGAGCGAAGGCATCAGCACCACGGCCGGCCGTAGTCGCGTCTATCTACATCACGACCAGGTCCAGAGCCGTGTCCGTAGCAGAAAAAATGCCCGCCTCGTCTCCACGATGAACGGAGGGGCGATTCCGGAAATCGCCTCGTATCGCGTGGTCACCGAAGACGACCAGACCGTGGTCGGTTCAGTCGACGAAGACTTTGCCGTCGAAAGCATGGCAGGTGACATTTTTCTTCTAGGCAATACCTCGTGGCAAATTCGCTATGTCCGTGGCGGCGATGTCACTGTGGTCGATGCCAACGGCGCGCCCCCTTCTATCCCCTTCTGGTTTGGTGAAGCCCCGGGACGCTCCCTTGAACTCTCAACCGAAATATCGCACCTGCGCGAAGAGCTTGAACGCCAGATCGAAAACCCGGAACAAGCCATTCTCTGGCTGAGTCAGGAAACCAATACGGACGAGTGGGGCAGCAAACAGATTGTTGATTACGTTCAAACAGAAAAGGCGGCGCTGGGCATCATCCCGACTCAAAAGCGCATTGTTTTCGAGCGATTCTTTGATGAATCAGGGGGCATGCAACTGGTGATCCACGCTCCCTTTGGTGGCGATATCAATCGTGCCTGGGGTTACACCATGCGTAAGCGTTTCTGCCGCTCTTATAATTTTGAACTGCAGGCAACCGCCGACGATAATGGGATTATCCTCTCGCTCGGCCCACAGCATAGCTTCCCTCTGGAGAGTCTGTTTACAATGTTGAATACCAGAAACGTTCAACAACTCTCTGAGCAGGCGATTCTGGACCACCCTATGTTTCATGTCCGCTGGCGCTGGAATGTGACCCGGGCATTGCTGGTCTCACGGATGCAGAATGGTAAAAAAGTACCGCCACCGCTCCAACGTTTTCGAGCCGAAGACCTGCTCACCGCTGTGTTCCCGCGTCTGACTGGTTGTCCCGAAAATGAAATTGGGGAAATCGTCCGCCCCGATCATATTCTGGTCGACCAGACATTGTATGACTGCCTGAATGAGCAACTCGATATTGAAGGCTTCAAAACCGTGCTCCAGGAAATCGAACAGGGGACCGTCAAACTGATTCCCCGCGATACCAGAGAGCCTTCTCCTTTTTGCTACGAACTATTGAACTCCAGCCCGTATACGTTTCTGGATGGTGGCGAAGCACAGGAACGCCGCGCCCGTGCGGTCGCAACACGCCACACACTTTCCATCGAAAGTGTCGAAGACCTGGGCAGACTCTCCCCCGAAGCAATCGCACAGGTTTGCCAGGAAGCACAACCACTGGTACGAAACGCCGATGAATTCCATGATCTGCTACTGGGGCGGATTCATATTCCCATAAATGAACAGCCGGACTGGGCCGACTGGTATCAGGAACTGGAAGCAACGGGCCGTGCGACAACACTACAAAGAACAGAGAATCAATCAGCGAACCGCTGCACCGAAAGCTGGGTCGCAACAGAGCGTCTCCCGGCAGCACTGGCTGCCTTCCCCGAGAGCCAGCATGCACCGCCTGTCACCGTTCCTGTTGGTGTGCGTCAGGAATGGGAATCGGCAGAAGCCCGCACCGCCATTATTCGCGGCCTGCTCGATACTTGTGGCCCGTTGACCGTCGCAGAAATCGCCAATCTAGCAGGTATGACCGATTCGCAAACCGAAGCGGCACTGATGGCGCTCGAAGGCGAAGGCATCGCCATGCAAGGCTTCTTCCGTGTCAAAGATCCCAACTGGGATCAAAGTGTAGATGATTCTGCCAAAGAAAAAGAAACCACTCCCGCCAACGCCCTTCCCAAAGAGTGGTGTCACCGACGTTTGCTGGCCCGAATTCACAGACTCACTCTACAAGGATTGCGTGCGCAAGTGCAGCCAGTCGATACGACTGTCTTCATTCAATACCTTACACGGCTTCACGGCATGTCGGGTGACGAAAAGCGGTCGGGAACAAACGGCCTATTTGAAATCCTCTCCATGCTCCAGGGAATCGATATCCCGGCAATTTGCTGGGAACGCGACATCCTGCCGGCCCGACTTTCCAATTACCAGAATAATCAACTCGACGAACTCTGCTTTACAGGCGAAATTGGCTGGGGACGACTCTATCCTCCCAAACGAACCGCCGATCAAGGCAAACCGATGACTGGCATTACTCGCAATGCCCCTGTCTCATTCTTTTTAAGAGAAGATATTCCCTGGCTGACGTATTTTAGTGAGGCGTCAACGCAGAACACCGAAGACCAGAATTATTTGAGCAGCCCGGCTGTAGAAATCCAGGAACTACTCACGCAACAGGGGGCTCTGTTCGCCACCGACTTAATGGCTGCAACAGAATCCCTTCCCACACAGGTCGCCGATGCATTGGGAGAACTCATCTCCCGCGGGTTAGTGACCTCCGACAGCTTCTCCGGTATGCGACAGTTTACCCAGGACCGTTCCACTAAAAACCGCCGAGCTGCCCGCAAATCAAGAATCGGTCTGGTACGCAAACGCAGCACCCCGAACAATACAGGACGCTGGTCGATCTGGCGACGTGAACTTGCGGCTGAAATTGAAGAACGCAGCCTGCAATATTATGAATACGTCGAGCAATGGGCGTGGCAGTTGCTAAGACGCTGGGGAGTGGTCTTCCGCGATTTGTTGGTGAAAGAATCGGGTGCCCCACGCTGGTTCGAATTACTGCAAATTTATCGACGTCTCGAAGCCCGGGGAGAAATTCGCGGCGGTCGTTTCGTATCTGGAGTCGCAGGGGAACAATTTGCGATGTCGGGAACGATTCAGGAATTGCGGAAACTCCGTGATGAATCAGCGACCGATGCGCTGACGATTCTTTCCGCCGCCGACCCGTTGAATCTCGTGGGAATCTTGACGAAACAGGCGCGCATCCCCAGCACTGCTAACAACCGTCTCGCTTATTGGAATGGAAGTCTGATTGCCTATTCGCGGAGCGAAGAACTGTTTTTACTCGCAAACGTCAATGAAAAAACAAAACGCGAACTGATCCTGGGATTTGGGCTTCCCATCCACGGTACGAATATTAATGAAACAGCCACAGCTGGTTCAAAACCGGCCATCGAACCACTAGAACATCAACCTGCTGCTACAGAGAACGAACTGTTAATCCCCAATAGTAACAGCACTGAAAAAGAAGAGAAAAGATCGCCACGCCCTTCCTTTCTCTAATCATATTAAACAACAACGTGTTTATGCATCACCTGGATCAACAAATGTCAAACGGCCTACCCCGAATCATCAGACTTACAATTTGCATGCTGGCAGTCATGCTACCGCTTCACATGCATTCGAACCGTCTGGTCATGGCGGAAGAAAAACAAGCAGAGTCAATTGAGGTGGTATTAAAGACGGCACGCGAACACCAGCAGCACGGCCGTTATGCTGAAGCCCGCGAAGTCTATGCTCAAGCAAAAAAACAACTCGCTGATTCCAAACAGAAAAACGCCGACCACCAGTGGCAGTTGCTCCGTGGATTAACGCAAATCGACATCGAAACCGGGCAGACAAAATCGGCCTTGGATCGCTTGAATGAAGGACTGAAACAACTACCCGACCAAGCAGATTTACATGCGCTGGCGGCAAAACTGTATTATGAAACAGGAGATTATCCCAGCGCTGATAAACACGTCACCAAAGCCCTCTCTTTCAATCCGGACCAACCTCTGGCACATCTGATCCAAGCCCATCTGCTCACTGATTCCGGAAAAATTGACGAAGCCAACGAAGCCTATCGTTGGTTTGTTCGGTATTACAACCGGGCCCAACCGGAAGATGCAGAGACACTGCTGGTGATTGCCGAAGGAGCGACGCAGTACGCACGCTGGAATAGCGTTTCCCAAATTTTTAATTTCGTCATCAACACAGTCTGCCCCGATGCATTAAAAGCGGATCCTCTGGCCTGGAAAGCGTCTTACTTGAGCGGTTCAATTCTGCAAGAAAAATACAACCGCCCCCAAGCCGCTGATGAGTTTACAGCAGCCCTCAAAACAAATTCCCAAGCCGCAATTGTCTATACCGCGTTAGCACGCTCCGCTATCGAAGTCCGTGATTTTGATAAGAGTATCGAGCTCATCAACCGTGCCTTGAAAACCAATCCCCAGTTAGTCGAAGCCTTACTGTTACAGTGTGATTTACACCTGATTAATGGACAATATCTAAAAGCATTGGTGTCTGCAGAAAACGCTGCCGCTCTCAACAACCGTGCCCAATCCGTTCTGGCCAGAAAGGCAGCCTGCTATCTTCTGCAGGATGGGGCTCCCGATACCGAAACGTTGACTCTGCTGTTTGACACGTCAGCAGTCCCAGATCAGTCACAAATAATAAAACCTGAGTCGTCCCGCTTCGTGAAGCTCGTAACGACTTTATTGAAAGATAACCCAAAACCGGGGTATTTCTTATACGAACTGGGCCAGTTGATGGAGATGAAACGCCAGTTTACGTTTGCTGAATTTGCATACTTAAAAACCAAAATTCTGATGCCTCAACTCTCTGGCCCCAAAACTTCTTTGGGCATGTTGTATATGCAAATGGGTAAAACAGATCTCGCCCAACAGACATTAAATGACGCGTTCAAAGCCGATCCCTATCATGTACGTGTCAGTAATATGCGTAAAGTACTGGGAGTGCTGGAATCTTATGGCGCTATCCTAACGGACCACTTTGTCATTCGTTACGACTCCAAAGCCGACTATATTCTTGGCCGTTATATGGCCGATTATCTGGAAGAGATATATCCCGAGATGGTAAAACAGTTCGGCTTTGAGCCGCCGGGAAAAACCCAATTTGAAATTTATCATAACGCCAAAGGGCTCGCCGCCCATCAATGGTTTAGTGCCCGGATGATCGGTCTGCCTTGGATCCAGACAATTGGTGCCTCGACTGGCGCCGTCGTTGCATTAACGTCACCCACTGCCATGAAAGAGCCTTATAACTGGGCGGCTGTCTTAAAACATGAGCTGGTGCATGTCTTTACGCTGCAACAAACGAAATACAAAATACCACACTGGTTTACAGAGGCACTCGCCGTCAGAAGTGAAGGTAAAGCGCGCCCCCAGCGATTTAACCAACTGCTCGTGGAACGTGTTCCTAAAGGAGACATCTATTCTCTGGATGAACTGGACGGTGTATTTGTACGTCCCAAGTCTTCAGATAATTGGGACTTTGCGTACTGCCAAAGTCTGCTATGTGCCGACTTCATGGTAGAGGAATTTGGCGATGATGCATTGAAAAAGTTATTAACTGCATACCAGAATCAGCGTTCGACACCGAATGCAATCCAGGAATCCTTTCAGATTAGTCAGGAAGAATTTGAGAAACGCTATCATCGCTATCTGGAAAAACTGACGGCAACACTCAAAGGCTACCACACGCCATCGACACTCAGTTTCCGTGAACTGCAACAACAACACGAACAGAATCCAAACGACATGGATATCGCCGGGCAATATGCTTACCGGCTGCTTCATTACCGAAAAAAACAGGAAGCCCGAAAACTCGCCCGTACCGTATTGAGCCAACAGCCCGAACAGGCGCAAGCCGCTTTAACGATCGCCCGCCTGGAACTCCTCTCGGAAGATCTGGAAGCAGCACATGCGATTCTGCAACCGGCGCTGGAAACGGATTCCCCAGACGTGCAAGTCCTGGAGTTGGCCGGTAAAATTCTGTTGAAACAGGAAAAATTCAGTGATGCAGTCAAAGTCTATGAGACGGGCCATTTAAAATATCCCTATCAGACCGAATGGCTCCAGGGACTGGCGATCATCTACCAACATGAAGACGACCCGAAAAAGCTGGAAGCCGCCTTGCTAAAGCTGGTTCATCTGGACCCCGCGGATGCCACCAGTCTGAAACTATTGATGAAGCTTTATATTGAGCAGAAAAAATGGGAACACGCCCTACACTGGGGACAGGAAGCGTTATATGTCGATGTACTTGATCCGGAAACACATGAATCGCTTTCCGAAACCGCATTGAAATTGAAACGAACAGAACTGGCAATCCGGGAATTAAATATGGTTTTACATCTGGATGATAAAAATGAAGACGTCCGTTTCTTACTGACAAAGACATTACTAAATTCGGGAAGAAAACAGGAAGCCATCACTGAACTCGATCGATTACTGAAACAAAACCCCGATCACGTTCAAGCACGCACATTAAAACAAAAACTCTGAACTGATTCTGTTTCAACTGAATCATCTCAAATCAGAAACCAACAACATTTCTCACAAGGATCCCCAGTGACCGATCACCCATCTGATGCTTCCGCTGCAAAATCAACGACATCACAGCAGGAAACCAACGGACTAACCTTAACACAATTCCAATCTGTCATTCATACAATGTTCTTCGAAAAAGATCAGTCTCGAGGTATTGAAGGCACCTTTATGTGGTTTATGGAAGAAGTTGGGGAATTGGCTTCAGCACTGCGGGATAACAACGACCGGGAGAATCTGGCTGAAGAATTTGCCGATGTTCTGGCCTGGTTAGCGACAATGGCAAATGTCGCAGACATCGATCTGGAACAGGCGGTTACCCGAAAATATGTTCAAGGGTGCCCTCGCTGTCATCAAGAGGTCTGTACCTGTGACCTCTCCCGCAAACCATGAAACGTAAATGCGATTCCTGTCAAGATTTGAGGCATATAGATTGACACTGCTTGATCCCTGAATTTAGACTGGAGTAATGCGGTGGAGCACCAGCTTCATTCTCCTTTCAGCAATATTCTCTCATCTCAGATTGCTATCGCATCAATATGAATCATTATTGCGCTGTTCAAACTTTGTTTTCGGCTGGCAAACGTGCTCGTCTTAGCACGGCACCGTGCCTGATGACACTGATCGTCTTTCTGGCGTTTCAGAGCAACGCTTATTCACAGCCACCCAAAGCAGAAATTGATGTAGCAATCAAACGTGGCGTTGCCTACCTGAAAGAAAAAAAAGACTACGGCCGCACGGGAATGAACGCCTTCGTTGCTTACACTCTGTTAAAGTCGGGAGAATCACCGGAATCTGCTTACATTCAGAGATGCGTAAAAAACATTCTGGCCGACCATCAACAGAAAGACAAGAACGGGGAACCGATTTACAAACCAGGCGGCGATTACAACTATTGCGCCGGGGTCCAATTGATGGTTCTTGAAGCACTCAGCCCGGAACTTTACTACGCGGAAATCCGCGCAACGGCGGAGTTTCTGATCAACACACAACTCCCGGGGGGCGGTTGGTTTTATCCGCAAGACACTCCTAACAACGGCGATACCAGTATCACTCAATACGCCATCCTGGGGCTCTGGGCAGCAGAGCGTGCTGGAATGACCATCCCCACAACCGTCTGGGATAAAGCAGCTCGCTGGCATTTATCAACACAGCTACCTACTGGTGCTTTCAGCTATCATCCTGGAGACCGCGCCGGAAGTGCCCCCAAACACACAATGTCGGTCGCGGGAACGGGCAGTATGTATGTCATTTCGATGCAACTTTACCCCGATGGCAAATTGCGTTCGGGGCCAGTCACCAAACAAAGTACTCCTTCAAAAAAACGATTTGGTTTTCTGGAGAAAGTTGAACTCACAGAAAAGGAAAAAGGAAAAGACGAAAAAAACCTCTTTACCAAACCGACAATCAGTTATGCCGCACTTCAGGGGGGAAAAGCAAAAGGCGCCAATTGGGTCGTGAATAACTACAATGTTCGCTCTCCCACAGGCTGGCCGAACTATTACCTCTATGGAATTGAACGAATTGCTGCACTCGCCAACGTGGAAAAACTGGGGCCTCACGACTGGTACGCCGATGGTGCACGACAACTCTTAGCAACACAACGGGATGACGGAAGCTGGAAAGGTGTCGGAAATATTCCCGCTTCTACCTGCCTGGCGATCATCTTTCTCTCAAAAGCAACAGTGAAAACACTGGGCCGCAGATACAAACCCGAGCCTGTGGGAGCAGGACTATTGGCAGGCGGCAGAGGTCTCCCCAAGAATCTGGCTGAAGTTCAGATGAGAAACGGGAAAGTGGAAAGCAAAAAACTCTCCGGCGATTTGAGCGAATTACTCGCGCAACTGGAAAACCCCGCCAATGCCGACCTGGAATCCACTCAGGAAACACTGGTTGAAACAATCACCTTGGGAGATCGAGAAAAACTGATTCAGCAGAAAGACCGCGTCTTAAAACTCATAGACGCCAGATCTCCCGATGTCCGTCGAACCGCGATCTGGGCACTATCACGTACAAATGATTTTCGTATGGCTCCTCACCTGATCAGGGCACTCAAAGACCCTGACCTGGGTGTCCGGATCGAAGCCCGAAACGGGTTGTGTACTCTCAGTCGGAAAATCCGTGGTCTGGGAATGCCAGAAGACCCGCTAGCGGATGCCCCTCTCAATCTGCCTGAAGCGGAACGGTTGAAACTGGTCGAGGCGTGGTCAGATGAAGCAACCAGCCGTTGGCAGAAATGGTACAACAGTATTAAACCCTTCGAAGAAAAATTTGACCTCTATGAAGTTCTGAATCAGCTCCCTCAATCAAAAAACAAATAAGCACACTGAATATGTTCGAAAGCAGGATCGTCTGAAATAATGGCAAAGCCGACTTCACAACCAGATCATCGAAAGGCACCAGTCATGCGAGTTACGCAGTATGACCAGGTAAGCTCTTCATTGATCGCTGTTGTGATCGCGTTGATTATAGCCGTCTTATGGCTCTCTATTGTCTGGATTACTAATCGACTGCCTCAAACCGAAAATGAAGTTGCTTTGGAAATGATTGACCTGGCGGGAGGTGCAGAGGATGGCTCGCCCGATGAATCGTTACTGGTAGAGTCACCGGAAGATCCTGTTGACGATCCTTCCCAGATCGATACCCCTGAGGAAGAAAATCAGGTGGAAGAAATGCTGGACAGTGTGGTCGAACTTTCAGACAAAGCAACACAGCAGGTTCAACAGCAAACACAAACGGACCTGACCAACTCGGGAAAAATGGGAAGTGCCGCCGGCACTGGAAAACGGGCTTTAGGATTTGGTCCCGGTAAGAAAGGGCTCCCTCGTGAGCAACGCTGGTTCATCAAGTTTTCTGATCGCGGATCTCTGATCGATTATGCGAAACAACTAGATTATTTTAAAATTGAGCTGGGAGCCTTACTGAAAAACGGTCAGATGATTTACCTGTCGAATGTCTCATCTGACAAACCCGTCACGAGGACAGCATCTTCCGGGGCAAATGAAAAACGGCTCTACATGACCTGGCAGGGAGGCCAACGCAGAACCAGTGACCTTAGCCTGTTCAAAAAAGCAGGCCATGACGTCACGGGGGCCATTTTGTTTCACTTTTACCCCAAAGAAACTGAAAACAAGCTACTTACCAAAGAAAAAGCATATAGAAACAAGAAATTTGATGAAATCCGCCGTACTTATTTTACAGTGCGCGGTGATCGTCGAGGATACGATTTCGAAGTGACTCGTCAAACTTATTTTCGATAACGACGCAGAAGCAGGCATCTATGAACTACTCACTCGCTCCTATTTTAAACGTTGCCGGAATCGCCATTTATGTTGCCTTGGGGTTAACTGCTTTATATGGCGTTTTTTGTGTAATTCTTCTGGTCAGACAAATCTCCCAGAAACGATTCTTAACACAAAATGCCGCCAATGAATTCCTGGATCAGATTCACGAAGATATCGAGAAAAAAGACTATGAATCGATCGTCAATCTTTGTGATTCCCCCCCCTACTGGAGTAAGGCAGTTCCCCAGTTAATTCTGGTCGCCATGGCCAATATGGAACGCCCGGCGAAAAAACTCAGACAGATGCTCGCTGAAAAATTTGAGCGGGATATTCTGGCTGACCTCGAATATCGCGTTTCCTGGATCAGCACGATTGTCAAAAGTGCTCCCATGTTGGGTCTGTTAGGTACTGTGATCGGGATGATTAACGCGTTTGACAAAATTGGGAACATGCAGGAATCAGGCGGCGATCCAAGTCAACTGGCCGGCGAGATCAGTTTCGCGTTATTCACCACAGCCGCAGGCCTGGCGGTGGCCATTCCACTGGTGATGGCTGGTGCTTTAATTCACGTTCGTATTGGAAAACTGCAGGATTCGGTTCAGGAACACACGGGAGAATTCCTGGACATCCTCGAAGCGTCACGAAAGTCATGATTCTGGTAAGGGTAATCGAACATGGCTAAGAAAAAATCATTATTCAACTCAGACGACGATGGTTGGAAGAAAAAGTCCACATCAGGTGGAGGTGGAGACGATCTGGATATCACCCCCATGATTGATGTTACATTCCTGTTGCTGATTTTTTTCATGGTCACCTCAACCATGCAGGCCACACAGGATTCCGACGTCCCGGTCGCCCGCCACGGAGTAGGCGTCGATACCCGCGGGTCATCGCTTGTCCTGGTTCATAATGACGGCAATGGATTGAACGGAACGAGCGTTGTGGAGTTCAAAGAAGCGGGCGGTGCTGTCGAAGTCACACTGGAAGAATTGACTGCACGAATCCAAGAGCGGGTTCAAGGGGGAGTCATGGATGTGATTATCAAAGCAGACCGTGGTGTGCCTCATGGATTCGTCCAGGAGGTGACGAAAGCTGTTACGGAAGTCGACGGCGTCAAATTTTATATCGGAATAGAAGAAAAGAAAAAATAATTGAAAATCAATCAACATCAGGCAACAACCTCGGGGAACAATTCCCTTCAACAAAGAAGTGAGATTCTGATTTAGCAATGCCTATCAAATTTTATTGTAATCAATGTGGTCAAAAGCTAAGCGTAGCCAGAAAGAAAGCAGGAAAGTCCGTTTCTTGCCCTGCCTGCAGCGGCCAGATTACAATTCCATTTGAAAGTCAGTCCCAGCGTCCCCCACAGTCGAAAGAAACACCAGCACCTCCCACAGAAGCAGATTTGACTCCCCAGGTCACCGCCCCACTAGATCAGGAGCAAAATCAACTCCTCGACGACCTGGATGATTTAGGCCCACTCGGAGAAAGTTGGGATGAAATCCTGGAAGCTGACTCGAAAGAGACTGCTGCCGAAGAAACAAAACCGCCCACGGTAGCCAAAAAACAGGAAGAACGGTTTGAGGAACCAGAGGTTGAGAAAGTTGCTGCGTCTGAAACACGGGAACCTGTTTCAGAAGTCGAGCCCTCACAAGAAAAACAGATTGCCCCTCCGAAGCCCACTCCCTCTGCAAAGAAAAACGATCGCAAAATAGAGAAAGCCACGCCATCAGTCCCCGTACCGACTTCAGCGCCAAGCGTCGTAGCACCGACTTTTGACGATGAAGAGGAGGATGAAGACGACGATGATGATGGGTTTTCAATCCGCTCTGCTGAATCCGATTTTGAAGAGATGGATCTGACCCCGATGGTTGATGTGACATTTCTTCTGTTGATCTTTTTTATGATCACTGCTTCCTTCAGCCTGCAAAAGAGCATTCAGGTGCCCCCTCCCAACCCTGATGAAGATGGCGTTTCACAATCACTGCAAACGCTCGATGATTTTCGCGAAGAATCGATCATCGTTGAGATTGATAATAACAATGGAATTTATGTCGATGACACCAAGCTTGCAAATCCATCTGAAATAGTACAAGCAATACTGGATCGCCGGGATCAGGACGGAAAACCCAAACGGGAATTAGTGCTCAGCGCACACAAAGCGGCTCGTCACGAAACAGTCGTTGCCGTCGTTGATGCAGCCAACGAAGTCGGCATGCAGAAAATCAGACTCGCGACTTACCGTGGTCCCGAAGACTGACACCAGATCGGTATCGTACCCCTGCATTAACCGCTTCACGAAATTCTGTAAAGATAAGTAATTGAAATGGCCAGCTTAGAAATATCATTCTTGTCCGGAAAAACTCAAGTCATTGAGCTCTCCAAACAACAGCCAGTTTCCATCGGCAGTCATGCATCGAATGATTTACAGATTAAAGATGACGGTGTAGCTTCAATGCAATGCCGGATCAGCTGGAACAAAAAAAGTTATGAGGCATTAGCGGCAACCAGTGACGGAATTGAAATTAATGGAACCATGTCCGGACGATCGCTCCTGAAAGATGGGGACTTAATCCGCATTGGGGAAGCAGACATTCTGTTCGTTGATGAAGTTGACCTGCTGGATCTGAATGCGCCCCTGCCTGACGTCACCGGCGACCAGGAAAGTTCCATGTACGATCTGAAACCGGTTAGCCAGGATATGATTCAGCTAAAACAGAACAAATCTAAGCAGCCGGAAGAAACAGAAGAAGCCAGTTCGAAATCAACTACAAAACCCGCCTCCAAAACAGAATCAAAATCGAAAAAGAAGAAATCGTCCAAAACAAAAAAAGAGAAGAAACCTCCAGAGCCTGAAGAATTCTCAGAGGATGAACTGATCTCCGACGACGATGATGACCTGGATCTGGTCTCTGCGGCAGAACTCCTTGTAGAGGTCGAGCCGGACCAGCCAGTGTCAGCCGCACCAAAACCATTTTTATCTCGCTCCAAAGAGCAATCTACTGATGAACCAGACGAACCCGAGACTGCAGCTCAACCAGATAAAAGCAGTACGCTCTCACTGAAAGATCGTATTCGGCACCGTTCGTCTCGCAATGCAGTTCGCCCGGGAGAACGTCAAATTGTTCGATCACCGTTGGTGCTGTCACTCACCGGCGGTGCTGTTCTGCTAACGTTGACAGCACTCACTTTCTGGTTCATTATCGGTCGTGATACTGCGAAACGTCACTATGACGCCGCCGTCCAGGAAATGGAAGCGGGGAAATATGCTCAGGCAATTCAACTCTTCGAATACTTCCTGGAAAATTATAACAAAAGCGATTACTCCGACGAAGCACGTATTTTATTGAGCAAATCCCTCGTGGAAAAAGAGATCTCTGGTTCCACACCGGCCTGGAATGCGGGGCTCGATGCAACAAACAAGTTCATCAAAAAACACCGCGATGACGCAAACTTCAAAGAACTCTATCCTACGCTTGTAGATTACGGGCAGCGGATTGCCCTCGGTGCAGTCGAAACAGCCAGCCGCACGAAAGAACGTGAACTGCTAACCGTTTCCAAGAATGCGGAGACCATTCTCACGCGTTATAGCCCGCAGGATGCCCCACCAACTGAAATGTTAGCCAGAATCAAATCCAGCTACGAAAAAGCAGAAGCAGAGATCTTACGCAAAGAAGTATTCGACGTCGCCGTCAATGAAATTGAAGCAGCCCTCAAACAAAAGAATACGCTCCAGGCAATTCAGCGTAGGCGCCTGCTTCTGGATCGCTATCCCTACTATAAAAATGATCGCAAGATGGCAACAACGCTCGCCAAAATCCTCGAAACGGAAAAAAGCCTGATCCAAGTCAATAATAAGCCCGTCACTGCATCAGTCGAAGAATACCCAGATCAATTTCCACAAGCGGTTACTCTGGCACTTCATACCCGATCTCGATCCAATCAGATTTCCGACGGCCGCAATGTCTTTGCGTTGGCCAACGGTAGTTGCTTTGGTATCGATTCGGTTACCGGTGATCCCATCTGGCGACGTCCAATCGGCCAGGATTCCCCCTTTGCCCCCATCACCTTTTCGGGCAAAGAACCTTCTCTGCTACTCTATGATACGCGTCATCAGGAACTATTAAGCGTCACTCAAAAAGACGGACAACTAGTCTGGCGACAGAAACTACCATCTCCCCCTTCCGGAAAACCTTTGATTCACCAGGGATTGATTGTCGTTGCCTGCCGTTCGGGTGATTTATTAAACATGGATTTGCTCAGCGGGAATATCAATTCACAACTCAAATTCGCCCAGCCCCTGGTTGGTGCTCCCGGTCTGGTCTACGGCGAACAGGCAGTCGCGGTCGCTGGATATGAAGCCGTCGTCTATCTGGTCTCCCTGCGTCCCTTCGAGTGCCAGAAAGTCGCCTCTCTGGGACATCGCCCCGGAACCGTTCAAATCCCGATCATTTCTATGGGAAAATTACTGCTGGTCTGTGAGAACGACCGCGCTGATTCAGCCCTGTTGCACGTCCTCGATGGAAATGGCGAAAATGCCACTCTCAACGAATTGGAACAATTTCGGATCAAAGGACATGTGCAAAGCATGCCCGTCCTTCGCGGCAAACAATTATTTTTCCCCACCGTTCCTGAGCGTATAACCGCATTCACCGTTACAGACGAGGAAGGCAAACGAAAATTGTCTGAAATCGCCTCATATCAACTTCAGGATCCGCTTTCCTGCCAGATCTACCTTTCCGCAGGATCGGGCGGTCAACTCTGGATGAGTAGTTCAGCGCTACGAAAATTCACACTGATGAATACCGGAATCAAAATGGACAAGAAGAAAATTGCCGATGGCCTGGGTTCTCAACCGATGCAATTGATTGGCAATAATCTGTATCTGGCCCGCCGACTGCTTTCTTCTAACTCAGTCATCTTCACCATCGCTAATCGCGATGAGATGTCCAGCACCTGGAAATCGATTTTAGGCACCGACATTCTGGCAACATACCCTTATGGAGATAAACAAACCAGTGGCTTACTCTGCCTTACGTCGGATGGAGATATTTTTCGGCTTCGCGATAGCGACTTTGCAGCTGACGCATCCAGTTTCATCGAGAGAACGATCACACAATTAAAGCTCCCTGAAGGCCTCACCGCGCCACTGAAAACAACACAGTTTGAAAACGGAAAAATAGCCGTATCCTGTGGTTTACCGGAACCAACTCTCTGGATCCTCAATTCATTTGGTCAACTCGAACAAACCATCGAACTGAAAGCCCCATTGTATACGATGCCCATTTTACTGGGAGACGGCATCGCCCTTCCGTTCGAGAAAAAAATCGCCGTCTTTCGTAAAGGACGAGGACTCAATACTGTTCAGGAGTTCGTCCTCCCGGAAAACATTGCTGCAGACGCAAAGTGGAAGCAACTGATCCCAGTTTCCAAAGATCAGTGCATCGCAATCACATCCACCGGCCAAATCATCTCCCTGCAATACCGTACGACCCCCGTTCGGCATCTTGCTGTACTCTCAATCGCTGACTTAAAACAGCCCATCGACTTTAAAGCAGCAAAAGGCACCAACCTTCTCGCCATCACCGATGCTTCTGGTCAACTGCAACTGCTCGACGCAAAAACCACTCAAGTGAAAGCAAAACATCAGCTGCCAACCCCGGCCACCAATGATCTCTGGATCATGAATGATCTTCTGTTTGTCGAATCCAAACAAAATTTAAGCTGCTTCAGCATGAAAGAGGGTCTGCAAAAATCATGGGATCTCAAACTGCCCGACTCTTCTCTGGCAGGTGCCCCCTCAATGATCGACAAACAGCTTTTACTCTCGCTCCAGAATGGGACCTTGCTGTCAGTTGATCCGCAATCCGGTCAAATTCACTCCAAAGCCGATGTTCCCTTACCTGCCAGTGGATCCATTGTGAATCTGGAAAAACTTTTCGTCGTACCAACCGTAGATGGAAGCTTGTATCGAATTGATCAGGTCCTGCAGCAGAAAGGACAAGCATCACTATGATTCCCTTCAAAACGATCATGCTGCAGATCAGCTTTTTGAGCATGCTGCTATTTGTCGTGGGGCAACCAGCCTCCGATGCGCAAGACAAAACTCCCGACGGGGAAAAACCTGCGAAAGTAGATCCCGAGAAAAAAGAAGCGAGTCCCCCCGAAGAAGAAAAAGAGCCTCCATTACCCAAAATTGAACAAATGCAGATACCGACGGTCGATGAACTGCTGAAGAAGCCGCCCGTTGACTGGATCGTACTGGAAAATGATTACGTCCTGGTCGTGGAACCAGTCTATCCGCGACCTGATACACTGGGTCAGCTCGAGGCTGCTTTGAAAGAAAGCTATAACTGGCCCAAACCAAGAAGCAAAGAAGAAATTGACGAACAACGTAAACTTCGAGCATCCTATAATTTCCTCCAATTAACGTTGGTGGACGATAAAGAAAACCCCGAATACCGGATCCAGAGAAAGAATGTCAAACAAGTCGTCCACCATGAAGACCAGATTCTAAAACGGATCGATGAACTGCTGAAGTCGAATGATTTAAGAACGGCATTTGAAATGTTACTGGTTCTGGATCGTAAACATCGTGACTGGCCTGGATTTGACCAGCGTCAACAACGGTTGATGTTCCTGGAAGCCAAAGACAAACAGAAATCAAAACAATACGATAATGCGCTTGCTTTCATTGAAGATTTACACGGCCGTTCCCCGGAATACCCAGGCTTGAGTAAACTGGCAGGCGAAGTAATTGATGTCATTATTACTCAATCCGTTAAAGAAAACGCATTTCGAAAGGCGCATTACTACTTAAAACGTCTGGCGACGATGTTCCCCAGGCAACAAACGGTTGCCAAATGGACAGAATCGTTTCTCAATCAGTCTAACGACATTTTGAATCAGGCAGAACAGATCGCAAAACAGAATCAGTTCCAGGAAGCAGTCCAACTCGTCTCCCGTGCGTCAATTGTCTGGCCCGCCAACCCTCGCATTCGCGAATCATTGCTGCGGTACCATAACCGTTACCCCGTGATCAATGTCGGTGTCCTCGAAACAGCAGTAGAAAAAACCCCGTTCTTTCTGGAACGGGACTCAACACGTCGTCATCAGAAACTGACACAGATCCCCTTATTTGAAGTCGGCCGCGTCGATCAGACTCCCCAATATCAGAGCCGCTTCTTTGAACAGTGGGAACCAACCGACCTGGGACGCCGGGCCGATTTTTTTCTGCGACATTCTTACGCCACCTGGGAATCACATCCCAAGTTACTGGCGGCCGATATTACGCGTTTCCTGCAAAATAAAATCACACCCGGAAGCAATCAATACGACGAACGTTTTGACAGCTATGTACGATCAGTTTCAACCACCGATCCCTTTACATTCAGTATCTATTTCGACCGGGTTCCCTTACGCACAGAATGGTTGTTGGCTTTACCCATAGAAGCGTCTCCCATCTGGGAGAACGTCGCGGTCGATTCAGAAAGCAAACCGGCAAACTCCGATGTATTTGTCTCAAGTCGATTTATCATTGATCAGAAAAACCCCAATGAGGTGCGTTATGTACGCGCGGTACCAGAGCCCGCTGACCTACGTGAATTTAACATTGCCCAGATCAATGAAATCAGGTACCCCAGTTTTGAGAAGTCATTCCAGGCTTTACTACTCGGCGAAGTCTCTGTGCTTCCGTTCCTCCCAGCCAAACTGGTTTCATTTTTCCAGGAATCGGAAGAATATAATGTCGTCCAAAGTGAAATCCCCTTAACGCATGTCCTGCAATTCAACCCCGAAAGCAATCCTTTGAAAATTGTAGAGTTGCGGCGTGCTCTTGCTTATGCCATTGATCGAAACAAGATCTTAAAAGAAACACTGTTACACGAATCAAAATTATTAAACGGTCGATTGATTACGGCCCCCTACTACACCGGACTACAGGCATATAATCAGCAGGTTCCTCAACGCGAATATAATTTCCCCCTGGCTGTGGCGTTAGCAGTCGCATCACAAAAAAAACTAAGCGGTCAATTTCCACCGCTGCATATGCTCTGCGATCCGAACCCGGAAGCACAGGAAGCAGCACAGGAATTAATCAAAGCCTGGGCAAGAATTGGCATTCATGTCATGCTGATCCCCAACACTCCCGCAGAAGCAGAAAAAAAGAACCTAAAATGGGATATCGTCTACCGCACCGTAGCCATGACAGAACCGGTCATGGAACTCTGGCCGTTCCTGACAGTCGGAAAAGGCGCACAGATCGAATCTCTGGAGATTTTCCCCGACTGGATGAGACAGAAATTAATTCAGCTTGATGAAGCAACCGACTGGGAAACAGCCACAGCCCTCTTAAAGAAACTACAACAGCAACTCTATTCCATGGCACATATTGTCCCTTTATGGGAGATTGACCAGTTCCATGTTTTCCGGACCAATATTAAAGGTTACGCAGACCGTCCGTTGATTTTCTACGATAATGTAGAGCAATGGATTACGACTCCCCTTTACCCGAAAGTGGAAACGTTTACTCAAAAATAACAAAAGGTAAGTTGATTGAATTCAATCATAGTTTGATGTTGGAAATATAATGCGTGTATTCGATGGTTTCATATTCTGCCTGACTGTGATTCTGCTCTGGGGGATTGTCCCCCTTTCAGAGTCACCAGCCGTTGCTCAATCGGAAAAGAAACTTGCCCCTAAAATCGACTCAAGGCACATCAGCCTCCGCCCCTACCGAATCAGAATCGAAATCGCGTACGCCCCAGGCACCCGTTTCAGTCCTGAAAACCGCCTGAATCTTCAAGTACAACTTCAGCAGATCATCGAACGCTCTGTGGGTGAAAAATGGACTCTGTCAAAAGCGAAGCAGCAACAGTCCGACACACCATCAGCCGTCGGTATTTCTGAGAATGACTGGCTCCCCCTTCCATCCAGTGTGGGTTTGTCACGTTTGCATTCGGAAAACATCCTGAAACGCTACTCCCAACAAACCTTTGATAAACTGTTCCTGATTGCAATCGAGCCGTACGGAATTGGATATCAGGTTTCCGGAAGAGAATTCGATGTGCTCTCACAACAGCTCTGCCCTCTTGAAAAGCAGAACACCTATGAAAAGGCGTTTTTAGCAGACACCGTATTCAAATCCATTCGCGATTTATTCTCATCGGTCATCACCATTGAAAATGTGAACAACGATCTGGTCACCGTTTCCGAGCAAGGCAGTCAGTATTTAACCCCCGATCCAACTGTCTGCACTTTAGAAAAAGGCTTCTACTTCCAACCCTTCTTTCGCTACCTGAATCGAGACCGGGAAGTGAAAAATATTCAGTTTATCCCCTGGACCTATTTGATTTTGGAAGACATCAACCGAAAATATGCCACGTGTTCCCTTGCTTCCGGCCTGCGAGGCATTCTCAGCGGGAGCCGACGCAGAGTGGAAACGCTCGCCCAGCACGTGAAACCGGAATATCCTCAAACAAAACTGTCACTGATTCCGCGAGGAACGTCAACACAGACTTACGCTGGGATGCGAGTCCAGACATCGCTGCTGAATCCGCAGGAGGTCCGGCAGCTGCAGACCGAAGCAAAAAAACAAAAAGAGAAAAACAAAGATGCAAAACCCATAACGCAAGATTATATTCTCGATGAATCTTTAACCAACCGCAGCGGAACAGTCACCCTGCATACCGATCCGCAACACCCCCTCATCTGGTTGTATGTCCGCAGTGGAAAAGCGCTGGTCGCCAATGTCCCTTATATCCCGGGTATCGCTCCTGAAGTTAGCATTCAAATTCCCGATGACCGAATTCGCTTGAACGTCGAAGGGGAACTGGCGGTATTGAACGGAGAACTGATCGAAGCCGTCGCTTCACTCTCTATGGAAATGTCCCGCATCAGAAAGTGGGCCAAAAACGACGAATGGGAGAAGGTCGATGAAGGAATCCGAAAACTGGAAGGTGGAATTTCTCCGAAACAGATCTATCAGGAAAAACTGAGTGTCATTCGCGTGTCGGCAATTGAAGCCGCCCAACAACAAAAGAATCGCGCTGCCCAGTCGCGCATTGCCAGCCTGTGCCGAGACACCGCAGACCGCATTGACCGTTTCCTGGATCCCTCTGGAATCATAGATTTGAAAACAGAAATCCAGGACCTGAAACAACTACAACGCCAGGACGCACGTCGTTGATTTTTAAGACAATGGAGCAATATCAAGAACCATGTGGACCCTCTCTCGAATCGCCGTCTATCCCATCAAATCACTCGACCCGGTTTATCTCGAACAGACAGAGATACTACCCGGCGGCGCACTCTCTGGTGATCGCCAATTCGCCTTATTTGATCAGGCCGATAATGTAATCAACGCCAAAAAGTATCCGGCCATTCATCGAATCCGCTCTCAATTTGATATAGCAAATCAGACAGTCACTCTTTCCTCAACTGAGACATCACCAGAGCCACTTCGATTTCATCTGATTGAAGAAAGAACCGAATTGGAAAACTGGCTCAGCGTATACTTTCATCAACAAGTCACTTTAAAAGAGAATTCCGAGTCAGGCTTTCCCGATGATCTGGAAGCACCGGGGCCGACCATCATCAGTACTCAGACTTATGAAGAGCTGGCCCGCTGGTTCCCGGAAATCACCGTTGATGAACTCAGACTTCGTTTCCGCGGCAATCTGGAAATCGCAGGCGACTCACCATTCTGCGAAGACCGTCTCTATTCGGCCACTGATTCCCAGGTCTTGTTTCAGATCGGTCCCATCACCCTGGCAGGATCCAATCCCTGTAAACGGTGCGTAGTCCCTTCCCGACATCCGATCACGGGAGCTAAAGACTCAGACTTTATGAAAACGTTTATTCGAAAACGAAAAGAAACGTTTCCGGCTTGGGCACCAATTGAACTGTTCCAGAATATGTATCGCCTTGCCGTGAACACCAGACTCACCAGGCTGCCAGATAAGCCATCCAATATCATACGCGCCGGAGATCTCATCCAGATTCTGCCATGATAAGTGAGGCTCATCACCGACCGTCTACTGCATTATCAGGCCGGACCATAAGGCATAACCGTTATAACCGCTTCTTAGCGCGAATCGGTTACCAGATTACCTTCCTTTTTTTTCAGATCAAAGCAGACATCTCAAAAACAGTACGCTAAGTTTCAAGTGTCGCTTTTTCAAAACATGTTGTTTTACATAATCAGAAAAAGCCTGTAACAAAGATGTTCCCCCACTTATTCGCAGGGAATCGCGATGCTTGTACTCAGCCGAAAAAAAGACGAGAAGATCATTATTGGAGATTCAATCACTTTGATGGTGATTGAAATTAAGAACGATAAAGTCCGCCTTGGAATCGAAGCTCCTAAGGATGTGACCGTTCATCGTGAAGAAGTCTATGCCGCCATTAAAGAACAGAATGCGCATGGCAACTCGAATTGCGAAACTCCTTAATAAGTCGTAACTCTTCCAGATTCCGCATTTCGTTTTTCGCTATCCCGCGATTAGCTGTCTTGCGCTTGCGCCCACATTTTATCAAACACTTTGCGTTGCTCTGCTAAGGCTGCGACAGTATCCTGCTGAGGCAGTTTCCCTTCTTCGAGCATTAACCACCCGGTATAATTCGCTCCAGCCATCAGTTCAAAGAATTCTTTGTGCGGATAGGGATTGTGAATCAGATCGTGAATGTGCGTTGTGTCGCCTAACCGATCTTTGACCATCGCAAAATTGGCTTCCAGCCCTGCCCCTTCCAGATCTTGCTTGTTGCAGTTCCAACAAATCGCCACATTCGGGTGATCAGCTACATCCAGAATTTTTCTAATCGTCGGAAGATGAGCACATTTGCCGTGGACTTCCAGACGAATCTGCTGTCCCCAGTCGGCTCCATATTTACCGACCTGATTTAAAGAGCGACCAATCTGCTCAATCGTTTCTTCATGTGAGACCCCTTTATGAAAAGAATCGGGTTTCACTTTGACTCCCGTGCCCCCCACATCATGGCTCAATTTGATGAATTCCTGAGTGTCCACAATCGCTTTCTTCAGAACGGCTTTATCGGGATTATCATATCTTTCATTACTACCAATCCCAACCAACGTAACGGGACTGTCAGCAAACTGTTTCGCAACTTCCTTGCGCTCTGCCTTACTCAGTGTTCGCTCGACGCCATGCTTATGAGTCGTTCGGAGCTCGACCCCCAACACATTCGCCGTTTTGCAGTTATTCAACAATGTCGGTAAATCCCAGTCTTTCGCCCACTGATACGTCACCAGACCATATTGTGCCTGTTTTGCTGGTTTTTGATCGCCGAAGACAGAACCAGTCAGACCGCCACCCAATGTCAAAGCGCCACTCAGCGCAGAAGTTTTCAAAAAATCACGACGTGAGTAAAATTCCATGAGTGAGATCTCCGTGAGATGTCTAAGTTATTTAGGAAGAATCTGCCCAGGCAGTCTGTTTCATCAATTCAGCAGGGAAATGAGCAATATACTCAAACATATTATTACTCAGTAGACCAACAGATTACAAATGTCTTTTACAGGGATTTCTTAGCAAGAGCCACCTTGAGTTGGACTGGGCAACTTTACAATAAATGTCATTCCATTTATAAACAAGACAGAATGAACGTGATCGAAAGGTCATTCACTGCCTCAATCACGAGGCCCTGGTATTTCAGTTCTCTTTTTAAATACGATTTAGAGTAAGGCAATGAACGAAAAAACATCCGAAAAATTCACATTTCAAGCTGAAATCAAGAAACTCTTGGATTTGCTTTCGCACTCACTCTATCAAAACCGGGAAATTGCGATTCGGGAGTTAATATCGAACGCCTCCGATGCTTTGGATAAATATCGATTTCTGGCGCTCACCGATGCATCCATCAAAGACGAGCAACCGTTAGAAATTCGTCTGGAGCCCGATACAGAAAACCGCATTCTGGGCATCTGTGATAACGGCGTCGGCATGACGCATGCAGAATTGATCGAAAACATCGGTACAATCGCCCATAGCGGCTCGCTCGACTTTCTGAAAAACGCAGACGGAGACGAAAAGGAAGAAGTCTCACTGATCGGCAAGTTCGGCGTGGGATTCTACTCCGCGTTCATGCTGGCTGATAAAGTTGAAGTCTTAACCCGCAGCTACCAGGATGAGTCCGGCTGGAAATGGGAATCCGACGGAACCGGCTCCTTTACCATTGAACCTCAAGAAGGTCTGGAACGTGGAACCTCCATCCGTCTGCACCTTCGCAAAGACCTGGATGAATTTACTAACGACACCCGCCTGAAATTCATCCTGAATAAATATTCCACGTTCGTCCCCTACCCCATTAAGCTCGGCGAAGAACTCGTCAACGACCAGCCCCCCATCTGGCTGGAACCGAAAACACAACTCACTCAGGAACAATACGACGGCTTCTATCAATATCTGGCACATAACGGCGAAGAACAGGCACGCTGGCATCTGCACCTCAGCAGCGACTCCCCGTTCCAGTTTCACAGCATCCTCTACTGCCCACAGTCCAATATGGAATTAATGGGTTTCGGTCGCACCGAACACGGCATCAGCCTCTGCGCCAAACGCATTCTCGTTCAAAACGACAATCGAGACCTTTTACCCGAATACCTCAGATTCATCTACGGACTTGTCGACTCGGCTGACCTGCCGCTCAATATTTCTCGCGAGTCACTCCAGGACAATACGATCTTCCGTAAGATCCAAAAAGTATTGGTCAAACGTGTGCTCTCGCACCTCGCATCCATGGCGAAGGACGATGAAGAAAAATATCTCGAATTCTATCGCCAGTTCGGCAGTTGTCTGCGAGAAGGAATCGGAACCGATTTCGAAAATCGCGATACCATCGCCAAACTTCTGCGGTTCCCTTCCTCTAACGGTACTTCTGAAAACGAACTGGTTTCTCTGGAAGCCTACCTCAAACGGGCCGATGAAAGCCAGAAACAGATCTACTATCTAGGCGGTAACGATTATAACACCATCACCAAAAACCCGAACCTGGAAATCTTCCGTAAACAAGGCATCGAAGTCTTCTACCTGCCGGACCCCATGGACGAAATCGTTCTCTCCAATCTGATGAAATTTGAAGACCACGATATTGTTTCCATCGATTCATCCGACGTCAAACTGCCAGGAGATACCGACAAGGAAGAAGATTCTGAGGAGAAATCAGAAAAGAAAGAGGAACAGAAAGAGCCACTCTCACCTGAATTTGAAAAAGTGATTTCCCTGTTCGAAGAAGAACTCAAAGACGATGTCGAATCGGTCACGAAGTCAGATCGTCTGACAGACAGCCCCTGCTGTCTCGTGATGCCCGAAGGCGCAATCAGCTCTCAGCTTCAAAAAGTTTTGAGTATGAACAACAAGGATTTCCCCACCACAAAACGCATCCTGGAAATCAATCCCGATGCCGAGTTAATCAAACGTCTCTGTACCCTGTCGTCGAATGCAGACCAGCACGCGTTTATCAAACAGTGTGGCCGACAACTCTTCTGGAATGCATCGCTCATGACGGGCATCGCCACCAGTCCGGAAGAAATCACGTCCAATATCCAAAATATGATGGAAGAACTCGCTCAGAAACGATCTCCCATCATTACATAGGACTGAATCGGTATCCTCACCGCGGCTCTGACTCCGGAGCCGCGGTGTAGTAATACATATTCGGTATCGCAGGCTGAAATAAGCCTACGCGATTCCAGGGTTTCAACAACATCTCCGCCCGTTCAATCGCACGCGGAATTTCGTATTCATTCTTCTCCAGTTGCCCCACCAGTTCAGACCATTCTTTTACTACAGGTCTGAATTCAGAATCATCTGCGCACAAAAACAACGGCTGCTTTCCCTCACAACAGCGTAGATGTTCAAAGCCGGTCGCAGCGGCAAAATAAAACAGAGTACTCGCCGTAAACAAATCAAAGTCCGGCAAGCTGTGATAACAGCCGGCAATCAGTGTGTCGATTAACGATAGCTCAGCCTGAATCGAATCCGAATAGTCTGCCATCGCCGATGTCAATTCCACTTTCCCCCAGAATCGTTCCAACGCAGCAA
This sequence comes from Gimesia fumaroli, assembly GCF_007754425.1. Taxonomy (NCBI): domain Bacteria; kingdom Pseudomonadati; phylum Planctomycetota; class Planctomycetia; order Planctomycetales; family Planctomycetaceae; genus Gimesia; species Gimesia fumaroli. The sequence continues at coordinate 4,291,814 of NZ_CP037452.1, forward strand.
CCAGGCGTTCAATCCCACACAACGTATGCGCACTCCCGGTACTATGTAACGGATCGATAAACCCCGCCGTATGAGGAAGCAACGCCCAGTTCTCACCAGCACACAGCTTCCAACCGCGCTGCAATCGACTCGTAGAGACAAGCCCCGATTCCGGTGCCACTAACGACGCCCCTGCGAATTGTGCAGCAAGGGATGGATAACGTTCTAACAGACCACTCCAAACATCCTCAGACACTCCGGTTTGCGGTCCCCCCTTTAACACAAAACCCGCGCTCGTGATCCCATGATTAAATCGCAACTGCCACATCCACCCTTCACGCAGCACCTGATGCAGTGCCGCATGATCACAATCAAATGGATAATCACTCCGATCAATCTGACGCTGGTCCAATACTTCAGCCCAGGGAACCACATTCTCAAAATGCCCATAGACGGCTGTCGAATTCGTCTGAAACTCAGTCTGGCGTTTAATACCCAATTTATTTGGAACGATTCCCGCGGCTCCCGTCGCATCAATGACAAATGCCGCTCGTAGCGCAATCGGCTCCCCCTGTCTCGTTCCTGTAATTTCCCAACCGTCCACCCGATCAAGCATCACCTCAGCCTGATCCAGATATACTACTTTCGATTTCTGAACTTCCTCTGCAAAAAACGTATCAACGTCCGCCCGATACCAGTGTGTGTCAGCTAAAGAATCACTCACATTCGCCGTCACCAACAATTCACTGCCATGGTGTGGCTTCGCTTCGAAGTTTTGTTGAGGCTCATGGCAAAAATAACTGAAACCGCGTTTGATCCCACAGGCTAAGCCGGGATAGCGCTCCTGCCAGGTCCCATACTTGCAAAATGGCTGAAATTGTGGAAGATCATACTGTTCAGAGAGTGACCGGAGCAGATACCCGGCGGCGGGCGTCGAGGATTCTCCGATCGCAAAACGGGGATGCGTTCCGCGATCAATTAACGCGACCGACAAACCAATGCGGTCCAAAAGCAGCGCCGTCAGACTGCCTCCAAAGCCGGCTCCCAAAATTACGACATCAAATTGCTGCATCAGAGTGGATTGATTCTTCTTTGATCAGATTTTGTTACACTATCATTATCAAGCACACAGTTTAACCGATTGCCAACCTAAAGGCAGGTTCAGAAGGATAGATCATGCAGACTCAACCGGTTCTCATCAACGGCCAATGGATTGAATCAACGGGTACCCAGACATTTCAAGCCGTTAATCCGGCAACCACAGAAGCCCTGGAGCCACAGTTTCCCGTCAGTCCCTGGGACGAAATTGAATCTGCCGTCCAGGCGTCTGCTGCCGCTTCCAAAGAAATGCGAGGCTGGCCCGGCGAACGATTTGCCGCGTTCCTCGAATCTTATGCTGAAGAAATTGAAAAACGGGCCGACGCTCTGGTTGAGGCCGCAAATCTGGAAACAGGCTATCCGGAATCCCCCCGCTTGAGAGACGGCGAACTCCCCCGTACCACGAATCAGTTGAGACAAGCCGCCACACATGCCCGCGAAGGTTCCTGGGCTCTTCCAACAATTGATACAGCGACCGGCATCGGCTCCCTGTTTGGGCCCATCGGTCCTGTTACTGTTTTCGGTCCCAACAATTTCCCCTTCGCATTCAACAGCATCGCCGGAGGCGACTTCGCCGCCGCGGTCGCCGCCGGGAACCCTGTCATCGCCAAAGGGCATTCCTCTCATCCCAAAACAACACAAATCTTCGCCGAAGCCGCAGACGCAGCAGCCAAAGCGACCAACATGCCCACCGGCTTCGTCCAGCTCATTTATCGCACCAGCCACGCTGATGGCTGCCGTCTGGTTTCGCATCCCTTGATGGGAGCCATCGGCTACACAGGCGGCCGCAGTGCCGGTCTCACCATTAAGGAAGCCGCCGACAAAGCCGGTAAACCCGTCTATTTGGAGCTCTCCAGCATCAACCCGGTTTTCGTTCTCCCTGAAGCATTAACAGAACGCAGTGCCGAGATCGCAGAAGAATTCAAAGGCAGCTGCCTGATGGGAACCGGCCAGTTCTGTACGAACCCGGGACTGGTCGCCCTCAAAGCTGGCGCAGCCGCGGACGCCTTCATCGAACAGGTGAAAGAAAAGTTTGAAGCCGCCCCCGCCGGAATCCTGTTAGGCGAAGGAGTCCAGAAAGGCTTCCTGTCCGGAATCGCCGCGATTCAGTCCGCCGGCGCCACTCTCGTCACAGGCGGCTCTGCCTCTGGTAACCCCGGCTTTTCCTGTGCCAATACCCTGTTAAAAGTCAGCGCCAGTCAGTTCCTCGAAAGCCCGGAAGCACTACAGGAAGAAGCCTTCGGAAATGCGTCTCTGTTCGTCCTCGCCGACTCAGACGAAGAGCTGGCTCAAGTTGCAGAATGCCTCGAAGGAAACCTCACCGGCTGCATTTACAGCCACACCGACGGTAAGGATGATGCACTGTACGATCAAATTGCCCCCGCACTCCGACAAAAAGTAGGCCGTCTCTTAAACGACAAAATGCCGACAGGTGTCGCCGTCAGTCCCGCTATGAATCACGGTGGCCCCTTCCCGTCAACGGGTCACCCGGTCTTCACATCGGTTGGTATACCTGCTGCCATCCATCGATTTTCAATGCTGCAATGCTATGACAATGTCCGCCTCCACCGCCTGCCGGATTCCTTAAAGCCGAAAAGCCCCAACCCCGACATCTGGCGGTATATTGATGGAATGTACACACAAGGTGATTACGACTCCTGATTCAGGGTTAATTTCTCTCTGTGAAACTGATATGTTTTCGGAAAATCGTTGTTCAAAATCAATCTGACTCAAGATTCCGCGAACCCATGCAAGCGAATCCACGTCTGTATGACTAAGGCTAGAGAAAATATGAATTTACAATGATTTTTTTTGCCCGTAATGTTGTGAAGTCATTGTGCTTATTGCTATTATCCTGACTCAGTCATCAATCGGCCCTGTCGAGAACCTGAAGCGAAACCCATCACTTCAATTTTCCAGCCGAATCAGATACAGTAAGAACAAATGAGGGCGTAGCTCAGTTGGTAGAGCAACGGACTTTTAATCCGTAGGTCCAGGGTTCAAGTCCCTGCGCCCTCATTTTCTTACTTCTTCCATGGCAACAGTTTGCAACCCGTCGCCTCTTCCCTGCATAGCTTTAATTTCGCTACTGGTACCAGAATTGGTACCTAAACTTGCATCTGCATTCCAGATTGATTCTGCCACTTTTTCAGCATTTCTGCCCACGTAAAATTTGAGCGTTGTTTCCATGCTTTCGTGTCTCATTAGCTGCATCAGCGCTTGAGGCATCACTTTCAGAGACCATCTCTCACCAAATGACCGTCTCAAATCGTGAGCTGATGCAAACCGGGGTTTTCGCTGTCCTGTCTGTTTATCTTTGTTCCCAATGTCTCCGACGACAATGTTAGCCTTTTCTCCGATATCGGCAATCTTCTTCGAAACGGTAAGCGCTGTCAGCTTCTTAATATGCTCTCTCTCAGCCAAAGGATTAAAAACCGGTCCGATTCTTTCGTATTCAGGAACTTCCTGTAGGAATTCGGCAAACTCAGGAACGATGGGCAGCAAACGGTCTTTATTCCCTTTCTCTGCCTCTGCTCTGATTCGCAGCATCGGATATTTCCCAGTTAGGTCAATTGAAAGCCTGTCCTCACGATCCCAGTACAATTCCAGTGATTCAGTGAGTCGCAACCCAGAACACCAAAGCCCCTTCAGATAGAATTCCCAAGAACGCACAACTACTTCTTTTCTGGCTATCTCGACTTCTGTGTCGGCTTTCATTTTAATCACTTTAGGGATTGCTTCAATCATTCGATCAAACTCTTCCAGACAGAGGGGACGCCCTCGCATGACTTTATCTGTTCTTGCCCGCTTGAGCTTTGGAAAATCTGGAACGATATTAATCAGCCTGATTGACTTTGCCCAGTTCAAAGCAGATTTCAGGTGAGCCAGATTGCTACGTATTGTGATTTCTTGTAACCCATCTTTGCGATGACGTTTAACAATCTTGCTAATTGCATTAGCGTCGACTTGTAGAAGTAATCGAGGACGAACGATTCTCTCGACAGCGTTCAATGTGGCAGATATTTTTTCGCTGGTTCGCTTTGCCATGCCCGGTACAACTTCGGTTTCATACCGCTCGCGAAATTGCTTCCAAGTAATCGTTGATCGATCATAGTAGATACCTTCATTCAATTCTTTCTCTAGCCGCAGGGCAAACCGTTCCGCTTCCCGTCTGATTTTTGTTTTGGTGCTTTTCCGCCGTTCCCGCAATGTGACCGGATCAACCCATTTCACATAAAAGTTCTTACTGTTGTCTCTCTTGAAGAGGATCAATTTAATAGCTGCCATCAGTCGAATTTACCCTTTCTTTTGCTTAATCTCATTTTGTAATGCAGATCCATCGTCTGAAAATCAATCGCATTACACCACCTGAGGCTCGATTGTGATTGATATTGGGATAGTTCCAGTTCTCGAAACCAATCCATATGTCCAGACATTTGCGGACCGATTATGAGTAAGTAATTTGCATTGGTCAATCAAATCCTTTGACATACTTTGCTATCTCCTTATTTTACTAAACCAACTGAAAGGGCTTCCTGTTGTGTGAATGCCCCTCATTTCTCTGATTCCAATAAACCCAATCCCGGTCCTTGGCAACCCAGTTGTTCGGCCAATATTTGTTATTCTCCACCCGCTCAAAAAGAAGGAAAGACACACACAAAACCCGACTGATTCGTAGTTAGTGCATAGATTTCGATCCTCAAAAAGGACCCGCCCACCTCAGAGGATGCTAAAAGTTAGGCCGTTCTTGATAGTTCCATTCTTTATGAGGATAATCCTTTGCTGTTAATCCTTCAGGGATATCTGGCAACCGTTCCCAGCGAGAACACCTTTCATTATTCTGGTTCTGGATTGCCCAGATAGAACCGTCATCACATAACGCAATAACTTCGCTTTTGTCAGAATATCCTTCATAAACTGAAACAGAAACTTGAATAGGCTTTGGCATTCACTCAATCCTTTGAAAAAACGAAACGGGAAAAGAGCTGGAGAGCTCCCTTGAATTTTTCTCAATGTACAGTACTTCGGATACTTCTTTCTTCTTTCACACCCCCCTCGCATAAGCAAACAAAAACAAGCGGTTTATGAAAATAAAAATCGAGAGGGGGTATATGGGAGAAAGAAGAGAAGAAAGTAATAATAACCTATAATATAAGTGTTTTTTGCTTAAACTTCTTTCACACTTCTTTCCCTTCTTTCACAACCAGTGTCAAACTTCTTTCACATTCACAATCCTAGGGGGGAAAGATTGGTAGTGTACACCACGCTGGGTCTTCCTTTCGTTGCTTTCCTAATGATTTTGATTTTGCCACTTTCTTCCAACGTCCTGACTATTTCACCAAGATCATTTGCACTTGTCCTAAGATGTTTTAAGAGGGCAAAGTGAGGGACGGTCTCGTTTTCACTTTCTCGAATCCAACGAACAGCTTTATTGCACAACTCTTGAAAAGGATTCTCAAACGTATTGTGGTGTGCGTTAAAGAGCATCTTTTGAGTAAGATGGAAGATTAGTCGAACTGCCCACGAGACGGCGTTCTCCCCAATGTGTGGACTCCTGTGGTTCTCGCTGATCGCATAAATCAATGACATCTTACAGATATGCTCATAAGCGCGGCTCCAAACAGTCATGCCTATCGAATCAACTTTAAGTTCTGCTTTGTCATATTCTAAATCAGCTTGCATTCTGGCATCACGGATAGCGGCTCTTGCATCGGTAGAGTATTCAACGGTTGCAACCGTCGGGTGCTCACCACTCAGATTACCAGAACTCGGACTAAACGATTTCCACCTTTCTGCAGTATCAAGAATGCGAACCGGTAAAGCGATTTTCTTTGAATCTTGCCCTTCACCTCGTTTGCCGCTTCCCAAAATAATCATGCGAGAGAATAAGCCATTCGTCAGCATTCGGCCTGATAAGGCTGCATAATAGTGTTGGGGGATGGCTGTGCCGAACACGGTCAAGCAGGGTTGATCAATCTGGGCTGCTTGTTCGAGTCCCGCTTTTTTCCGTATAGAGAATACTGAGTTTGCAGAGGAAAACAGAGTCAGCATAGTACTCATAATACCTTCAAAACGTGCATCCTTAGAATGGCTGATGGATTGAAGAATGCCATCAAACTCATCCGTTTGAAAAATCATATTGGGAGATTGAAAAAGAGTATCCTCAAGTCCCTCGCCGGATGCGAATTTTTCACCTAAACAGTGGATTAATCCAATTTTACTTAAGATTTCAACGTTGACCTTTCGAGGACGGTCTTTACCTGCTCCTGAATTTGCTAATCCAAGTAAATAAAGATTGGTTCGGTTGTCGAACTGATCACTCACCTTGCGACCAGCTAGAAAAGCCTGCAGAACTAAAGCACCGCAAAACGCCAAGACCTGATTGGGATAAGGGGCCGTTTCCAAGGTGTAATCCATCACCTCAGAAATGAAGCCTGGAATACGCAAGAGGCTTTCATCCAGTGGGCCAGGATCTGTGCTTTCTGGCTCTTCATTTTCCGTTTGATCAAACATTTGCTCATACCAGCATTCGGTATCAGCTTGCTTTAATTGATCAGGCTTGTACTTCGCAGCACTTCGGGCAATCTTTTCAATCTCTTGAACGGTTCCAGGCTCTGTGCATTGTTTTTGGTTCATAGTTTGAAGTGCTGCGTTAATCACTTCATAAGTGCAACCAAAATCCCGCATTTTGCAACCAGCTTTGAAAAGCGAGGTGTGCTGTGTTCCCTTCGGCAACTTGTTACCGTCTGGTGGTAATTCAAAGCGTTCCTGTGCCACCTCTTTCAGCTTCTCCACAATCCACTCAGGGGCCTCAGCAAGACTTTCAAGCGGTTCATCCAATCCACATTCCGAAAGCCATTGATAAGCCTCAGAATTGATCTGAGAAGGCGGTGCGACGATGTAACCACCATCTGCTCTCGTATCGACTTTGAGAGCCAGCTTACCGGTTGTGTTCTTCAGATTGGCGTCTGGAGGTTGCCTGAATATGAAATGCCGACCACCACTCGGAGTTTGAGACATGACACCCTGAGACAGGCTTTCCCTGATCTTGGGATTGGTCAACCACTCATTATCAGAGCCGTCGATATCAACGATTAGAAGCCCTTTGGTAGAAATGCCGATGTTGGCAAAAGTATTTTTCTCCCACCATTCGATTATCTGATCTTCATCAGTCGTTGCATCGAGGCACCCCTTGGGAGTAATTGGTTTTTTATCACCGGACCCACAGGGAAATACTGAGTATCCGAGTCCTGCGTATTCGAGGGCTGCTTGAAGTAAGAATTCATTTTGGGTGATCATACCACGTTCCATATCGTCCCTAACCATGAAAGAAATTCAGAAAATCGCCTATACCTAAGAAATCCGCTACTAAGGCTAATTCACCAGATTTGTTTTACCCATCATTGATTTATTCACCACTTTCTTGAATGCAAAGATCTTATTTGCGTCTTTCTCTTCCTGCTCTAACTCCCGATTGAATAAATCAGTATCAATCACATTGTCGATCGCTTCTTTCAAAATTGCCTCCAACTGCTCAGGCTGTAGGGCTTCAACTTCGAAAACATTCTTCCCGTACTTTTTGACGAACTTTTTGTACTGTGCTGAAGATCGCTTGGCTTCCATATTCGGCTGCAGGTAATACTCATCCACTTGCTCGTCGGTCAAAGCCACCTTGATAGGATGAATCTTGTAAATCCCGAAATCGTCACGCATGGAACGAGCAAAACTCTGGGCAATCTCCTCCCCATCCGGGTCAAAGTCACTGACAATCAAAATGATCAGTTTGCCCTTCCCGCTTCGTCGGTATCGCTCTGCCATTTCATAGCGAGGTGTCAGGCTGCAGTACCCTCTGCCTGTTACCGTTGGAATACAGTATTTCATGGCAACACGATTGACGATGGATTGTATCGTGTTTTTCTCGGCGAGGATTTCAACGTGATCTGGCTGTGACTGCATCAGATCACGCCAGTATCCATCCATAAAATGCTTAAGCTGTGATTCCACAAATGATTGTGGACCATCAAACGTTTGCCAGCAGGAAACCGGACGCGTTGGATCTGCGATCGCCTTCATTGAAATTGAGTCTTCTAATCTGGCACGTGCTACAAGATCGGTCAGGCTCTTATAACTTTGCTTATCGTTCTGATAAACGGAGTCAGGCTTTTTAGCATGCTTAAGCGGCGGATCGTTGAGAAGTGCGTAATGGATCTGACGAACGCTTAAGGGTAAATAAGCTCGTCGTTCTCGGATCACATCAAGTACAGCATTCAGGAACGGAGTTTTCGCATCTGAGATACCGCTGCGTTCTTTTCGTCCTTCAATCTGAAATGCTTCAATACCACAACTCGATTTTTGGCGTTGTTCAATCAATGACTGATAGGCATCTGCAGGGTTCTGGCGCGCTAATTCTTCCCGCACCTCTTCATCGAATGACTTCTTACGTTGCCTGTTATGTTCCGCCAGGCGAGCCGTAAACGCCTCTATGTCATCCCCTCGTCTGATTTCTGATAAGATTGCGGGGATCTCTACCAGGCCAGCCAGACGGGCTGCACAGTGCCTCCTGTGTCCTGATTCGATAAAACCGTCTGCCGTGTAGATAATCGGGTTCAAAACGCCATCACACCAGATTGACTTTGAAAGCTTGATAATTTCCGGGTCTTCAGGATCGACGGGTTTGTATAAAATGTCGTTTTCAGGGCTCGGCTTAACCGAGTCGATATCGATGTATTGGATTTGATCTGATTTTGGGACTAGTCCCGTTTTTGCATTTTCCGAAACTGGGACTAGTCCCAATTCTGAGTTTTCAGTGTCTGGAGTCGCTGTTTCAATTGGTTCGGTTACCAAGAGATTTATCCTTGTTTAATGAATTCGGAAAGCAATCTCAGATTCGATGTCCCATGCAGTCAGAACTAGATCCCACCGGGCGTACCACTCCCCGGTTAAATTGAGACTGCACAGGTCAACGAATCACAATTGCAGAATTAAAAAGTCGAGTCGGTCCGTACGCTCTCTACGAACACGAACCACACACAATCGAGTTTGATAGCACTATCAAAACGATCAATTACTCAAGATAGAAACGCGGATTTAAAAATCTGTCGTGGCTTCCTCCAGCGAGCCACACGCGGCCACCTCCAGGCGGACAGGGAGTCATCACCAATAGGCGCAGATTAACTCTGTGCGGCTTTGGGTGACTTGAGATAGTCAAGAAAATCTTGACCCAGGACAAAACAGCGGCGCCCTGCTTTGCGGACAACAAGGCCATTTCTGCGGGCCGTGTCCAATGCGAATCGTCTGATTCCGGTGATCTCCATAAAGCGGGCCAACGTATAGGCCTTGCCGCTTTCAATCGCACCAGTTCCTTCCATGTAGCAAATTCCTTCTGCTAGTGAAATAAAACTCCATACCTTCTCTAAGGACTGACACCATACTAATCGATATCTGGTGGTAGTCAATTGTATTTTGCGCAAAATGTGGTGTTTTTTGAAATAATCTCGTTTACCCAGATCGTCAGTTCGATTGTGTGCAAATATGTTGCATTCATAGTGGTTTCCTTGGTCTGCCGCGGGGGCGGGTGGTGCTTTCTAGTGACAGCCTTTTGGCAGTATTGCTGGTCCATTTGTCATTGCCGAAGGGGGTGCCGCGGGTAAGGCATTTACGCAGGGCGGACAGCTCGGCGCCGGTCTGGGGTTTATTGACCGGGGCTCGCCAGTTTCGTGGCAGTTCTGGATTCTTGAGCGTCGCCAGCCATTCCGGGGTGGCCTGTTTTTGCTCCCGAGTCCAGGAGGAGCCATACCCCCACTCCTCTGACTGCTTGACCAGATTCACTCGCAAGGGGTTGTGTTTCACTGAACGCATCACGGTCTGCGTTTGATGACGCGAGGTTCAATGCGACCGGAACGGTTACCGACTTCACACGTGGCAATCTGATTCGCCAACGCTCGGCACATTTCGCACACTGCCTGCGAATCGTGTTGTTCGCAGATAGCCAACATCCAGGCTGCCAGAACAATCTAGCGCGTTGCCGTGAAACTGATTTGCCGGGGACGTTTCTGATGTAGGAGGGCTACATCGACTGCCGTCGTGCGAATTAAGTTGTACCCCAGCATCGTCGTCCACAATTCACAACGAATCGTCGCAGGAGCTTTACACCGATGCCCTAAATTCAATGAATCTTTAATACAGCACAGATCGAGTTCTACTTTCCAGCGAAAGCCGTATGACTCGGTAATGCCCTGTTTGGTATGTTGCTCATCGAGAAGTGTGGTAATAACCGTCATCTCCTAAGATCGTCTCCCATTATCATGAAGGAGCAGTGGTAACAGCAATCACAGGCAACAACGTCCTTCGGCCAAACAGTGTGCGTAGCAAAGCAATCTCACTGGCCTGCTTTCCTTTGAAAGGACCGCTGGCAGCATCCAGTCCACAGGCTGTGGCCAGCGAAAAACGCCACTGCCCAGGCGATACCGTCTGCGATTGAAAATCGGGGAGCCCTCATCAATGACAGGCATGCAGGTTAACGGGTATCACTTCGAAAAATCGGGACGGACTTAAGTACCCCTCGGATGCTGGCCACCTCATAAATAATTTTCCAGGTTTCAGGTTCGACGACAATCATTCGATTGTTATCGGTATCAGAGATGAGTAACATGCCCATCCATTTGCCCTGTTGCACCTGATGAATACTGCACGGTGCTTTCAATTGGCCGGCGGGGGACTTCCATATTTCACGCATTCTCGCCAGGTCAATCAATCTGATATGATGGTGATGCTCATCAGCAACGTAAATCCGATCTCGCGAAATCAGGTGGATTCCATTCGGATAATAAAATCCCTTGAGCAGGAGTCTGGTCTTACCTGAGTTCAGGTCGTGCATAATAATACGATTGTGATAACTGTCGGAAATAGCCATCAGCCCGTCATGGAATGAGAGGCCTCTGACGTCAGCCAGAAGTGTCGAGAAGAATTCATTTGTCACTTCTCCCTTATCAACGGAATATTGAAAAATGGACGACTTAAACCATTCGCCATCTTTTTTATAACCACCGATGAAGAGATCACCGCGGTAGAATTCAATACTTGAAGCAGCAATATTGTCGATTGATCTCACCAAGGACCAGTCACTTCTGTTGTAGATGTCAATCCGAAACAAACCTCGAATCGCAAAAGCGACCAGATCGTTCTGTGGATCGTAACAGGTACTGAAATAGGCAGTATTATATTCTCCGAATTCACGAATGACGCTGTCATTACGGATACAATATCCACGAAGACCAAAATTCGACGCGGCTAATATTTCAAAATCAAGTTTGTCCCCTTTGCAATCGGGTTGAGCCGGGTAGTACTCTGCAGTTGTGTTGAAATCAAGTTTATTGCTATCGAACGTATAATTTAGAGAGGTTTTCGCGCGAGAGGGAGAATAAAGTGAAACCGTTTGTTGAGCCAAATAGGTATTGATAAAATCTGAGGTGACCTTATGGTTCTCATGCAAAAATTGTTCAAATTGTTGATCATCCATTTTTTCAAGTCCTGCCACGTTGCTCCTGATCTGCTGTTTCAGGTTTTGCATGAACTCCTCATCTTCAGAAAGCACCAATTGGGTCTCATTCTCGACATTTTCGATGGGAGGGGCTTCAGACGCAGCATGCGGTTCAGATTCGGTATCAGTGGGCGGTATCAAGAGTGGCACAGACGCAAGGACAGCTGACACGGCAAATACCAAAGTGACTACGGAAAATAACATCTTTTTTTGACGTGTCATCACTGACTCCCAAATTATACGACTGTTCAAGGAGCCGGATTCTAAGGCAACTCTTCTGAGATTGTCAATGCGTCTTAGTCATTATGTACCAGCGTCCCGAGAGGACCAACCAGGTAGACATGTTCTCCCTGGGCTTCCAGGTTCTAAGCGGATTCGTTGCCGAGACAAGGGGTGATTGGGGCATCTGTCTCAGGAAGATCGAAACTGATCGTCGTCCCCCGTTGTGTGCCGTCGTTCTTGATCTACTCCAACAGGCACAGAAACTGCATGTCGAATCATCGCCGATCTTCGGCCTGCTTGACCAGATTGGCTGTGAGCGCATTCCGTTCTACATACCGGCACACCGTATAGAAGTGCTCGTCATCCTGAATCGGAAACGATTTGAATCGTCCTTGGTAAACGTGACCGGAGCCGGTGCTCTTGCGATGGGCGTGCCAGCGCTGGGTGTGGGTGAGCGTGAGCCAGCCTGTGAAGCGGGAGAGCTGACCGTCTTCACTGAGATGAACGACCAGATGCCAATGGTTCGGCATCACTCAATAACTGAGCAGCGCATCTCAAACCGCTCGACTGCTTCCGACAAGATCCGCTCAAAGGCGGCGTAGTCTTCGTCCGTCTCAAAGATCGTCATCCGGGCGTTAGCCCGATTGAGCACATGATAAAGATATCCCGCCTGAGCGGCCCGTTTTGGTCGTCCCATAAGCAGCATTAAAGCGAAATTCACCTAAATTGTCAATTTAAGGTTCCTGACACCTTTTTCTGTCGAACTCAAGAAAAAAATTGCTCAGTTAGATAAAGCTCGAACATATGAAGTCCCCGGGTTTTCATCTGGTCGAAATTATGTAACGAACGAAAAAACCCCCGAGCAAATTGAACTTGAAAAGCAATTAGCGATTGCTGAGGCAGAAGCACAAAGATTACGTGATATTTTAGACATTGGTGCTCCAGTAGAAGCTATCGGACCGTATGCTTTCACTGCGCTTCCAGAAAAATTTGCGAGCGTCATAGAAAAGGCGTGGGAGAAAGGATATTTCGGCGCTGAAGTAAGTGAAGACATTAAAGCTCTGAAAGATCCTGACACTTATATTCAATTAGCAGAAGCACTGGCTGTGTTCGGTGGTGCCTACGCCGCCGCTCATTATCTTCCTGTTACTTGGGCGGTGGATGTACTTTTAATTGCTGGGACAGCAGGTGAAGCAGGACAGGTACTTGCAGATCTTTACGAGGCATATCTTGAAGTGAAGGCAGTCACTCACGAATCTGAATTGGACCCCGCTGCTAAGAAACTGGCAAAACTCATTGTAGAAGCTTCAGAGTCTGGTGCATTGGGACTGATTTTCCACTTTGGTGGGAAAGCCTTACCCAAAGGGAAGAAGACAGAAACTCCCCCTGCTACGAAAAAAGATTATGATGTAAGTTCGCATATCGTAAATCATGACACTTGTTTTGTAGCCGGAACCCCCGTTTTGACTCCAGATGGCGAACAGGATATTGCAACGTTCAAACCAGGTGACCAGATTCTGTCACGCCCTGAAAATGCCCCTGAGCATCCAGTCAAAACCAGTATAGTTGAAGAGGTATTCGAGCTGGCTTCTCGAATAATGGAGCTTGGCGTTGGTGGTCAGGTCATAGGAACAACAGAGGAGCATCCATTCTTTGTTGCCGGCAAAGGTTGGGTACCAGCCGGTGAATTGGAAGCAGGAGATCAGCTACTGGGACACGATGATCAACTGACTGCTGTTGAGTCGGTGACCAAAAGCGGTCGATATGAAACGGTGTACAATTTAAGAGTGAAACAGGATCGAACCTACTTTGTAGGAAAACAAAGCTGGGGATTCTCGATCTGGGTACATAATACTTATACGGTGAAAGATTTAAAGGATGGTACATGGCAAATTCTTGATGATTCCGGTAATCCAATACCAGGGGTGTTTTCGGAAAAAAAAGCGAAACAGTTAATTGAAGAATTCAATAAAGCTCCCGAACTTAGAAAGGGGCTTACTGATGCTGAAATTGAGAAATATTTTAAGAACACTGGAGTAAAGACTAATTCAGATAACGTAGATGAAATTGTCGAACTATTTACTGACTCGACTGGAAGTAAAAAAACCAATGTTAAAATTGGTGGTAATGTAACTCTAAATAAAATAAATGTAGAAGATGCACGCAAGATTCAAAAGTTTGCCGATGAGTACCAGGTAGAAGTAACTATAGTAGGTAGTCGTGTAAACGCTGGTAAAGAACTTAAGCCTGGAAAGTCTGATTGGGACTACGTAATCAACAAAATTGATGGAATTGAACCAACTCGAAAGTTACGCGACCTCAAAAAGAAGGCAGGATTTTTGTTGCCTAAAGGTCGTCCACGACCTGACCAATACGGTAACATCAGAAGAGGAAGCGACATCGAATTTTTCGAGCCAATAGATTCAGACCTTCCTTATGTTAAATTTCGTCCTAATGGTTTTTAAGTTATATTAAAGGGCCATAATTCAAATGAAAAATATTCAAGTTGAACTTTTGTCAGATTCAATAAACGCTGTTATCTTAAAAACACCGGGTCGTAACTATCCTGGCATGGTAATTCAAGGTGATAATCTAAAGCATCTTTATAATCTTGCAGAAAAAATACTTCAGCTAGCTGAAGCTGGAGCAAAACATGAAGATATTGAAGATATATCTGGTATGCTTTTTGATGACTTAAACGAACGAATTCGATTCTATGAAATGGTATTGGATTCTTATGGTCTTGAATTACCCTATCCAAATCGAGTTTCAGAGATGGGAGCATAAAAAGGGTCAGCGACGAATGGCACTGCCGCTGTTTTTTGAGTTTGTGTTTGCGCAACGACTCCAGCGTGACGCAGTCACGGTTTTAATTTTCTGATTTTTTGCCAGTTCGCTGGAAATTGTGTTTGGCAAAACCTTTCCTGGCATTATGCTGCGTTCTGGCAAGACCTTCCTTGGGTTGGTGTGGGTAAAAGCATCAAGTGTTCGCTGGGTATGGATATTCTGCGTGCGAAAGCGCCCGACATGGTGCTCACCGAACTCTGGTCGTGCCTGCTGGCGTACAATCTGATTCGATTGAAAATGCTGCAGAGTGGCATTGCGACAGACCGTGATCCGCGTTCCCTCTCGTTTACCACCACGCAACAGATGCTGGCTGCAAGCTGGTTGTTGGGAGCCGTCACGAAGGTCACACATGAAATGGTCACACTCGGACAGCAGGTCCCCTGCAGCGAACGTGTGGGGCATCGCACTGGTCGAACAGAACCCAGAGCCAATAAACGCCGCACCAAAGTGCTGGCTTTGCTGAAGCAACCAAGATACCATTACCATCAACAACGGAAGGCAATCGTATGAACGCAAACTGTTACGCTACAACAGGCAGTGCCATTCGGTCCTGACCCCTTTTTCTGTTCATCGGGGCTGGTGCCATGAAACAACACATCAGGTGGGGTGGCAGGTGTCTTCTTTAATTTGCCGGCGATAGTATGGCCGTAGAGGGCACGAACCTTGCCGCCCAGAATCTCGTGACGTTGTTTCGATGACCGTGTGATCATCTGCACAAGGTCGTTCCTAGACAAGCCAGCCCACTCGGGTCGTTCCTTCCTTAACGATGCCAGCAGCGATTCGACGGGAGTCCAACCTTCATCATCGAGTTCCAGTTCGTAAAGCCAAGGTTCGTGACGAAGGGCGTGCGAAGTGGCTTTGCTTACAGCCACAATATCAAACTGTGTTGAATTTCTCATCTGCGTCAAGAAAGTCCTTTAACCAATACTGCTTCGTCAATCGCTTGCCGTTGATCGCCAAATGGTAGTAAGGCTCCGACCTCTGGAAATGCCACAATATGTCACAGATTTTTGCTGAGATCACACTCCCACCTTTACGAATTCGTACGACGTCACCGAATGTAAATGGTGGTGTCGAAACCAGCTTAAACAGACTGGGATTTACACGATATGTGTGGTTGCCATACCTCAATGTCAGATAATCGCCATCATTGTCGGTAACCTCGAACAGCTTGCCGTTGGGCATAAGGTTACGAATGGCATCGAGATCGTTGGGATGTATCAACTCAAGACCATGCTCCTCAAACCATTGATAGAGGCCCCAATTTCCAACAGTAATGTCCACGACCAAGACTCCTCAACGAGAATACGGCAAGTAACCTTCAAAGTTCCGATGAAAAGCACTGTCAGGCAGTTTGCCGAACGCCTTTCGTGCTGCATCAAGCGAGCCTGCTCCCGGCTTAAAGTGGCCGGATACGTTGTCAACTGAGAAAATTCGCCCGCCACGAATATCTACGATGCCCGCACCACGCACTTGCGGATTCGCACCGCCGATCAGTGTCGGATGAGGCATTCGTTGCCCTGCTCTCGTGCCAATTGTGATGTTTCCCGCATCATCGATAACATACATGTACCTGCCAGACATCTGTTTCCCACCTATCTTGCCACTGTCGGTGAGCAAGGAGTTGAGACTCTTTGCCGTTGGATTCTTGATGTAGTGACCATTAACGAGGACTCCTGCCGTTTCGTCAGCGGCTCGTGTTGCAGGATCAACTCCAAACAATTTGATCTTCGGTAAAGCTCTTACACCTGCTTGAATTATAACTGCTAATGCCCCTTCTTCAAAGGCTGAGACTAACAGTCTGGCAATTTTTTGGGCTGCTGGATCGACTTCCTCTTCAAAATCAATTCCATTTACTAATTCATATGCTATATAGATATCTTTAAGCGCATTTCCAACTGCCCCAGCAGTCAGTGCATTCCCCAGAAGAGTCACTGCCCATCCACCAACATTTGTCAATGAAGCTGCATATGCACCGCCCAAAGCGACTAACCCACCTGTGATATATGCATAGGTTACTGGGTCCTTTAAAGCAGTTTCTAATGCTTTTATGTCTCCTTCAGCAACATCCTTAAAGTATCCTTTTGCTATCGCAGTATCGAGTGCCATCTGGAACTTTTCTTTCAATAATTTATTCGAGAGTGGCCCAATTTGATCTTTTAGATGAATTTTTAATTTATTTTGCAATGCTTTTAACTCTGCTTGAGCAATTGCCAATTGTTTTTGAAGTTCCAGTCTCTCTGCTCTAATCTTGCCTCCCGTCAGATAATCCAGCCAGTTGAAACTTGTAACTGAAAGAATCCCCTCTTTTAATTCAAGATCTTCCTCGAGAGCCTGTATCACACCTAACTGATATACAAAGGAATCTAACAAATCTTGTCTTTGTTTATTTGCAGCTTCCTCAGCATCGAGTTCATTATGTACAATAATTTCATACCAGGGGGCATCCGCATTATAGACGCCGAATGGTCGACGACTGGGGTTGATTGTGGCAGGATCAGGTAAGTGATCTTCCTGTAGCTCCGCAATCGCATCTCTTGCCTGTTCTGCTTCATCGGGGACATTGTTGGTTTCGTTAAGTAAGTCCCCAACTTCCGACAGGTCGGCGAAGAAGTCGTCGATCTTGTCGATGACGGTGTTTTGTCTGGCTTCTTCGATCAACTGGTAGAAGGACTGCAGCAGATCGTTGAACGACTGGGTTTTGTAGCCCCATTCCTCGTTTATGAGCTCGCCCCCTTCGCTCTCGTATTCGCGATAGAGCCAGTAGTCGCCGTTGTCGTAGTGTTCCCAGTAGGTGCCGTCTTCCCGGGTGCCGCTGGAAACCGGATCGCCCGTGGGGACTGGTGCGGTTTGCGGCGATCCGAATTCAAGAAATCCTGGCGTTCCTGAATATAGTTCCGGATCACTTAAAAATCCGAGCATGATTGATACGTATGACAGCGGATCAAATATGGGAAGCGGCGGGAGGGATATCGCGAATTGGTCTGCGTCTGAGTTGGTCAACGTCTGGACTGACGTGCCTCCGAGGGCTTCATTACTATGATTCAAATTTCCTTGATCATCAGTATTTGTGTAATAAATGTCTGTAGTGGTTCGTAAAATGTTTCCCGGTCCAGCGGTTTCATCACCAAGGCCGTTGGAATTCGCAACATGGGTCACGTTTTTAACTTGCTGGGTTCCTGTATCTCCTGTCTGTCCATTTGTGGTTGCCTGCGTCTGTTTGCTGGTTTTATCATATTGATTCACCTGAAAATCGGTTGTTTCACCGCCCTGGTTAAAGTAACGTGTCATCCGATATAAGGTTTTATCATTTGTTCCTCCGGATGATTTCCATTTACCAGAGAAGTAACTATTAGAATCGATTTCAATAATATTGCGATAGTTGGACTGGTTCTTACGGATCCCCTCAATCACTTCATAATTCAGATTACCTCTTTTGTGCTGCTCTAGAAAATTAGCACTGCCGCTACTGGCGACAAATTCAAATCCATCGCCTGAAGCGGACATTTGGAAGTGATTGCCATTAGAACTGGTGAGAAGTTCCGTAATAGCTCGATCAGTAATGGTACCATCGATCATCGTAATATCTTCGGTACTAGATGAAGTCGTACCGCCGTCGACTGACATTCCAAACGATCCCGAAAGGCCGTTACCGCCGCCGAAGTTACCATCCACTCTGAGGGCATAACTGGTGTGGTCGTAGTTATCACGGAAGGTATGCCGGGTACCGGTTTCGGTTGTGACGTCATTGCTGTCTGTCGTAACCACCACACTGACTTCGGTATCGGCAACGTGATTTCTTATGTCTACGAAGTGGAGATCGATAGCCCAACCACTACCCAACTGGTTACTGCCTCCGAACCGAAAATCATTGTGAACATACTCTTCCGAATGGGTCACGAAATCATGAGTGACAACGGAAGAGGTTAGATATTCGCCAGGATTATTCGGGTCGGGAACACTGGTGACCGTTTCCTCATAGACGCCACTATAGGAAGAACTTCCATGGCCATTCAGATCCGCATTGAATCCGTTATTGCCGCCTCCATTTTCACTCTCTTCATCCAGTAACCACGATTGATTCGTATTGGCGGTCACACGTCTGGTTGTAGTGAGAGTTACATTACCATTGGCGTCTTCAGAACTCGCAGTTGAAAGGTAGGTGGTCGTCGAGTGAGTGTCTTGAGGATCGTCACCGAAGTCTTCCGAATAACTACTGTGGGAAGTCTGGAACGATGGGACTGGCAACGCAGTAGAACTACTGCTGTCATCTGGAACTGGAGTCACCTGCGATGCATTGAAAGTCTCGTACAACAGATCATGATCGGTTAATTCGTTCGTGCCGGTCGATTCGCTGAACGATTCCGTTTCGACCCCCATTGTGCCGAGGAAGTTGATCTTCAGAATTTCCCGACTGCCCAGGGAATCGCTGCCGGTATCCGTAGAAAAAGAAGAACTCTTGCTTATTTGATAAAACGAGCCCCCTAGGGGAGAAACGCTGCCAGAAGGGATAAATAAACCATCGCCTACTGTAAAGGAAGCACCAGTACTTCCGCCATACTCACCGCTGACCGCATACGGCGCAATCGGTTCCTCACTTTGTGTTGTTGCAGACCCCGCACGTTCGTCCAGTCTCATAATAATCGCTGCTATATCAGGAGTTGTCTGCCCTGAATACTGCGCTGATATTTTGATCACATCTGTAGTCTCTGCATTGGAGAAAACAGATCGATCGGTAAGTACTTCTTCACTCGTTATCTGTCCCAGTATCACATAATGAATGTTATCAAGGATATACTCGGAGACGAGAGGATTTGTGTTTTCTGTATCGAGAGTTTCTTCGGTCAGTAGCGTGCCGGTAGTAGTTGTTATTTCCGTGGTAGTCACATCGGAAGAACGCTCACCAAGACTACGCGTATTCTCGTAAGTCCCCTGTTGCACATTCGTCACTGCCGGGTGCGTGGTATTGATCAGTTCGAATGAGCTTGATTCGGTCTGGGAATAAAGGCTGGCACTTTTCTCCTCTGACCCGGAATTGACCACACTGGAAGTCGTCCCGTCCGCATAGAGATAATCGTCCGTACGGAGCGAGGTGTTGAAGCTGTTGTTTGTGATCGGCGTGGCACCCTCTTCGGGGGTGACGGTGCCGCTTGTTTCATCATACTCAGAAGCGACGTGCACCGTGTTTTTGATACCAGCGACACTTTCGTCGACGGTGGTGCGATCTGATTCTGAATGCTGTGTGAAATTGCTGGTGCCAGACTCCTTGTATTCACTCCAGTCATGCGAGGTCGCTTCACTGTTAGATCCCGATCCGTCAGTCCAGTTTTCGCCGCCATCCACGGTGTTTGTGACATCGGTACTGGAATAGGTTGAGACACTGCCGTCATTCACATTCCAGGACTTGCTGCCCGTTTCAATGAATGTGTCAAGGGCTGTCATATCGGTTGTGATGCCATCAATGTCGGTATCGGCAAACTGTGTGGAAATCTGGTCAATATCGTAAGTGACGCTGCCGTTTGATTCTTTGTAGCTGGTTTGGTCTTCCTGGTCGATGGTGAAAGTGGATTTCCGATCATCGCCGGTGGAATCATTCGATACTTCATCGGTCGTGTATTCGGAAGAGCCAGAGGATGTTTCCACGAAGTCGTAGGAACGATTTGTTTCGTCGTAATCGTCAGACGTGTTCACGATCACGGATGCACCCTCATTGTAATTGGATGTATCGAGGGTATGGTAGGTTGTCACCCGGTTTCCTGAAGAGGTGTCAGCGTAATTCTCCAGATTAGAGGAATGATAAATCAGGCCGGGAGACGAGATCGGATTGATGGCATCGTATCTCTGATAGTTGCCTTTGTTGGAATAGTTCGAACCCCAGTTCGTTGTTCCCGCATCGGTTGTCTCGATCAGAGAAATGACAGTCAACTGGGAACCGGGATATTCCGTGTTGACCGATGTTGTTGAAGTTGTAGAAGAGAGGCTGTGATGATCGACACCGTGACTGGATGACAGGTACGAAGATGTGCCTTCCAGGTGACCACTGATAAGTTGTTCGTCCAGGATTTCGATATCCCGGTAGTTGTCACTGCCATCAATGTCGGTGATTTCAATCGAGGTGAAATTGGAAACAATATCGGGATCACTTACATCATTGGATTCTAAGATCGTCGAGGCATAAGTGTCGTAATTACTCCAGCCGGAGGATGTGTATTCCGAGTGGGCGTTTCCGCTGGTGTTTCCGGAACGGCTGGTATTGCTGGTGGTGGTTTCGTATTCGGAGTGAGAATTCTCGATGCTGTCATCGAGTGTGTAGAGACGGCTGGTGCCGTTGTCGTTAACGGTGTTGACATCGACTTCGGAATAAGCGTCTGTGCTATAGTCGCTGTAGCCGGAGTCGGTGTAGGAGTAGGTGGTCAGCTCGGTGTCGAGAGTGTTGGAGCCGAGGTTGTTGAAGTCTTTGTCGCCGATGTAGCTGAAGGAAAATTCATCGTGGGTGACGTCGGTGGTGTCGATGTCGATATCGTTGTCTGTGGTGATGGTGGTCGAGAGAACGACAGCGGGGGTGACGACGCCGTTTGCGTCGGTCGTTTCTTCCGAGACGGTGATATCTTCCGTGGTGGTGATAGTGCCTAGGATGTTGGTTGATTCGACGGATGAATAATGGTCGGTGCCGTTGGAACTGTAGTTGAAACCTTCGAAGTTGCTGTACTCGTCGTTGACGGCGTCGTAATCGTAATCGCGGTCTGAACTGCGGGTCCACTGGTTGGAGCCGTAGGTGTTGACGAAGATGACGGTCGTGCCGAGTTGGGCCATGCCCTGGGCAACGGTGGCGGTGGACGTGATTTCCTCTTTGTATTCGTCGTACTGGAACAGCGTGATAGCATGCGCTTCGGCGATCAGGATGTCGCCCCCCATACCGTCATCTTCGCGGGTTTCCGAGGCTGAAAGAGTGAACGATTGATTGCCGTAGTTATAAGTGCTGTCGAGGATGGTTTCGGTGACGACCGTTGTGAATTCGTCTTCGCCTGCTTCTTCGATGGAGAAGTCGGCGTCGATTTCGTAATGATCGCTGGCGTTTTCAGTGAGGGTCCAGGTTGTGGTGGCATTCCCGGTGCCGGCGGCGGTGTAGTCAAGGTTATACTGATAGTTGTGACTGCCTGACTGAACCAGGTCGATGGTGTTAAATCCGGACACGCCGATCGCTTCGGAAAAGCTGGTGGTAATCGTGTAGGTCGATTGAAGTGTCTCCTGATAGCTCCAGTTGCCACCTCCCAGATCGGTGTAATCGCGGGTGAGGGTCGAGTCAATTTCGGTCGTGACCGAGAAGCTGCCGCCGGTGCCCAAAGCATTCTGATAGATGACCGTGTCCAGGGTATCGACGGTTTCGGTGTCGTCGATCAATGAAGGACTGTCGAACTTCGTGAGATAGTCGGCGGCGAAGCCTTCCTGGGAAATGTATTCGGGGACTTTTCCGAGTGACGGGGTATCGATGCCGGGCTCGTAACGGTCGTTCTTGAAATTACCGTATATGCCGTAGGCGTCGACAATCACAATGGTGACCTGACCAGTGCCGGTGTTGAGGGCGGAGTCTTCAAAGGTATAATTGAAGGTGATCGTGCCGGATGCGTAATCACTGGGGGTGAAGATCACGATATCATCGCCGGCGGTCTGCCCGACCGCAGCGGTGCCGCCGCCGGATGCGGATGTAATGGAAGTAATCGTTGTGGTGCCGGTGCGGGTGTCGTTGTTGAGGACGTTCAGTTCAAAGGTAGTCCCCAGGTCTTCGACTTTGACGAAGTAATAGTCATCGACGGCGTTGGCCGTGGTCGATGGATCGGAGAAGTCGTTGTTGGAAATGGTACCGGTCGCGGAACCGTCGGCAATACCGACGCGGGAGGCATCAGTAGCACCGTCGATCAGTTCGCCGCTAAGTGAGACGGTGAAGGTTTCGCTGGCTTCGATCAGGGTATCATCGATCACATCGACATAGACGACAGCCGAAGTTTCACCGGCGGCAATGGTGACCAGGTAATCAGTGAGCGCGGTGTAATCGGACGAGTTTGCCGTACCATCGGCGGTGCTGACGAGCACAGTGATATCTTTCGTGGCGGCTTTGTCGAGGGTGATTTCGAAGCCGAACTGGCTATGTTCGAGAGCCGTCAAATCGCCGATGCTAAGCTGTGCGATATCGTTATTGCCGGTGATGGTGACTTCGGCCTGATTGTCGGCAATGGTGACATTCGCCCCCGAGACAGAGACATTGCTGAGATTGACCAGGAAGATTTCATCCCATTCAACGAGGTCGTCGTCGGTGATGGGGACAGTGATTTGCTGAGTTTCGTTGGCAGACATACCGGTAAAGTTGAGTGTGCCGGAACTGGTAGTATAATCGGACTGGCCGGTTGCCGTTTGCCCCTGGGTTGCCCAGTCGACACTGAAAGCGTAGCCAACCGCCTGATCGACTGTGACTGTGACGGTGGCAGTTCCGGCAGCTTCATTAACGGAGAGGTCGGCAATAGTGATGCTGGCCGCTTCATCATCCTCAATGGTGGCAACGCCGGTGTTGTTAAGGATGGTTAGACGGTCGTCGACGACGCCCCCAACGAGGATATTCGAAAGCACGAGCGAGAAGGTTTCATCTCCTTCGAAGAGCGTATCGTTTGTAAGACTGACGGTGATGTCGATAGATGTCTGACCGGCGGTGATGGCGTAAGGCTGGCTGCTGATGGCGGTATAGTCTGAACCGGCGGTCGCGGTGCCATCCAGTGTAGAGACATCGAAGGTGACGGCATCTGTCGCTTTTGTAGCGAGAGAAACCGTGAAGGTGGCGGTGCTGGCGGTTTCATCCACGGTGACATCAGACACGCTGAGACCGGTGGTTTCCGTGTCGGTGATTGTGACGACGGCGGTGTCATCACCACCGAAGAAGGTTGCCCAGCCACCGCCAGCGTTCGCACTGAGATCGGAAAGACTGATCGTAAAGGTTTCGTCTTCTTCGACCAAGAGGTCGCGATAGAGGGGAACGTCGATGGCCACTGACGTTTCGCCGGCGGGGATCGTGACCAGGTAATCCGTCAGAGTGAAGTAATCGGCAGCCCCGGCGGTATCGGAGACATCGCCTGTATTGACCAGCATAGAAAGGTCAACCAGAGTTGACTGTGGGATTGAAACGGTAACGTGCGCGACTTCGTCGCCTTCGTTAACAGTAACGTCTTCGATGGTAACGGGGAGAGGAGTTCTGCCACTATCGTATATTGTTGCATAATTATTCGACTGATCGATGGGGAGCGGCGTTCCGGTTAACTGTGTCAGTTCCAGATAAAAGATTTCATCGAGTTCAGGGATAGAGTCGCCCATAAGGTATACAGTGATGAACTGTTCTTCTCCCGCATTCCCCTGGAAATTGATCGTGCCTGATGCTCCATAATAATCTTCGCCCGCGACTGCAGTTCCATCAACAGTAGTATAGCTGAATGATGCACCATTAACCACGGTCTGACTTAAGACGACTTTGAACAACACTTCCTCAAGAGGTGCTTCCAGATCATAAAGAGATTTGATGATGTAGATGCTTGGACTACTGGAGTCGTCATCATTCAGGATATCAACGACGGCGCTCTCGCTGGTCAGAGAGACGTTCTGTAGAAGCTCTTCTCTGACTTTCTCATCAAGTAGTGTATCTCCGATTGCCAAGTCACTGAAGTTGATGGCAAATGACTCGTCTGGTTCGACATAAACATCATTTAAAAGAGTGATTGTAATCGTCTCGGTTTCGTTGGCATTACCGGTAAAAGTAAGCGTGCCAGCGTCGGCGGTGTAATCTATGCCGTCCAGTGCATCGATATCCGCCGTAACCCAGTCTACCGTCAGACCTCCGGTAACAGCTTTGTCTAAAGTGACGACAAGTGTGGCAGTCGAATTATTTTCGGAAAACTGCAGCCCAGAGAACGAGAGTGTTGCCTGATCATCATTGGCAATCGTGCCAATGCCCTGCGCTTTGGCAATGGTTCCCATGGAGGCGTTTTCAATTTGGACGGTGAATTCTTCGTCGAGTTCTACAATGTCATCTTTGTTGATTGTGACACTGACGGTCTGAGTTTGGGTGTCAGTTCCCGGATCGGCGGCTGCAAACGTGAGCGTGATTGGTGTCGTGATGGCGACGTAGTCACCACCGCCTAATGTGGTGGGGTCTGTGAGTGTGCGGAAATCGATTGTTGCCGCGCTTGTCAGATCAGCACCAGAACGGGTGACGGTGAACGTCATGACCTTGGTTCCCACACCGTTCCCTTCGGTAAGAATGACATCGTTGATCGAGAATTCTTCCGCATTTGCAGAGATCGTGGCCTCACCCTGATTATCAGAAATCGTGACACTCTTTGTTGCGGCAGACGCGTTGGTCAGATTGACATAGAAGCTCTCGGCGGCTTCCAGAATCTGATCAGCCTGCAGGTCCACGGTAATCGTTTGAGTTTCTCCATTATTGCCGGCAAAGGTGAGTGTCCCTGAATCGGCGAAGTAGTCGTCAATTTCATTAGCAGTATTATCGACGGTCGACCAGTCCACGGTGACCGATTCACCTACTTGCCCGCTGAGTGTTACCGTGAAAGTGGCTGTGCCATTTCCTTCATTGACAGAAATATCATTGATAGCCAGAGATGCACTGTCGTCATCGGTGATTGTGGCAACTCCCTGTGCATCAGAGATGCCAACACTTTGACCGGAACTTTGCGCGTTCGTCAAGTTGACTAAGAATTGTTCCGCGGATTCAACGTCCGTATCCTGAGGTAACGTAATGCTGATTTTTATTTCTTGGCCGGCAGTTCCGGTGAAGTTCAGAGTACCAGAATCTGGAGTGTAATCTGCACCCTGGGTTGCTGTGTCGTTAGCGGTGGACCAGTCAACAGAGACACCGGAATCGACGGTTTTGTTTAGGGATACCGTGAATTCCGCAATGCCCGCGGCTTCGTTTACGGTAATGTCATTGATTGAGAACGAAGCACTGTCATCATCGTTAATCGTCGCTTCGCCTTGTGAATCACCAAGCATCAGGTCGGGCGAACTGAGAGAAAGCCCGGAAAGATTAACGTAGAAGTTTTCAGTCGACTCTGATTTTTGATCGTTATTGATCAAGATAGTGATGGCTAACGTTTCCACTCCCATGGGAGTGTCGGCGTTTCCGAAAAAGACCAGGGTTCCTGAATTGGCAAGATAGTCTCCATCGCTGGTTGTGGCTGTGGAATCGGCCGTGGTGTAATCAATGCTAAAGACTTGTCCGATTTGATGACTGACCGAGACATAAAACGTTGCCGTACCCGCGTCTTCATCGACTGTGGCATCGCTGATGGAGATTGTAGCGACGTCGTCATTTTGGATTGTTCCCGTCGCCGTATCATCTGCCAGAGTGACTTTCATGGAATCACTGACACCATCAATCCGAGGGTCTGTCAGGGCTGCCGTGAAGTCTTCATCACTCTCAATAGATAGATCCGCATTGACGGTGACAGGCACCAGAACACTTGTGGAACCAGCAGCAATTGTAACAACCTGATTTGCGATGGCCATGAAGTCTGCACTGTCAGCTGTTCCATAAGCCGTGTTCAAGACGACCGTGATATCCTTGTCGGCAACTCGATCCAGTGAGATCTCAAAATCAAAGCCACCATCTTCAGCTGCGGCAACATCGGCAATACTGATGTTTGCAGCGGGCTCATCGTCCGTAATGGTTGCAACCCCGGTACTGTCAGCAATCGTTAAGAGGGGGGCCGCTGTGATACCGGCATACAAAACATTCGAAAGTTCTGCTGAAAACGTTTGCGTTAATTCGACGATATTATCATCAATGATATTAACGGTGATTGTCTGAGTTTCATTGACACTACCAGAGAAGACAAGCGTCCCTGTCATGCCGGATAATCGTTGATAGTCGTTGTTTACTAATGCAGTGTTATCGTTGATCGAGAAGTCAACGGTTAGACCATCCTGCACCGCCTGATCTAAGGTCACCGTGAACGTGGCTGTTCCTGCATTCTCATTGACGCTGACATCGTCAATGGACAGGTTGGCGCTGTCATTGTTCTGAATGGTGGCGGTGGCCTGAGTCTGTGCGAGTGTGACATCGCCATCGGCTACGAGGCTACTAAGATTCACCAGCAGGGCTTCATCCAGTTCCACAACGTTGTCGTCAGCAATCATGATGGTAATGGTCTGGGTTTCGCCAGCTGTTCCGGTGAAGTTGAGTGTCCCGGAACCGGCCGTGTAATCGGAACCAGCGGCAGCCGTCCCGTCTACGGTCGACCAGTCAACACTGACACCGCTCTGAACGGCCTGATCTAAGGTCACCGTGATCGTGGCTGTTCCTGCATTCTCATTGACGCTGACATCGGCGATGGACAGACTGGCGCTGTCATTGTCGGTAATGGTGGCGGTGGCCTGCGTTTGCGCGAGTGTCACGTCTCCACTGGCTACGAGACTACCAAGATTGATTCGCAGCGTTTCATCCAGTTCCACGATACCGTCATCCGCAATCATGATGGTAATGGTCTGGGTTTCGCCAGCTGTTCCGGTGAAGTTGAGTGTCCCGGAACCGGCCGTGTAATCGGAACCAGCGGCAGCCGTCCCGTCAGCAGTCGACCAGTCAACACTGACACCGCTTTGTACGGCCTGATCTGAGGTCACCGTGAAGGTAACTGTTCCTGCATCCTCGTCAACAGTTTGGTTTCCAATCGACAGTGTCGCGATCTCATTGTCGGTAATGGTGGCGGTGGCCTGCGTTTGCGCGAGTGTCACGTCTCCACTGGCTACGAGACTACCGAGGTTGACCAGCAGCGTTTCATCCAGTTCCACGACACCGTCGTCCGCAATCGTGATGGTAATTGTCTGGGTTTCGCCGGCTGTTCCGGTGAAGTTGAGTGTCCCGGAACTGGCAGTGTAATCGGAACCAGCGGCAGCCGTCCCGTCAGCAGTTGACCAGTCAACACTGACACCGCTCTGAACGGCCTGATCTAAGGTCACCGTGAATGTAACTGTTCCGGCATCCTCGTCAACGGTTTGGTTTCCAATCGACAGTGTCGCGCTCTCATTGTCGGTAATGGTGGCGGTGGCCTGGCTTTGTGTGAGGGTCACGCTTGCGTTGTTACTCAGGTTAGTAAGAATGACCAGCAAGGTTTCGTCCAATTCGACTATTGAGTCATCACTTAAAGTCACCGTGATAGTTTGAGTTTCATTATCGACATTTCCTGCGAAATATAAGGTTCCACTTGTTGATGTATAGTCAGAACCGTCTTCTGCAGTACCATCAGCTGTTGCAAACTCTACGGAAAACGCACTTCCAATTGCCACAGTGGATGTAACAGAAAAAGTAACACTGTTTGCCGTTTCATCAACAACCACATTCGAAATAGACAGGTCAGTACCATCGTCATTCATTACAGTCGCTGTAGCCTGTGTCTGGACCAACGTAACATTACCATTCGCAATTAAATCACTTAGGTTCACCAGGAATGTTTCATCGAGTTCGACATCACTGTCATCAGCAATCGTGATGGTAATGGTCTCTGTTTCGCCGGCTGTTCCGGTGAAGTTGAGTGCCCCTGAGCCAGCCGTATAATCTGTACCTGCAATAGCAGTGTTGTCAGAGGTTGCCCAGTCGACAGAAACACCTCCTTGTACTGCTTCGTCCAGTGTTACTGTGAATGTTGCGGTCCCCTCACTTTCATTGAAAGAAATATCAGCGATTGACAGACTTGCGCTGTCTTCATCTGTGATAGTAAGAGTCGCCTGATTCTGCACCAGCGTAACATTACCATTGGCAACAAGATTCTCGAGATTGACCAGAATCGTTTCATTCAGTTCTACAATGCTGTCATCTGTGAGGGTCACTGTAATGGTTTGAATTTCACCCATTGTTCCAGTGAAATTAAGAGTACCGGAGCCGGCTGTGTAATCGGAACCAGCGACAGCAGTACCATCAGCAGTTGACCAGTCAACGTACACTCCCCCCTGCACTGCCTGATCCAGTGATACCGTGAGTGTTGCGGTTCCCGCATCTTCGTCGACGCTAAGATTGTCAATCGATAGAGTGGCACTATCATTATCTGTCATCGTTGCCGTGGCTTGAGACTGTGTCAGAGTGACATCTCCAGCAGCAGTTAGACTACTCAAGTTGACTAGAAACGTTTCATCAGACTCGACAACCATATCATCGTTCAGTGTCACAGTAATCGTTTGAGTTTCTCCGACGGTTCCCGTAAAGTTGAGTGTGCCTGAATCGGCTGTATAGTCGCTTCCAGCAGTCGCCGTACCATCGGCGGTCGACCAGTCGACGCTGACGCCATTCTGTACGGTCTGGTCCAGAGTTAATGTGAAAGTTGTGGTCCCCGCGTCTTCGTCAACAGTTCGATCACTAATCGATAGCGTAGCACTATCATTATCAGTGATTGATATTTCGCCCTGGGAATCTGCGAAGCCAATATTCCGGTTTCCTGGAACTGTGATACCTGTGAGATTCACAAACAGACTTTCGAGGCCTTCAACTGTCGTATCGTCATTAATCGTCACTGTGATCGTTTGTGTTTCATTCGCCGTGCCCGCAAAAGTTAATTGACCGGCTGCCAGTGTGTAGTCGCTGCCCATGGTTGCTGTGCTGGCCTGGGCGGAATAATCTACCGTGAAGCCGGCATCAACGCTGTTGTCCAGAGTGACTGTGAGTGTTGCAGTGCCATCGGATTCATTAACACTGATGTTGTC
This sequence comes from Gimesia fumaroli, assembly GCF_007754425.1. Lineage (NCBI taxonomy): Bacteria > Pseudomonadati > Planctomycetota > Planctomycetia > Planctomycetales > Planctomycetaceae > Gimesia > Gimesia fumaroli. The sequence continues at coordinate 4,321,245 of NZ_CP037452.1, forward strand.
GATAGACAAGGAAGCCGTGTCGTTGTCCAAGATTGTGCTGGCTCCAGTTCCATCTCCGATGTTGACCCTTGTGGTATTCGTGGCGCCATTGTATTTAGGATCGGAAAGTACCACGGTGAAGGTTTCGTCGTCTTCCACCAGACTATCATCGGTGATATTCACGGTGACAGTCGCTGAAGTCTGTCCGGCAACAATCGTGACCAGCTGATTGCTGATCGGAGTCAGGTCCCCTGCATCGGCGGTGCCATACGCAGTACTGGCCAGGACGGTCACGTTCTGGTCCGTGGCGTGGTCAATGCTTACGGTAAAGGTGAAAGTGCCGTCTTCGTTAACACTGATGTCATTGACAGAAAACAGCTCGCGATTGTTGATATGAATGTCGCTGATTCCCGAGACAGCGGTATGGGCATCCATCTGGGCCGTCAACGGGTTGCCGGAAGTCCCAATCGAACCGGCGGCCGCCAGAGCAGCGGTGCCAGCGATGATGTCGATATAAGTGTCATCATTGTCCAGGATCGCGCCGGACGTCGAATCAATGGTCACGTTTCCTGTCGTAGAGATGCGTGTCAACGAGATATCACCGTCTGCATCCACATCGATATCCCCGCTGCCTGTCATAAAGGAAGTGGTATTGTTCATAGACAGCGTACCAACATTGCTGGCATTGGAGTAATTCACATCGACCGCAATATCTCCTGAAGTCGAGGTAATCGCGCTGTTGGTACTGATGAAGAAATTACCATCCGAGACAACAGAAATATCGCCTGCAACACTGCTCGTATTGACCTGACCACTCGCATAAATGCCCTGGTTGTAGGAAGCTCCTGCGCCCGCGGTGCCGTGTACGCTGATATCGGCAGCGTCGACTCCAGTCCCCATTGAAGAGATGGTCGTGGCCGATCCCAGCACAATCCCTATATTGTCGCTTCCGGCTACATCCCCTTGCCCCACACCGGCAATGGAAATGTCACCATCAACACTTGTTAGAGAAAGTGCCCCAGTCTGGACACCGCGCACGATGCTGGATCCAACTCCCCCTGTCCCGTCCAGGGAGATCGTGGCTGCATTGACGCCGGTACCAGTCGAATGGATGTCAATGTTATCAAGATAAAGCCCGTTGTTCAAAATTCCTGCTCCATCACCGCCCCCCTGCCCCGTCAGTGAAATCGCACCATCAACACTCTCAATCGAAGTAATAATTGCCAGGATCCCATGCTGATTCGAAGCACCGGTTCCTGCGATTCCATTCAGAGTGATCGTTCCCGCAGACACACCGGTTGCGGTGGAACTGATTGTTGTACCGTCATGTAAATATATTCCTTCTTTATTTTCTCCGTAGCCGGTTAATAGGATCGTCCCAGTCCCCGTGGATTGAATTGTGGCGTTATTCGCTTCGATACCGCTGAAGGTACCTGTAGCGGTCCCGCCGTTATTGGCGAGGAGCGTGATGCCACCGTCCACGGTGGTCAGACTGCTGCCGGAGTTGAGCAGAATATTTTTGCTGGTGGTGAGAGAGATTGCGCCTGTCGAAGACGAAATGCCGCTGCTGACAGTAATTGTCTGCGCGGCAACCGTCAGATCATTGGCTCCCATGGCCGTGGCATTGGTCAGGAACGTCACATCATCGTCACTGTCGCCGGTAATAGTGAAGTCGGCTGCATTCAGACTGTCGAGCCCTATGACGTTGATCGCATCAGCGCCACTGCCGGAACCGGTCAGGAGACTGACGGCAGCAACCGTATTCACAAAGGTGACCGCAGCGCCTAAAGTGGAGTCAATGCTGGAAAGCCCGTCGCTGCTGGTGCCGGTGTCGGACAGCGTGACGGTCTCTGCACCGCCCAGGAAATCAAACACCCGATTAGTGACATCCAGATTGTCGGCGAGCGAACCGGTGCTTATATAATTGATCAGCTGACCATCGATCGAGATTGTGCCTGAAGTCTCACTGTTCAAGGTATGAGAGACGGTCGTCAGCGAGCCAGCATAGCTGCCCGATTCGAGTACAACCGAACCTCCATCGGCTGCGCCATCAAAGTTGATATTACCGAAGGGGAACGGGAGACCGTTACTCAGATCCACCGTGAAGGTATCATCCCCCGCGCCGCCGTTGATATTGAGTTCCATCACATTGGTCAGGAGATCCGAAAATGCGAGAGAAGCACCGTTCCAGACTTCCAGTGTCACACCATCTGCATTCATCTGTACCTGAAAGTCATCCGCATCGGCTGTGCCATCAATCTTGACACTGTCGTCATCAATGATTGTGGCTACCCCTTGAGAGTCTGCCAGTGTGATAGTACCACTGGTGACCAGATTACTCAGATTGACGAGAAACGTTTCATCGGACTCGACGATGAAATCATCAACGAGACTCACTGTGATCGTTTGTGTTTCACCAGCCGAACTACCGGTAAAGTTCAACGTACCGGACGCAGCAGTATAGTCTGATCCAGCAGTGGCGGTCCCGTCGGCTGTCGCATAATCGACAGAAAAGGCGCTGCCTGCGGCCAGACTGGATGTGACGCTAAACGTCGCGGTTCCGGCATCTTCATCAACGGTGACATCAGAAATCGAAAGGGTACTGTCGGCATTGATTTTCTCGACCCGATACGCTTCGGCGAGCACATAACCATCCGTCTGATCATCGGAAATGGTCACAGTGATCGTACCGTTTGCAGCAATTTGAAAGTAACCCAGGTCCTGCCAATAGACCCCATCGTCAAACAGATCGTGTTCCAGTACTTGTTCATTAACGGACATGGAAACATCCCCCCCCACGATTCCTGAAATCGTGACCGGCATGTTTGTTGCCCCTCCGTTTGGTTCCGGCACCCAGGTTCCTGAGACCCGATAGGTTCCGGCCAAAAGATTTGAGAATGCCCAGGACGATGTATTCTGCCCCGTGCCTCCAACCCCATCTACATAAGAATAATCGCCTTGATAAAAGGTGGGGTTGCCGCTCGCGCTGATCCAGGTGCCTGTCTGACTGAATCCGGCATCGCCATTGTCAATGATTTTGAGATAGTCATCATTGACGATTGTTCCCGTTGCCTGAGAATCCACCAGGCCAACGATCAGACCGGTTGCCTGCACGTTCGAGAGATTGACCAGAAATGCTTCATCCGATTCCTGTGTGGTATCATCACTGATATTAACCGTAATCGTTTGTGTTTCACCAGCCGAACTACCGGTAAAGTTCAACGTACCGGACGCAGCAGTATAGTCTGATCCAGCAGTGGCGGTCCCGTCGGCTGTCGCATAATCGACAGAAAAGGCGCTGCCTGCGGCCAGACTGGATGTGACGCTAAACGTCGCGGTTCCGGCATCTTCATCAACGGTGACATCAGAAATCGAAAGGGTACTGTCGGCATTGATTTTCTCGACCCGATACGCTTCGGCGAGCACATAACCATCCGTCTGATCATCGGAAATGGTCACAGTGATCGTACCGTTTGCAGCAATTTGAAAGTAACCCAGGTCCTGCCAATAGACCCCATCGTCAAACAGATCGTGTTCCAGTACTTGTTCATTAACGGACATGGAAACATCGCCCCCCACGATTCCTGAAATCGTGACCGGCATGTTTGTTGCCCCTCCGTTTGGTTCCGGCACCCAGGTTCCTGAGACCCGATAGGTTCCGGCCAAAAGATTTGAGAATGCCCAGGACGATGTATTCTGCCCCGTGCCTCCAACCCCATCTACATAAGAATAATCGCCTTGATAAAAGGTGGGGTTACCGCTCGCGCTGATCCAGGTGCCTGTCTGACTGAATCCGGCATCGCCATTGTCAATGATTTTGAGATAGTCATCATTGACGATTGTTCCCGTTGCCTGAGAATCCACCAGGCCAACGATCAGACCGGTTGCCTGCACGTTCGAGAGATTGACCAGAAATGCTTCATCCGATTCCTGTGTGGTATCATCACTGATATTAACCATAATCGTTTGTGTTTCACCAGCCGAACTACCGGTAAAGTTCAACGTACCGGACGCAGCAGTATAGTCTGATCCAGCAGTGGCGGTCCCGTCGGCTGTCGCATAATCGACAGAAAAGGCGCTGCCTGCGGCCAGACTGGATGTGACGCTAAACGTCGCGGTTCCGGCATCTTCATCAACGGTGACATCAGAAATCGAAAGCTCGCTGATTTTCTCGACCCGATATGCTTCCGCAAGCACGTAACCGTCGGTCTGATTATCGGAAATCGTTACTGTAATTGTGCCATTGCTGAAAATAGCCCAGATCCTGCCAATAGAAACCGTCATCAAACAGATCGTGTTCCAGTACTTGTTCATTAACGGACATGGAAACATCGCCCCCCACAATTCCTGAAATCGTGACCGGCATGTTTGTTGCCCCTCCGTTTGGTTCCGGCACCCAGGTTCCTGAGACCCGATAGGTTCCGGCCGAAAGATTTGAGAATGCCCAGGACGATGTATTCTGCCCCGTGCCTCCAACCCCATCTACATAAGAATAATCGCCTTGATAAAAGGTGGGGTTGCCGCTCGCGCTGATCCAGGTGCCTGTCTGACTGAATCCCGTATCGCCATTGTCAATGATCTGTGCCGTTAAAAGTGTCCGGTCTTCCAGGCGATCTACAGTTGTGAGTCGGTTTTGCTGGATGGCTTGCCACCGTTTTCGAATGGCACGTCGCGCGCGGGAATTGTAGCGAGGGCGGCGACGAATACGGGAAACCAAAGAACTGAGCCAATTGGATATGAGCACGGTGAACTCCTCTCAACCGAATGTAAATCTATTGCTGCTTCACTGTGGACAACAAATGAATGGCAATGCGAATCAGTACATAAACACTGCGGATATCACCTATCCATATTGTCAATTTAGTGACAGCGGCATGGTTTTATGTACAAAAACAGAAGGAGGAGAATACCGTACGAATTTCGAATTATCTATACAAATTCAATGAAAATGAGATATTAATAGTAATCAAACGTAAATGATAAAATAGGAAACATCTACTTAAACTTGTACGTCTGGACCAGTCTTCTGGTGAAAAATCAATATGCCACTGTTTCAAGTCGAGTTTCTGCTCAGCCTTGACCGTCTATTATGTTGATAAGAGGTTGTTCATCAACTTGGTTTCATTGCGAGCGTTCCAATCGAAGAAACGCATTGATAACTGGTACCAAAAATGGTACCTAAACCCGCATCCATTCACCCACCAGCAAGTTACCAGCCACTCATTAAGAAGTAGAGTAGACACTATAATTCAGCTTGTATTTCGTGGTTGGTATCTGGTGAGTGATTGGTGGTTGACGATTTTCTAGACTTTTAATCCGTAGGTCCAGGGTTCAAGTCCCTGCGCCCTCATTTTCTTACACTCTTTCGCCACAGCACTTTACGATCTGCGAGCCTGTTCCTGGCTGTTCCCCTTTTTCTGCTGTGTTGCCTCATTTTTATCCCTGAAATTCTGATCGTTCTCCCTGAATAAATCAGCCTTGAAGGCAACCCGCGTATCAACACGATCATGCGGAGATAGCGTCGCACGCGCGAGAGTTCACTACTGGTTCAGCTGAATTTTCTGAACCACTGAGAACATCAGCACTATGAAAACCGCTTGTTTCAGACCGATTTTCAAAATCGCTGCTCACCCGCACCTCATTTATCAAACGACATCGGAACGCTTCGCACCGCTTTCCGGCCGCTTCGTGAAGCCTTCGCAGCGCTTCGCATGTCGTTCGTAAACAACATAAGCGACTCCCTTTAGACATCCCTTCATCGCTGACGAAGAGCATCAGATCAAACAAGCGCACGAAGAAAAAGCACATCACCCCCATAGTTCTACCCATAAGAAAGAGGGGCAGCCGGGATGCACATCCGAGCCTCATAAAGTGAGTAGGAAATTGACAGAGTAACAAACAAAACCAGACCATGATTTCAAACCAGTATAAAAAGTAGGACGCAGCCCGATGTGGCCGCCCGCCTGGTGACCTGCGATCCCAATTCACAACGGAAAAGAAACCCGAAAACAAGCCAATTCAACGGCAGGCAAATCCTACCAGATATCACCAGAAGCAGCTTAGATGAACTTGCAGCACATAATGCTCGTATGCAAAGTACTAAGAACCATTCTCATTTTTCCAGAGTCTACCTCGATGCTTGATCGTGCTTTCCAGGTCCAGCCGTTAGACGGTTTGAGTGATCCACTCTTCATTGCCAAACGGAGCGCCACAAACGATGTATTTTCTGACGGCGGCCAGTTCTACGTCGGACTGTGGTTTATGCTATAGACTAGCCCCGCCATTGACGCGGCAGTAGCAAGTTTAAAGGAGAGAGAAGAAGGTATGTCAGCAGAAGTCAGAATAATGCGTAATTCACAAGGCAACCTTAGTAGCCACCCGCTGAAACAGTCGCATCAAACGTTTTATCTTTCTTTACTGGGAAGAGGAAAACCAAAGAAGCTGGCCCTCACAGCCTGCATGAGAAAAATTCTCACCATCCTGAATTCAATGATGAAAAACAACCAGACTTGGAATCAGAATCTTCTCTCCTCTTGACAATATCCAAGACAGTCGCTGCCCCTTTTTCTATCTGTGCAGGGTTGCCACGCGCCCCGTTTATTGCCTGGTATGGGTTAAGTTGGTGCTTGCGGGCTGGTAAAGGTTTCGCTTCCGGAGGGGAGCATACTGTCAGCATGATCAACGATTTGTCGTAATCGGTCTGCAGCACTCGGATCGTTTTTCCAGACTTTGGCATGCTCCCCTTAACTTGATCCATTTGTTGTGAGAGTTTCCAATAGACTTTTTATAGGAGACAATCATGACGAAACGACGCAGTAAACGACATACCCCGGAACAGATTATCCGCAAATTGCGAGACGCCGAGGCGATGCAGAATGCGGGAAAGACAATTGGCGAAATCTGCCAGCAGATGGGAATCAGTGAGCAGACCTTTCATCGCTGGCGAACTCAGTACGGCGGGATGAAGGCCGAAGAGGCCAAACGGCTCAAAGAACTGGAGCAGGAAAACAGCCGACTCAAGAAGCTGCTCGCTGAAGCCGAACTCGATAAAGCGATGCTCAAGGATATTGCGGAGGGAAACTTCTAAGCCCTTCTCGCAAACGCCAGGCAGTCCAGCATCTGCAGGAAACATATGAGGTTTCAGAACGCAAAGCCTGTCAGTTGGTGGATCAGCCCCGTTCCAGTCAACGCTATCAGGCGACTCCACCTGATGGTGAAGCCGCTTTGCTGAAACAGATCCTGAAGCTGGTACGGCGACACCCCCGTTTCGGGTATCGCCGTATCGGCAGGATGATGCAGGCGACTGGCTGGAAGGTGAACCTGAAACGGATCTACCGCTTGTGGCGTCGAGAAGGGCTCAAAGTCCCCAGAAAACAAAGAAAAAAACGCTCGTTGGGTACGGGAGCGAATGCCTGTCATCGCCGTCGGCCTGAGAGGAAAAACCACGTGTGGTGCTGGGATTTTATTTTTGATCGCACAGAAACGGGGACCACACTCAAGTGGCTCACGATTTTAGACGAGTATACGAGGGAGTGTCTGGCCTTGCAGGTGTGACCTTCCCCCCGTTTCTTGATCCATGCGGAATGTGAGAAATATTGTTATTCTTTCATTTTAAAAAGGACCAGATCTATGAAACGAAAACGCTACACAGAGGAACAAATCGCTTTTGCACTACGGCAAGCTGAGTCAGGAACCGCTGTCGTTGAGGTGACGCGCAAGATGGGCATCTCCGAACAAACGTTCTACCGCTGGAAAAAGAAGTTTGCCGGAATGGGAGTCGCTGAAGTACGCCGCCTGAAGCAACTCGAAGAAGAAAACAAAAAGCTGAAACAGCTTGTAGCCGATCTCAGCCTGGATAAAAAGATGTTGCAGGATGTTGTCCAGGGAAAGGTATGAGGTCCGATCGTCGTCGAGTAGTGGTGAAACGGTTGCAAGTCAGTTATGCCGAAAGTGAACGTCGTGTTTGTAAAGCCTTGAACTTTCCGCGAGCTAGCCACCGTTACCAAAGTGTTCGAGACGAGCGGGCCGAATTACGAATCCGGTTACGTGATCTTGCCAGTACCCGTGTGGATTTCGGTTATCGGCGGTTACATATTTTCTTGTTGCGTGAAGGATGGAAAGTAAATCATAAGCTGGTTTACCGACTTTATATCGAAGAAGGCCTACAAATGCGTCGAAAACGTCCACGGCGGAATCGAAGTTGTCAGGTCCGAGTAACGCGACCGAAAGCCAGCTGCACTAATGAGAGTTGGAGTATGGACTTCATGTCCGACCAACTGTTTGACGGGAAGCGATTCCGGCTGTTAACGTTAGTCGATAACTTTAGTCGTGAGAGTCTGGCCATTCGGGTCGGTACCCGGATGACGGGGGATGATGTCGTAGCAGCTCTGGAGCGAGTCAAAGAGGTTCGGGGCTGTCCTCAATCGATTCGCGTGGATAACGGTCCTGAGTTCATTTCGAAGAGCCTGGACTGGTGGGCTTACTTCAACAAGGTAACTCTGGATTTTAGTCGGCTTGGAAAACCGACGGATAATGCGTATATTGAATCGTTCAACGGACGGGTTCGCCAGGAATGTTTAAACCAGCATTGGTTTTTAAGCCTGGCAGATGCTCAGGAACAAATCGACCAGTGGCGGCTGGACTACAACGAAAACCGCCCACATAGCTCACTGGGAAATCAGACCCCGGTGGAGTTTGCGAAAAAATCATGCCCGGCGCGCCGGGCATGATTACCTTGAATTTCTAACATTCCAACTGGATCAAGGTTGGGGGCAAGGTCACTTCGTAGGCAACGTTCAAGGCGATCTGCATCGCGGGATGTGCTTCATACTGGCGAACCAAGCGGGTTAATTCACCCTGGTCATAATTTGCATGTTGTAATTCTTGCTGTGCGTTGGCAAATTCCACGCTATTTTTCGTCTCGTCGATAAATTCTTTGATGACATTTTCTACCACGGACATCATCCCCGGGATGGCTTCCAGTAGATAATGTTTGCGGCAGCCCTCAATATCACCCAACGTTTTTTTCAATCTGACTTTAATCTGCCCTGCTTCGTTTTCGATAAAGTTGTTTTCACTCTGATTCATAATTGTTCATGCTCCCCAGTTTTTGTGTGTATGCGTGATATTTTAATAGAGATCCGTTTCAGAACTTCCTGAAGTCGGCACGACTTAATTTCTGCTGATTCCAATTGATCAAAGGCTTGTCTTGATGATCGACGAATTGTTTCTGTTGGATTGCGCAGAATCTCTGTCGCCGCTGAGAGTTGGACCGATTGTCCCTGACAGATATGCGATAACAGTCGCGTGATTTTCTCTGAACGAAGAGTGACGGCATTGACATGCGAGACCAGTTCGATGCCAACACGAAATCCCGGTTGATATAGTTCAACAACAGGATGTAATATTTCCTGATCAGGACTCAGCGAAGATTGATTAAACAGAACCCCATGAAACCGTGCGATCAGTTCTGACAGGAGTTCTGTAAAAGATAGCTGCAACATCTCCTGGCGCATAGTTTGCGTGTCGGCAGAAACGTGAAATGAAAGCAGGCCGACAAATTCTTGTCCGCAGTCCAACAGTAAACAATATTCCAAGAATGCCTGGATGCGGCATAGCGTCGACCGGGAGTGCTGCGTTTCCAGTAATGGTTCCAGACAACGCTCCTTAACCACCGGGGCCAGCTCCCCCCGTAGCTGTGCAGCGATCTTTTCTTTCTGTTCCTGGGGAATGTTCCAATCGTCACTGAGCACAAAATCCAGAAACTGAGATTTTGCCATGGCCATCAAGGCTTCTCCGACAGGACATTCACTGAGAGCTTGAAGTTGATCCAGAAACCGGGTTAAGGATTTTAGTTGTCTGAGTTGGTCCCCACTTTTTAGATTCGTTTCAGAGCGAAAGTCTGCGCTGAATATTTCCTGTGGTCTCTGTTGACTGATTTCCTCAATGTGAGAAATCAGAGCTGTATTGTGATATTTGCCAAACGCTTTCGCGTGCGGATCAATTAAAACCCAGCAAGCGGGACTGATCTGAAATACCAATCCCATATGAAACATCAGCGGCCGGATACGATCGATTTCAGGCCGCTTAACGATAAATTGCAAAAACGAAATCAGCTCTGGTCTCAGTTTTACTTTGTGTCTCTGGGCATGTCTTAAAATCCATTTTGCCACGAGACCATCATGACGGATTAAAAGTTCCGAACCGGGAATCAGGGGCGTCGCCCCCAAAACAGTCGCATTCGCGAGTTTCGCAAAAGCAAGCAGGATCAACGCACGACCAAAACAATTGGGATTTCCATGTCTCAAGAATTGCTGCGCGAAAATTCGGTTACAGGACTGATTCGATAGATCATCCCAGATATGTTCCAGCAGTTCTTCTTGAGATCGAACGGGCTCGGACTGAGTTAACAACGATTCATAGAGTTGCTCGCAAATTTCATAGCGTCTGTCATGTGAACTACCTCTATATTTATCTGCCAGCTGTTTCAGATGAGGATCAAGCAACTCACCCGTATGCTGGATGGCCCGGTGTCCCAGCAGGGTTAACTCAGAAACCTGCTTAAGTGACTCGTCTGAAGCGTCTGATATTTTATTGAACTCAGAATCCCCTGGTGCCGTTCTTTTCAGACAAAATGAGAGGATGCGTTCATAATCTGATGGACGATGGAATTCATCGTGAGAGCCACGTTGATCAACGTCGTTGGGAAGTAACATTGGCTTCGTTTGATTAAACGTGGTCATTCCATAGACATCCTCAGGTATTAAAAAAGACTTTTTTATATGCAGAAATCACCCTAATTACATCAATACGTAGTCTATCTGATTTGAATTGTTAAGTCACTGCTTTTATTTACGGTTGTGAATAAACAAAAATAGCAACAAGTTCAAAACACATAGAAGCATGTGTGCTAGTAGCAGTCATTTATAATGCGTATCTTACAGAGCGACATTGTTGGCTCCCGGAATGGAACAATCGGATGAAAGTATTTTACCTGCCCCAATAGGAGCTAGGTATATTGAACAAGTTGGCCACCACAGTTCTTTCTATCTAATTCATGCTATGGTCCTACAGCACAGAGCATAGTCCACTTGTCATACTCTCATGCAACCTAAATCTTTTCTCGCCTAATCGACTAAGAGTTTCGATTGAATTAAACCTTACATCATAATCTTCAAGTACGTTTCCCTACAGCTGTTGACAAATAAGTAGAATTTCATGTAAGGTAAAAAGCATACACACAAGGACACATACACGCAATCACAAGTCAGCACCACCAGCACTATATGTACACAGCCAGGATTATATGGCATCCCCCTCATTTTTTGATTGTTCATGGCAAGCTTTTTCTGCGATATCTCCTCCCCCTCCTATCTCCACTCGCCAACAACATTCCCTTGATAACAAGGGCGAACATTCTGGACGATTAACTGCCCATACCAGTCCCCTGACTGAAGCGATTGCAAATGGTAACGCGGTAGTTTATGTAGGTGCAGGCGCATCAAAAGCTGCCGGATTACCGGATTGGCGTGAATTTTTGAAAGCACTGGAAAGAGAATCGCGCGCCTATTCACAAAATGCTGCCATCAGTATCCAGAAAAGAATTCTTGAAGGCGATTATCTCGTTGCTGCAGAGATGCTTCAAAATGTGTTTGGTAATAAGTTACAAGACGTGACTCATCGAGTTTTTGGTAAAGTTTCAGTCCCCACTCCGATTCACCGTGCAATTGCGTCCATTCCTTTCTCTTTAGCTGTCACAACAAATTACGATTGTTTACTGGAAACAGCATATCACTTTTCCGTTCCTCGCCTGACTTGGCAAAATCCATATGATGTACTACAGAATGTTCGCTCGGGTATCTTCTGTGTCCTGAAACTTCACGGTGACTATGCTGTGCGCGAGTCAGTCGTTTTGGCGCGATCGCACTATCGGGACTTGTTACAAGTCAATTATGCATTACTCAACAGTCTTCGGATGCTCTTGGCAACTCGCACGTTCCTTTTCGTTGGTGTCAGTTTTTCCGATCCAGACCTACTTGCGCTTATGGACGAGGCAAAGTCGCTTTACGGTGATGTTTTTGGTCCTCATTACGCGATTTTTCCTGAAAATCATTTTGATCCAGAATATTCAGAAGTACTTGAACGATCCTACAACATTCGCACAATTGTGGCTCCTCCCCTTCATGTCCCCAGTCTTCAATGCGATATTACTGGTGGTGTAGCAGCATTGCTATACCATATTGGTGGTATTTCTTCTCATACTGCATTGTCTAATCCTTATCGGCACGGTTTCGCACAGTTTTTACAAGACCCGTCAAGTAAATTTCAGCCAGCTGGTGAACGTATACAGGTAGGATGGCTACTGAAAAATTTAGTTCTCCGCCTGGGAGTGCCTCATGGCTACGTAAGTATGTGTGATTCATCGATGCCGGAACACCGTATTTTATATCGCAATTTTGAGTACGAAGTAACTGATGAAGATGCAAAATATAGTCCAGCACCAGAGACTCCAGAAGCACTCGACTCGATTCAAAGCTGCCTGTTTCAACAACGAAAAATTGAAGATGACTATATTCATTTATCTGACGTGGATAATTCTTCCAGGGATCTAGATTCTCAAGGATTTTTGGAAGCCAATTATACGCCAAGATACAAAGATGCTGGCAGTGCGTTGTGTGTACCTGTCTATGTGGACGGTCATCGTTCTGGTGTTGTTACACTTGAAGCGGATGCCGGCTATATGTTTTCCAAGTATCATTACAAGGTTGCTCGACAATTCGCTGACCGAATTGGTTCAACCCGCTATGAGTCGAATCGTCTGGCAGATTCAGCTGTCATTCTCAAAAAATACAGTGCAAATCCTTTTGAATTTCAAGAAGAATTGAGACGAAGTCGTGATCTGGACGATCTGGACCTTCAGTGTCTGCTATATCAGATCGACCCTTACGCAGGTAAGTTAAGTGCAACATTACGTAATCTGGATGAGACCCAAAGAAATGGGAATAATAATAAAATCGTTTACGACTTTGAGGAAGCTGCATTAGCCAGTGAAGCGTTCCGAGAACGAAGGACAATTCGAATTTCAGACACAAAGGAAGCTCTGAAAAAACATCCACCAGTAATCGCAAAAAGAGGGATTGAATTATTTGATATTGAAGGGCCTGTATGTGCATTTCCAGTCCACGTGCGAGGGTATACTGCAGGGGTATTCGTTGGGTGGTCTGGTGGTGCGACTTCTCAAGACATTCCGGATTTAGATTCTGTAGACAAAAGATATGAACGGATTTTTAAGACGAGATTTTGGCGAGGGATGGAACGTGCCAGAAGGCTTTTACATGTTATTGCCAATGAGCCTATAGATCGAAGTCAGAATGATGACGAGCGAAGTACTACAAGTGAAAAGGGAGGGAGAGCTGCAGAATTCCTTGAAGCTGTAGCTGAAACGTTGCAACCAATCGACGAAGGAAAGTCGTGGGGATCACGTGTCAAAGATCGAGGATTTCGCAAACGCGTGATCGATGGATTACTGAAGACAATTGTTGGCCAAGGGTGTGGACTAAAGCGAGTGAGATTATTCACAGTAAATAGCGATTCACAGGGCTTGGCAAAAACTGTTTGCATTGCATCCAGGAATGCTGCAAGAGTTGGACCTCCAGGGCACTCAAGTATAAATGGATATCGTGGAATTGAAATAAAAGGACGAGATAAATACATCGAACATACAATGAGACGAGCTGAGTTCGATCCATATGCTCGATTGCAGGATCACGTAACTCTGGGCGGATCTGAAGACTCAAGTGCAAAGTTATTCCATAAAGCTCCAGAAAGACCTTGGATTGTTGCTCCGATTGGTCCACAGCATTGCGAATGGGAAAATGGAAATCGATTGGGAATGACAATGTGTGGATATCTTGCAGGTGACGATTTTTACTGGGATCAAAAAAAACAAAAAATGATTGACGATTCCCTGAATATCAAAAATGAGAGTATTGCACGCGAAGAATTTGTGTTTAAAAGGTATTGTCTGGATTTCGCGTCTGATATTTTGTCGATCTTAATGTACTATGAAGCAAGTGCTCAAGACAAACCTGACCTTGGTTTGCGACCTTAATGGAATGCAGAATTGATCTACTCCCCCTGATCTCAGTAACATCAAGACTTAAGATCTCACTTTCAGAGAAGAGCTGTGCCCCAGCTATCAATTTATAAGTGCCAGCCAGCTATTCCTGCGGTTCCAACCCAACGGCCTTACCATCGAGTTGCCATTTCGGATCAACTTTTCCCAAGAGATGTGTCAGGGCAGTGCCGGTGACGTCGACCAGATAGGCCTGTTTGGGAATGGGGCCCGGTTGTGCTGAGGGGCCGTGCACGATCAAAAAAACCCGGCGGATTTCCGGCACCTTCAGACCGTTGCTGTGACTCCGTTTCAAGCCGCCGTGATCGGTGCAGACAATTGTCAGCCAGTCTTCGTTGGCATAGTTCGGACGTGACTGCATGGCTTTGAGAACCGTGTTCACGCGGGCGTCGATGTTTTCGATCGCCTTGACGTATTCGGGAACCTCGGGACTGAAACCAATCGCGTGGCCGGTAGCGTCGGTCTGATGGAAATAGACGAACAGTGCCGTCGGGTCTTCTTCACGCAGGATCTGGGCTGCCTTGGCGGCGATCTGTTGATCGCGGATGCCTTCTCTCTCAAGTGCACCTGCATTCTTCGGATCGGGCGGCTGAAAGTAGACACGCACTGAATTACCTTCGTGCAGTTCCAGGTTTAATGCCCCCGCTTTGCCATCATAGTTGCCCAGTAGAATGTTGCGTCCTTTGTCGGTCGTCATAAATCGGGCTTCGATGGTAAAGTCGCCACGGGTAAGGTCTCGCAACGAATCGTTAAGTGGAATTCGCAGGCCGTGTGTTTTCTCGCCTGTCGGGGCGAAGTCGATGCGATTTAGTTCGGTGTCTGATATGTGTCTCGCGTAGCGAACTGTGGCGTTTTCCGTAAGTGGCTGCGCCGGAAACGGTCCTTTGGAATGGCCAGCGGAATCGTTCAATTCTCCCTGGAACAGATATTCCGCCAGCAGCCCCTGACGATTGGTGGGGGACATTTGCGAAGCGGCCTGTGCGATCTCGGCTTCGGTTAAGGCCCGTTTCCAGAGACGGATATCATCGAGTTGTCCGTTAAAGCCAGTCGCGCCGGAGCGACTATCACGGCCCAAATAATAGAAATCACCTCCCAGCGGAAATTCCAGATCAACGCCTTCCAGCGATCCAATCAGTCGACCGTCGAGATACAGTTTGAGCTGACCCTGCTTACGCGTCGCAACCAGGTGATGCCATTTACCATCGTGGGTGTTGATGTCGAGCTTGTCGGCAGAGACGCGCAGGTCGGCGGTCTGATTCTTCCCACGGGGCAAAGGGAAGACCTCGGCGATGTCGGCTTCGGAGAGGATGAATTCGTGAATGGGAGCCCAGGAAACGAGCGACGCCGTTTTTGCGTCGGGCCGTTCGCGTTTCAGACGCTTGAAGAAATGCGGAAAGAGTTCGTAGTTCTTCCCTTTGAAGTTGTTATCGTGCACGCCATGCTTGTCGGCCCAGACGCCGGTGAGAATGCTCGACCAGCCGGGCCCGCTGATGGTGTCGTTCTTCTGATAACGTTCCCCCAGAATATTCGCGTTGTCCGTGAACGCCCCTTCCTTGATCAGCCGATCAAAAGTCGGCGTTTTCGCTTTCGCCAGTGCATCGGGCCGCGTGCCATCCATGCCGATAATCAGCACTCGTTTCTGCGAACGAGACTCCGCGGATTCCTTCGCCGACAGAACCGAAACTCCACCGGTCACAACAAGGACGATTGCCACGAGTCCCCTCAGCGTTTTTGAAACACACATTTTCACATTCTTTCCGTCAGAGAACCAGTTCCACGGCGTCCACAATTGGCGTGCCATTTCAGTTCCATGCAGTGTAGCGCAGTATCCGCGCTTAATTCAATTAAGAGGAGATGAAGATCTGGTGAAGTGGCCTCTCACTCAAACGTCAGCGTCACCTTATCGATCATCGGCTTCGACTTATTCTCGGTTGTGTCTTTCAGCTTCAATTCAAAACCGAAGCCGTAGCCGGCGGGTAAACTGGTCAGGTCGAGTTTTGCGGGGGTGCGTTTGACGTGTTTTGATAAGCCGGGCGTGTAGTCGTAGGTCTCTTTGACTTCGGTCCAGTCGGTCCAGGTATCGAGTTTGCCATCGCCATCGGTATCGACAACAACACGGGCTTCGACCTGCCCCACCCAGGGGCCGGGGCTGACGTAATCGGTGTTTTGCTGTGTGAACAGATAGAAGCGACCGTTGGCGAAACCGATGTCGGGATCGGGATGACCGGTGCCGATTTTGTCGCACCACTGATAGCGGCCATCGATCGTGGGACTGGTGAACCAGCCAACGCTCATGTGTCCGCCGCCTGCGGGATCGTAGTCGCCGAACAGGTAGTATTGCGAGCCAACACAAATCGCCGCCCAGTCGCCGTAAGCTTCCTGCTCGGGCTCATGTACGTTGTACTTGCCGATGTTCGTATTCCATTTAGGATGCTGCAGCCAGTGCGGATGTTTATATTCGGCGACCTTGCCGGTATCTTTAGTGCGGTTGTCCACGGGTGGCTTGAGGAATTTCCAGTCCTTCACACCATCTTCGCTGACCGCATGTGCGGCGAGCGGGGAATCCCAGGAACGTTTGCTGGCATTGATGGGGCTCCAGTCTTCCAAGATCACGTGGAAGCGGCCTTCCTTGTCGCGAATGAAGCCAGCGTCGGAACCGTGGGAGGGATCGTCGACTGCCAGTCCCATGTCTGTGCCCGGTTTACCGTCGGTCAGATCTTCGTCGATGTAGACGTGCGGGTCCTGGTCGTTGGGGTAGTCGTAATAGATATAAACCTTGCCGTCTTTCTGCTCGGCACTTGTCACCCAGCGGGAGAAAGCTTCCGTCACCGGGCCGTGATGAACCCAGTTGACCATGTCGCGGCTCTGCCAGCCATGATAACCGCCGAGCCCTTTTTCCAGTCCGCCGGGTGCATCGAATTGTCGTTTCCAGGGAGTGGTCTGGAGTGAGACGTCGAAGCCATCCAGAGTCGCTGGTTTCGGTTCAAATCCTTTTTTCTTTTTTGCGCCGCCGTAGCGACCAAAGACCCAGTAGTTGTTCGGCCCCATCGCCAGAAAGACGGGGGCGTCCTGCAGATTCGCCGGTCCGAGGTTCGCAATCGGTTCCCAGTTCTGCCAGAGAGGCGACTGCTCAATGATCAACGATTTTGCCTTTTGTTTCTTGTCAAAACGTTTCACATACGCCGAAAAGCTGGCCGACTTGGCGGTCGGGATCGCCATTCCCTCTTTGATTGCCAGTTGAACCTGGTACTCGGCCGCGTCCGTCCATTCTTCCTGCGTGTCAATTACCCAGTCGTCTG
This sequence comes from Gimesia fumaroli, assembly GCF_007754425.1. NCBI lineage: Bacteria > Pseudomonadati > Planctomycetota > Planctomycetia > Planctomycetales > Planctomycetaceae > Gimesia > Gimesia fumaroli. Next base: position 4,338,657 of record NZ_CP037452.1, read on the forward strand.
CGACCACAACAGACGTCACCAGAGAAACCAACATCAGGTTCAACAACAGAAACAGCGTTCGAGATATCATGTGAGCACTTTCCAGAATTTTTCAATAAAATTATTATCCGCAACTGCTTCTAGATTATCCTGCCCCAATTCAGATTACAACACGCGCCACTCAGACTTCAGGGAGATCGTTGCGATGTCCTTGATTCCCGGCTAGAATCGAGGTGCACCTATATTCAACTATGGCTTTGCAACTTGATTAAGGATTCAGCCATGATTCGCGCTCTGTTGTCTCTGACGTTTCTCCTGCTGTTGATTCAGCCCACTGTCTCAGCGGAGCTTAAACAGCCGAATATCCTGTTTATCATGGTCGATGACCTGGGTAAGGAATGGATCAGTTGCTACGGCGCAGCAGGTATCCAGACACCCGCGATTGACGGCCTGGCCGAGACCGGGATGAAATTCAACAATGCCTGGTGCATGCCCCAATGTACGCCGACGCGGGTCACGCTGCTCACCGGACAATATCCATTTCGGCATGGTTGGACTAATCACTGGGATGTCCCCCGCTGGGGCGCCAGCGCACATTTTGATGCTAACTTAAACACGACCTACGCCAACGTTCTCAGAAAAGCCGGTTACAAAACGTGTGCCGCCGGTAAGTGGCAGATCGATGATTTTCGCGTCGAACCCCAGGCGCTGCACGAAGCCGGCTTTGACGACTGGTGCATGTGGACCGGATACGAAGCAGACAATCCTCCCAGCGCCAATCGCTACTGGAACCCTTATATCAACGTCAAAGGGAAAGGGAGCAAAACCTATAACGGTCAGTTCGGCCCCGATATTTATTGTGACTACCTGATCGACTTCATTGGCAAGCATAAAGACCAGCCAATGCTGCTGTATTACCCGATGGTGCTCACACACAGCCCTTTGACCACGACGCCCGATAACAAAGACGAAACGAACAAGCGGCGTCTGTTTGCGGGCATGGTCCGCTACACCGACAAGCTGGTCGGCAAGCTGGTCAGAGCGCTCGACGAAACCGGTATCCGTGATAATACAATCATTGTCTTCACCACCGACAACGGCACCGGCGGTCAGAGAAATCATCGTCTGGGCCATCTTGTCCGCGGCGGCAAGACAAAAATGACTGAGCAGAACGGTACCGCTATGCCTTTCATCGTCAACTGTCCCGGCACAGTGCCTGCAGGAGTCGAGACCGATGCGCTGGTCGACTTTAGCGATCTGCTCCCGACGTTCGCCGAGCTGGGAAGTGGCACCTTACCAACAGAGTGTGTGGTGGACGGGAAATCGTTCGCCCCGCTGATTCTGGGCAAAGCCAAGGCGGGGCCGCGTGAGTGGATCATGTCGATGGGCGGAGGCCCGGCAGCACTGCGCGAAGGACGTGTGGTGCCTGCGCTGAAATATGACGACCGCGTGATCCGCAACCAGCGGTTCAAACTCTGGATCGACACCAATCGCAAGCCGATCAAGCTGTTTGATCTCAAAACAGATCCCTGGGAAGAACAGAACCTGATCGACTCGCAAGATCCCGCCGCACAGAAGGCACTGAAAGAACTGACCGCGATCGCGGCACAGTTTCCCAGGCAGGACGGAGCCCCCATCTACAAGAAGAACCCACCGCAGAAGTGGGACCAGAAACCGGGCATTCCAGGTCAGGGCAAACCCAAAAAGGGGAAGAAAAAGAAAAATTGAATCGATATGGATCGCATAAACTCAGAGGTCAGGACTCACCTTACAGCATTACAGAAATCTAAACAAACATGAGTAGCACCGAATTCTGGCTCACCCCCTTAATCCTTCTACCTGGCGTCGCATTGCTGATTGTCTCGACATCGGCCCGGTTTGGTCAAATCCATACCGAATTCCATCACCTGCTCGACCATCCCGATGCCCACGCCCAAATCCTGTCGCGCAATCTCCAGCAACGATCTCGCTTGTTCCGTGATGCTCTGGCGAGCCTGTATGTCAGCGTCGGTCTTTTTTCACTGGGAAGTTTACTTGGCGGTGTCGTGAATCTCTGGCGTCCTCAATCACTCTGGTTCGTCGGCGGACTGACCATCGTTGGCATCGCCTGCGTTGTCTTCGCTTCCTTACAACTGTTTCGTGAATCGCTGCTCAGTCTGAATGTCATTGACGAACACTTTGAACGTGTGGAGCGTGACTGCGGGCAGGATTGATTGTCTGGACGCAGATCAATTCGATTAAGCTGCTCGGATTTACTAAAACTATCCAGAATTCAGAAAAGGTTTGGAGTTCCCAAACGAATCTCCTTATAATCAGCTCATGACAAATCGAAGAAAATTCATCAAAAACGTCGCGGGGCTGAGTGCTTCGCTCTCACTATTCGCAACCATGTCAGGGCAAGCGAAAGAAAAACGGGCACCCCGCCGACCGCTGATTCTGTGCAGTCGCGGCGAAGACTGGGCCGAGAAGGTTCTGCTCCCGGGATGGAAAGCCCTGGATGCGGGCCGCGACATCCTCGATGCGGTCGAGGCATCGGCCCAGGTCACTGAACTCGATCCGGAAGACCAGTCAGTCGGTTACGGCGGCCTGCCGAACGAAGACGGAGTTGTACAACTCGACGCGTCTTTCATGGATGGGCGAACGCACAACTGCGGTTCCGTCGGTGCACTAGAAAATATCAAAACGCCCTCTTCCGTCGCCCGGCTGGTGATGGAACGCACCGACCATATTCATCTCGTTGGCAAAGGGGCGAAGGAGTTTGCCCGGGCGCACGGATTTAAAGAAGAGAATCTGCTGACGGATAAATCCCGCAAAATGTGGCTCCGCTGGAAGGAAAATCTGAGCGACAAGGACGACCGGTTCCCGCCGAAAGACGGGAACTACGATCTTGATAAACGGCCGACAGGAACGATCAATATTCTGGCGCTCGACGCCGCAGGCGATCTCGCCGGCTGCACAACCACCTCAGGTCTGTTTGGCAAGTTGCCCGGCCGAATCGGCGATTCTCCCATCATCGGCGCAGGTCTTTATGTCGACAACGAAGTCGGTGCAGCGGGCGCTACCGGACGGGGAGAAGAAATCCTGCGGACCTGTGGCAGTTTTTTCGTTGTGGAACAGATGCGGGCCGGCAAGAGCCCTCGCGAGGCCTGTGAAGCATTGTGCCAGAGGATCGTGAAGATTAACGGCGGCCCGGACAAAGTTGACTTCAACGATAAGATCGTCGCCATCAATAAACAGGGCGAAGCCGGCTGCGCATCGATTCGTGGTACAAAAGACAAGCCACCCAAAGCCGCAATCATCACCGCTGCCGGTGTGCAAATCATCGAAGGCTCTTACCTGATCGAAACCAAATAAATCTAAAGATGGAACATTCATCATGATCAGAATCAGTCAGCTTGTCATCGTGTTTTCTATTGCTTGTCTCAGTTTTTGCAGCACCGTACTGGCGGAAGGCTATCTGACATCGATCGGTAAAGGCGCCGATCAGATTCCCGTAGTCGTGGTTAAAGGCACGCCTTATGAAATGGGAAAGCAACAGGGAACGCTGATCAAAGCAGACGCAACGGAAATGATCCAATCCTTGATGAAAAAGGTGCAAACGGCTGCTCCGGAACGTTGCTCGAATGCCAGTCTGGATGCAGTCTGGAAATCCGTCGCACCGCATACTGACCCGCGTTTCAAAGAAGAATTACGCGGCTTTGCAGAAGGGTCGGGCATGTCCTTAAAAATGCTGCAAAGGGCACATACCATGCCTGTGGTGATGGACTATTCCTGTAGCAGTATCGCTGCCTGGGGTTCAGCCACCAAAGATGGCCATCTCTATCAAACGCGAAACCTGGACTGGTCGATGGGTCTAGGCGTGCAGGATTATCCCTGCATTACGGTCTACATCCCGAAAAACGGTGTCCCGCATGTAAATATCACCTTCGCCGGCTTCATCGGGGCCAATACCGGAATGAACGCGAAAGGAATTGTGCTGTCGGAGATGGGAGACTCCCCCGGTAAAGATTATCCTTTCGACATCAACGGCGTGCATTTCACCACCCTGTTTCGGCAGGTGATGTACGACGCAGACGGATTGGAACAGGCGATCGACATTTTTAAAAATGCGAAACGGATGAAAAAGTATCATTATGTGGTCGGCGACGGTGCCAATCTGCGTGCCGTGAAGATGCTGGCACACGCACCTGATCTGGTGATCTGGGGAGACAATGATCCCAATGACGAACTGGCGCCGGCCGTCATGAAAAACCTGGTCTACCAGGACGAAGGCCGCGGGGCATTTGGACCGTTGCAAAAAGTCTACGGCAAAATCGGTGCCCCGGAAATGATAGACATCGCCTGCCAGATTCCCATTAAAGGGGGAAACATTCTGGACGTGGTCTACGATGCCACCACGTTAGAACTCTGGGTCTCCTACGCCGAGAAGCAGAACGAAGCCTATCAACGCCCCTTCGTGCATTTCAAACTGAAAGACTATCTGAAGTGATTGCTGCTTCCCAGGAGGTTCGATTCCTGACCACTGGTTGAATTAACGAACCAACTGCTGCAAAGCGCGAGAGAACTGTTTGCCGCGAGCATCTTTCACATCAGACAGAGTCCAGTACACGACAACATATTGGTTTTCTTCGAGATCAATATGGATGAGACCGCGATATCCCAACAGTGCTCCTGAATGCTGCAAGGCCGTCGTTTGCCCGTTTTGTCTCGTCAGTCCCCACCCCAAGCCGTATCTCTGTCTGGGATATTGTTGACTGGTCATGAACTGCCAGGCTTCGCGACTCAACACCTGCTTCTGCATTTTTTTACCGCGATTCAGGATCATACTCGCAAAATGGGCTGTATCAGATGCGGTTGAGTAGAGACTGCCTCCAATGAGCGGAAATCTGAGTTTCTTCCCCAAGAGATGAGGTGCCCCCTGGTGAGCAATGAGTTTCCCGTTACTACCACGCACTCCGGGGCACGCAATATTTGCCGACTGTTCGATATCCGGAAAATAGGTTGTGTGTTTCATTCCCAGTGGGAAACAGAGCCGTCCCTGCAACAGCTCCTCGAAGCGTTTACTGGTTACTTTTTTAGCAACGTAACCGGCCAGACAGTATCCAGCACCGCTGTAGGCAAACTTTTCTCCCGGTTGACTGATCAGCTTTTGCTGTTGAATCATTTTGACTGAATCTTCCAGACTCAATTCGAAATCACGAATCGCACGGGTCTGGCTGGCTGTCATCGGCTTTGCTTTTTGTGAATAGATGCCCGCTCGATGCGTGAGCAATTCTTTCATATTCGGCGCCCGGGCCAGATTCTGACCGTCTTCCAGCTCCCACTGACGTGTTTCCGGAATCCACTTATCAATGGACTGCTCAAATGCTAGTTCACCGCTGTCTCTGAGCGTCAAAATACAGGCAGCTGCAATGGGCTTTGAACAAGAACCAATGCAGAATTGAGTCTCGTCATTAACCGCTAATGCTGATTGTGGCTTAATGACTCCATAAGATTTCGTCTTTGAAATCCCGCTTGTCGAACCGATTGCAGCTTGTGCACCGACCAGAACTCCCTGTTCAATCCCCTTGGATATCAATGAATCAAGGCGATTGAATAAATCCTGTCGATCACGAGACGGCTGAGCCAGCAACTCACCTGAGTCAATCTGACAGACAAAGATGACGACGACATATCCCAGGAACATGCGAAGTCGGAACCAGCCACGATTTCTGTCATTCATCCTGTTATCCTCCTTCGCCTGTGCGGATGTTTGTTCGGTACTTCTGCAACTGAAGCACACGAACAGAGACCTGCTTTTTTCAGTCTTTCAAAACGGAGTCAAACAGCTGGTAGGCACGGTTGCGTTGTTCCAACGGAAAGTTGTGATCACAATCCGGGTGATCGATGACCAGCTTTTCTTTTGCTCCCAACAACTCATACACAGGTTTGGCGCTCTCGGCACACTGATCAACACTTTTCCAGCGAAAATTGGAATCATGGAGGGGAGCATTGACATATACGGGCCGGGGTGCGAGTGCGCCGAGCAGTTCCGGAAAATCGAAGGGAATTTCATCCAGTTTGCCACGGTAATCAGACATGCGGGGCATGTAACGAATCTGGCACCAGCCTTTGCCGAAATACCAGACGCGTTCGGCGGCGTCGTAATAATCGCGGTAGGAATCAAAGCCGCAACTACTGACGATGGCGGAAACGCGGGGGTCGAGGACTGCGGTGTAGATCGCATTATGACCGCCCAGCGAATGGCCGATGGCACCGACTCCCCGGCTCAGGTCCACGTAGTCCAGTGATTCCAGCAGGTCAATCGCACGGGAATTGTCCCAGATCGCTTTCATCGTGCCACTCTCAAATCCCAGCTTGCCCAGGTTGGGCCAGTAATTCGCCAGATGGGGATAGGCGGGCGCAATGGTGACATAACCTCGCTCCGCCAGTTCGGCAGCGTACTGCCTCCCTTCACGTCCCCCCAGTCCCAACGCAACTTTATGGCCCGCCTTGTTGTCGGTGGGATGCAAACAGAGAACGGCGGGAACCTTCTTTCCTCCCTTCGCTGAATGGGGAATACAGAGGTAGGCCGGCGTTCGGGAGTCAGGAGACGACTGGTAGGTGATCAACTGCCGGGTATATTTGTCGAGTTTAACCTCTTCCAGGATTTTCACATTTAAAGCGACTCGCTGGTCTTCGCCAGGGAATGGCCCCATAACTTTTTCCATCCCACGAATGATTTCCTGCCTCCGCTGTTTCCAGTCAGCCGCTGTCCGAACCTTTTTTATGTTTCCGGCTTCATCTCGATACTGAAGCAGATCATCGGGGTTGAGACGAACCGGCTGCTTCTGTGCAAAAAGGGAGCTTGAGAATATTGTGGGTAGAATGATCGTAACGATGATCGTTTTCTTAAGAGCAGAGATCAATTGCAGCTCCTTGGTATGGCGGGCTATCATTAGACGGAAAAAGAGGCATCTCCGTCGCACGGGACGATAACAGGAAAGTTGAACAGATTCTGTCATCTTAAAAGTAACATCTGAAACAAGACGAATCAAGCGGCTTTCCTGTGTATCGAAACAAGACAGGAAAGGTGCCAGAGAAAGATCTCTGAATCTGCATTCTTTCTACGAGAGATCAGGAATGACACGAAACGCAGGAACCATTCTATTCGCAGAACCATCAATCGTGTAAGATTCAAATTAACGAACAAGATGAGAGCAGGCTCCGGTTAACGTATCTATCCCTCGCTCTCAAATCTGGCTTCATTTCACTTTCGCCATCAGAGACCGACCCCATGTTTAAGCACTTACTCCGTAGACGCCTTCCCCTATTTGTTGAATTCTTCAGTGCCTTCGTGCGTTATGCCTCTTATGTGCGAGAGGTCTTCGTGGCACTCCTGCTAAGCCTGTTGCTGGGCGCGTTTCTGATCTGGCGATTTGAGAATCTCGACTTTGGAGATGCCGTCTATTTTACACTGATCACCGGGCTCACGATTGGTTACGGCGATATTACACCCGAAACGCCGCTGGGAAAACTGATCAGTATCTGCATCGGCCTGATCGGGATGGTCGTGGTAGGTCTCACAATTGCCATCGCGACACGGGCCTTGAATGAGACGGCAAAGCGACACATGGATCTTGAACAGGAAGAACAGCATACACAAAATACGTAATCTGTTTCACAAGTGAACTGCCAGGCAATGCTCGATTGAAAAGAGAATGCACCTGAGTAAGAGACGTGATCACTCAAATCAATTCGTGTTTTTTCTCTTTGATCTGATATAATACAGGAGGTAGAGGTATGAATTAAAGAATAGAGGAGTGATAGTACAATGCACCATTATTCCTGGTGATGACAGAAGGCAGCGAAGGTACAACCATGACCGGGTTAGATTCAAAACTGTTTGAGCAAATTGTGTCATTCCGGCGTGAACTGCACGCTGAGCCTGAGTTGAGCTGGCACGAGTACAAAACATCGGACCGGATTGCCGCGTTTTTAGATCAGTTAGGAATTCCCTGCAAACGAGGCGTCGCGGGCACGGGAATTGTCGCAAACCTTCCCGGAAAGCACGATCATCTTCCCTATGTCGCATTGCGTGCCGATATGGATGCACTTCCCATTCAGGAAGAAACAGGGTTACCGTTTTCCTCCCAGGTTCCCGGAGTGATGCATGCCTGCGGCCACGATGGCCACACCAGTATGTTGCTTGGCGCGGCCGCGTTATTAGCTCAAGAAAAAGACCGTCCGGCTCCGATTCGGTTCCTCTTTCAACCCGCCGAAGAAACGGGAAAAGGGGCAAAAAAAATGATTGAAGACGGCGCCCTTGAGAATGTTGCCCTGATATTCGGCGGCCATCTGGATCGGCATTTTCCAGCAGGAACGGTGGCCGTCACCGATGGTCCCGTCAATGCGTCCACCGATCAGTTTCATATTAAGATCCACGGTCAGGGAGGACATGCCGCCCGCCCTCATGAAGCCATTGATTCCGTGGTCGTGGGATCTCTGTTAGTGATGGCGTTACAAACGATTGTTTCCCGGGAAGTCAACCCGGCCCATCCATCCGTGGTGACTGTCGGTCATTTTGAAGCAGGAACCGCTTCCAATGTGATCGCCTCCAGTGCCCAGCTTGATGGCTCAATTCGTGCTCAAGAGCAGTCTGTCAGAGAGAGTCTGCATCGTTCAATAGAACGCATCGCGCGATCCATTGGTGAACTGCATAACGCGGTCATTGATGTCACGATTGACTTGGGGACGCCGCCTCTTTCCAATCCGCCGGACACAGCAGAACTGGCTCGAGAGGCCGTGCGCAATTCACTCGGAGAAGAGGCACTGAGAAAGCTTGAAATTGCCAATATGGGGGGAGAAGACTTTGCGTATTACATGGAGCAAATACCGGGCTGCTATGTGAGATTTGGAAGCGTGCTGGCCGGCAAAGAAGGATTTCCGGCTCACTCCAGCCGATTTGACTTTGACGAGCAGGCGCTGAATGTGGGCGCAACGTATTATCACGCTGTCGGACTGGCCGCGGGACGTCGACTCCTTGCACAGGGAGAGTGAAACCATGATTGAAATTCGCAGAGCCCGGGAGACGGATGCGGAAGTCATTAGCGAGTTATTCCACATCGCCTATGGTGACGATTATTTCTATCCCCAGTATTACGATATCCAATCGCTCAAACGCCTGATCTTGAGCGACGATGCGCTGTTTCTTGTCGCAGAAGATTCAGACACGAGTACGGTTCTTGGAACAGCTTCTGTCCTGCTGGAAGTCGGCGCTCATGCCGATCTCGTTGCCGAATTCGGGCGTCTGGTCGTCCATCCTCAGGGACGTGGTCAGGGGATAGGAAAGAAATTGATGCAGGCGCGCGTTGAATTCGTTCAAGACCGATTGCACGTGGGAGTTGTCGAGAATCGAAGTGCCCACGAGTTTTCCCAACGCATTTCCCACCAGCATGGGTTTCATCCCGTCGGATTGCTGCCCAACAAATTTCAACTCGGCGACAGGGAATCAGCGGCCTTGTATGTCTGTCACTTCGGGCACGCACTTGAACTGCGGCGGAATCATCCCCATCTCATTCCGGAAGTCTATCCGCTTGCCAAACTCGCATTGGAGAATTGTCAGCTGAATTGCGATGCGATCATCGAAGCCGAACCCCGCGCGTATCCGCATTTTCATCAGTTTGAAATCCAGGAGATGGAGTCAGAACTGTACCCCGTTCTGCTCCGTTTTGAACGGGGCCGCATCAAACAACGGGAAATCTTCGGACGGATGCGACTGCACTATGGTCTGTTTCAATTACGTGCCAGCCACGCACAATACCTGCTCGCGTATCGCGATGGTGTGATGGTGGGCGCGATTGGCTTCTCGATTGATGAACATGAACGAACCGGAAAAATCTTCGAACTCGTTTCTCTGGATGATTCGCCCATTTATTTTCTGGTCTCCGAACTCGTCCAACGCTGCCGGGAGGAATACAGCATTGACTATCTGGAAGCGGACGTCAGCGCCTTCTCACCGCAAATGCAGCAGACGTTTCTGGAGAACGGTTTTCTGCCGGCAGCCTATATTCCGGCGATGATATTTCACGAAGTCGAACGCCTGGATGTCGTGCGTATGGTGTGCCTCCTTTCGATCTGGAATGGGGATGCATTACAAGTGTTTGAACCGGGCAAGACCATCGCGGATCTTGTAGATCAATCACTCGGGCTGAGAACAGCGCTCCCCATTCTGATGCAGACAGTGAAAACCGCCCCCTTATTTGCAGGCTTATCGGCAGAGCAGCAACAGTATGTCGCAGCTTCAGCCGAACTGGAAACGCTGGAAGAGGGACATGTGCTGTTTCGACCGGATGATCCAGCCGACAAAATTCGCGTCATCATTTCCGGGGAAGTGGAGATTCAGAATTGTCATAGGAAGACCGTCGGTACGATCTGCGTCCACGAATCGCTGGGCGCTCTGGCGTCGGTTTCGGAACCCTCGCATCGCGTTTCGGCACGCGTCAAAAGTCAGGGTCAGGCGATGCTGTTTTCCCGTGATGCACTCCAACAACTCGTTCACACGCGCCCCGACATCGGCATGATTCTATTTCGCAATCACGCGTGTGAACTGGCTGAGAAGTTGCAACGCATGAATGTGCACGCTCTCTTTAAGCAGAAGTGAGCTCATAATTCATTGTCAGCAAATGCGTTACTCCCGCTCAAGTCAATGCTGAACAAGACGTATGAATTAGATTGACAATGCTTCATTCTTCGGCTACGATTTTTGATATACAATTCTTCACGTGTCAGTGGTATCTCCAACGGTCCGCCAACCCGGCCAGTTTGGTCGTTAGCCGAAAGGTCTACTTCAATGAGACACAATCGTAGTCACATGCAGAGCCGTATCATCGCACTTTCAGTTCTTTTTTGTGTACTAGCCTTTACTTCGATTGTTTCCGCCCAGCAGAAAAAAAAGACGGAGCTCAAGGAACACTACGTCTTCGAATATGTACGAGTCTTTTATGTCAAGGAAGGTACTGGTGCGGTCTCTCCAGTCGACGTTGACAAAAACGGTGTACCCGATCAGATAGAAAATGTGGCGAAACAAGTCTGGGCCGCCCATCAACTGTTCTGTCGCGTCCTCAAGTTTCCAGACCCGTTTGAAAGCGAGCGATTTAAGAGCCCCAACTGTATTCAGGTCAGTATCCGCGACCGCAAGGAGATGGGAGGCAACAATGGGATCGCATTTTCAAGTGCGCAGCGTGCTCGAAAAATTCCCGAGGGTACCCCCAAAGACCGCTGTATCGTGATGTCGATTTCCAGTCAGCTCGACCCTACAAAAAACGTCACTCCCACTCATGAAACATTCCACCTCGTTCAATATGGTGCGACGCAATTCAAAAATCCCTGGTTTCTGGAAGGGATGGCACGCTGGTCAGAACATGCCACAGGCAAGGACGGAATCGGAGATATTAAGTATTCTCCCCGAGGGCCCTGGCCGCAAATCCCCGCGCATCTTGCTCAATTGCCAAAACTGGGTTCTAAATCCGAGCACGTCCTGTGGAACCCGATTGCTGCCCGTACCGACCGAGACGGTTTTCTCTCAACTAAAATGCTGGGTAAAGAACTGGCTGATCTTAACTATGCAGATGGGACCCCAGTCCTCAGGGACCGTTTTCTTCAAGGTGGGAAAGTCATGCGGGACATTATCGTTGAACTCAGCAAGCTGGATGATGAGGCGTTCAAAGATCTGAAGCATGAAGAATGGACCGAAGAGAATCGCAGGGCTCCCGAAAATAACCCCTATATTTACAAGGCGGTCATGAATGCCCTGCGAAATCAAGGTGTCAAAGTGGGCCAATACGAAATACCCGATGAAATCAAACGCTAGACAAGGAAAAGGGCTGCCCCGTTCCTCAGTCATTTCGCCCAAGTTCATTCAACTTCAAAATCAGCGACCAGCGCAAAACGCAGCCCTAAACATTTAATTCTTTGAATGATTTGCGCTATCAAATCTTTGTATTCTTTGTAAACCGATTCGTGGTTTGGCTCCGCCGAAATGACAAGAGGATAGAACAGAAACTCGTCATCTGCTACTTTTTCATTGCGCCACCATGCACTGATACGCGACCATATCGAAGAATATTTCTGGTTTTGGTTCCGCTCTACGTCGATTGACAGCACAGTCGTACTCACCTCCCATCTGCGACCGTTATATGAATGAGCGTTCTTTGCATTCGTGATCGCAATCACTTCTTCCGCTAACGCTTGACACGATATATTCCCATCGACATAGATCTCACACCAGTTCGTCGTGCTCATATCGCGTCCTTAAAGATCGTCGAATTTGTGAAATGGATGACTGAAAAAGGGATCGGCATATTGTCTCGACTGTATTGCTGTTAAACTCAGTTCTTCTCACCAAACACCGCCAGTTGTGGCAGGTGGTCGCTGAGGGCGAACGAGTTCTCGTCGGCCAGATTCAATCGAAACGCCCCTTCGAACAGTGGTCTCGATTCAACAATCTGGTTCGCAATGGGACCGTAGGCCATGACATAATCGATACGCTCGTTTTTCACGTCTGCCTGGAATGTGATTCCTTCTCCCTTGCCGACCTTGGCAAACGTGTCGACCCAGCCTGCCTCTTTCCAAAGTTGATATTCTTCAGTATCCGGACTATGGTTCAGGTCCCCGATCAGTAAAACCGAGTGACCTGAATCGAAATCCCCCTGCATCGACGCCAGCATCGCCTTGATTTCTTTCAATCGAATTGTTGGATCGGCAACCGGATACAAGTGCGCGGAGTGAACAACAAGTGGTGCGCCGTTGGGCAGTTTAATCGTGCCGCGTCCCCAGTGACGTGTGAAGAGATCCTTCGGACGTTCATATCCAAGGGGAACGTTCTCTGAATCGGTGATTTCAAACCGACTGAGCAGCGTCCCCGGCCAGTTACCGCCGCTGGGAAAGCGGACATGATTCATGCGCAGTACCTTGGCGATGGCTTTGGTCACCGCTTCACTGGGAGATTCCGAAAAATTGATGATATCTGGCTCGTACAAAGCCAGTTCCATCGAAATCCGTTTCAACATCTGGTCTTTCGCAACCGCTTTCCGCGCCAGAGGCCTATTAGCGGGCCACCCTCTGCAACCGAAAACGTTATATGTTATCACTCGCAAAGGCGCTGTTTGTTTATCAGCAGCAGAGACTGGTAAAACCGTTGCCGCGATCCCAGCCGCCCCGAGAGCAGCACAGAATTGACGTCGCGAAATAATCATTGTAGTACGTCCTTATATTCCTGAGTCTGCAGGAAGCATTGTCACACGAATAACCCCATCGAAAAATTTCGGCGGAAAGTCCCAGCTTCAACAACTCTCTTTTATGCTTCAACACTACAAGCTTTATTTCACAACCGGAAACTGCTTCATCAATTGAGACGCTGCTTTTTTTGTTTCCTTCCAGTCACCCTTTTCGTTCGGAACGGCTTTCACGACGACTGTAAAGTCGAGTTTCTCGCCCTTTTTGAAGGACTGTCCGTTGTTGTGCCGCAGGTAGTATTTGTGATAACGATCGAGGTCCCAAATGTGGCTCGCGCTTTTGTTACCGGCGATGACGCGGGGCGTGTAACATAACAGGCCTAGTTGATCTTTCTCGTCATATTGCGCGACCCAGGTTGTGTCTTTCGTGACTGCCATTTTCTGAGAATGAGCGAGCGGCCCCTGTTCGATTGATCCATCCGGGAGTTGAGCAATCCACCTGGTGGTAGAGGGAGGAAAGCAGTGCATGAAGTAATAGAGTAAATCCAGATCACAGTCTTCGAGCGCTTCCATCTCCGTTCGTTCGAATAATTCCTTGTTGGTCAGAACAATCTCGGCACGAACTTTGAACTTCCAGATCGTCGAATCCTTGATGAACTCAATCCGTTTTCCGGTAATCGTCTCCCCGGTTTTCGTGATGGGAACGTCCTGTCCATCCACAATCAGTTTGACCTGATGGACTACTTCCCGGCCCCCTTCTTTGTGCCCGGTTCCCCACCACTGAGCCCCTTTGGGCCGCAACACAGTCCCATAATGGCCGTTATTGAGACCAAACTGATGACCGCGATAGGACATCTTTTCAATCGTCCAACCGCTGGCTGCATCCAGGGGAACGGTGTAGTTCTCTGTCTTCAGCGTCAGAAAACCGGTCTCAGGCACACCTGCATCATATAGACGAGGTGAGGTCGCTTTTTTGTCAGTCTTTTCAGGATTGGCGCCTTGTACCTCATTGGCAGAAATCAACATGACAGCAAGCCAACAGGTTAAGACAGATTTCAACATGGTCATCAGATCGATTTTCTTTCAATGGGGAGAACGGTTTCCCCTTTTGCTAGTTTGAATGTAAAACGCAGCTCGCACTTACGGCTTTCCAACACGGGCCTTTTCTGCGGCTTCCCGCTTTTTGACATCTTTCGGGTGCTTGGAAAACGATTCGAACACATCACCAATCACCTGATCGGCCAGTTCGCTCAATTCGGTCAGGATGATGGCTTCTGCTTCCGGCGTCAGCTTCGATCGGGTCGGTTCGTAGCCGCCGACTTTGTAGGAATCGGCAGTGGCGATGTAGCCGATGTATCCGTTGGCGTAGCCCACGATGATGGGAATCGCCCGATCGGCGATGTCTGCTTCCAGCTTCATACCGTATTCCACCATCGGCTCTCCCGGCATCGTCAGCAGCAGGTAGGGGCCGATTTTGATCGCCTGCAGTTCCGCGTCGATTCGCCCTGCTTTACCAGGCAACGAAACGACAGTGTTTGCGACACGAATCTGATAAAACTTTTCCCGATTGACTAACTCTTCACGGATCATACTTCGCGACAGCGACCGTACGACAGCACTTCCCAAGTCTCGCCCTGCCCACTGAATATCGGCTTCATCCGCACAACGATAGGGATAGCCGGGCAAGTTCGGACGAATATCTCCTGCACAACCCTGCAGAAATAGTGAACTGGTCTGATTCCCATAACACATTTCCACAAACGTTTGTGCTTCACCGGGAAAATCGGCACTCATTTTGGGATACCCGTTTGGGTAAGGCATCGATCCTTTATCACCCCAGGTAAAAAAACAGGGATGACAAACCGCATGCATCAGCACCGCCTTTGGTGTTAATGATTTTCCATCGTCGAACCGCAGCACTTTAACCCGCGGATCATTAGGACCTTCCTCATTGAGCCGTACCACAGCCCGTCCGTTGATCACTTTGCGTCGATTGATACTGAAACCGATTTTGTCTTCTGCGTAACCAACACTCACGGGACTCATGTTCGCGGTCGCCTGCTTTGCTGCATCTCCGAGTTTAGCAATCAATTCCTGCCCCCACACTGAGTTTGCATCAAAGCCGGGTCCAGAGTGATTATGGGAGGCGGTCACCATGATGTTCGCCGCCGGGATGCCTGTTGCTTTCTCAATCTGCTGGCGAGATAACTCCACAAGTTCTTTATAGGCACCAATTAAATCCAGCGTGACGATGGCTGCTTTGGTCTGACCGTCATCCAACACCAGCACACCGGCACGCAGAGGATCACGAACGCCAGTCACCTTGCGACGATGCCCCACGACTTCCAGTTGTTTGACTTCCGCAGGCGTGATGTCCACTTTGGCAACGCCGGCTTTCAGATTTGATTCTACGGGAAATGTTCCGTCAGCCGCTGTTGAGATCTGAGATAGAGAGGTCGTGAGCAAGACGAGAACGCTAAGGCTTCGTATCAAGAACTGCATGGTACCGGGTTCTTTTCATGAATGACGGTGGGAGTCGCAATGTGATCGGGCGCCACGATGCATCTAACCGGGGTGAGGAGTTTACATGTTCTTTCAGTCTAGACACCCCTGCCGGAAGTATCAAGCATTTTCGAACCGTAGTGAACAGGATGCTGAAAACTAGCATTGATACGATCGGACGATTATGAATTTTTGATAAACCGAGTCGTTCGCTGCTTGTATTCTCTTCAGGAGATTCTTTATAGATGAGACTTCGATTCTCATTTTCATTCCTCTCATCAGGTGTTCTAACCGTGAAACGCTACTCACTGCGAATCATTCCGCTGATTGTTGTCTTGGTTTTGTTTTCACAATGTTTTGCACACGCCTGGAACTTTGCCGGGCATCGCATCATTGCGAGTATCGCCTATGATCAACTGGAACCCGCAACGCAACTGGCAATGGTGGAGTTACTGAAACAGCATCCCCGGTACGAACAGGATTTTCAATCGCGAATGCCAGATGTCATCAAAACAGCAAGTCCAGCAATCCAGAACCGCTGGCTCTTCATGCGTGCTGCGACCTGGCCCGATATTGCCCGCCGATTTGATGATGCAAATCGCGAAAAGTATCACCACGGAACCTGGCACTACATCAACCAGCCGATCTACCTGAATGCAGAGTCGAAACAGTTCCTCAGCCCGATTCTTCCTACTAATATTGCAACGTCGATTAAAGAAGGCGACGACCCAACGCAGTTTAACATCCTGCAGGCACTCGAATATTGTGTGACGCAAATGAAAGACTCCGCCGTCAGTAAAGCGGACAAAGCCGTCTACCTCTGCTGGATCATGCACCTGACCGGCGACAGTCATCAGCCTCTGCATTCCTCGGCTCTGTTCTCCCAAAAGACGTTTCCCGAAGGCGATCTAGGCGGCAACAGCATCCGCATTGGCAAATCCAATCTGCATTCCCAATGGGACGGCTTACTGGGAAACAGCTTCAAATATTCCGACATCGTCGGCCACGCGGTCGGCATTGCCCGCAATCCGGCAATGAAACAACTCGGCGAGAAAGCAACACAGCAGATGGACTTCTCTACCTGGATCAACGAAAGCCATGAATTGGCCCGCGAAAAAGCCTACTGCTCTGAAATTCTGGATGCCGCTCTAAAGAGTGAAGTAACCGACGGTAAATTCCAAAAGCTGACTTCACTGCCGAAAAGCTACTACCAGCAGGCCGGCACCATCGCCGCCAAACGAGCCGCCCAGTCAGGCTGGCGACTGGCAGAACTGATCAAGAATGTTCAATGAACCTAAACCTTCTTCCTGTCAGCGTACTGCATCCGTTTCAGATGGTATGACTTTCCATCAGACAAACATAAACCACGAGGAAATCCAATTTCTGATTCTTCAATGTAGAACCTCCCAGATATCAATCGTTGAGGAACGGCAGACTACTCCTGACTGCTTAAAAAAGACTTTCACTCTTTCGACGTGACTTCCTTTGTTTTCTCAGGCACTTTAATTTGCTTCGGAAACTCACTGCGTAACCAGTCAATGTCAAACAGCCGGATCCCCGCGTTGAGTTTGGCCTGGATCGATTTTTCATGATAGTTGCGTCCTTCCGCAACATCATTGAAGATCGTCACCGACATCTGTTTCAAGGCATCGTAGCAGCCCGCCATCTCTTGGGTTTTTCTGAGTCCGGGGCGGGCCTGCACCTTCTCGGCCTGGGCTGTATACTGCTTCGCTTTCTCGAAGAATTCCGGTGTTCCCCGCTGTTTACAAATGTGACACATGGCAGCCATCGTTTTAATGTACTGAGCCTCTAACGTCCGCCCTTCATCCGGTTCGCCCTTCAGCATGAACGAAGCGACGGCATTGCACTCATCCAGGAAGCGCTGCACCTCACAGCTCTTTTCTCCCCCATAACGCATCAGCGTGTACATCAACGAAGTGAGCGCACCGCTGTAGTAACGGGCCACACGGGCTTTTTCCTCGGCTGAATCGGCGCGGGTAAAATTGGCTCGTTCCTTTTTAACTTTCTGGTAAGCATAATTGATCAAATCCTGATCGCGTTTTGAAAGAGGTCGGACTTCTAATTCATATTCAAAGTCGTAGATTTCCCCGTCCAGCGTCACCACACGCGCCTGGACGACATGCATGCCGGGGGTCATGCCGCAGATCCAGGCATCGTTCCCCATTCGCGACATCATTTGTCCGCCGCGCGCGGGCCTCCAGAAACGGTAGCTGTAAAGCGTGCGACCTTTCAGTCTGCTCCGCACTACATATTCTTTTTCCCAGACCTTATAGTACCGCTTCTTTTTGACGGTGATATCCGGTCGGCTCAGTTGCTCGCGCTGGTAACCTTTTTGATCGAATTCCATGACTGTTGGAAAAATAGTGAAAGAGGACGTCGTTCGGGGAGAATCGACTCCCAGCAGCACCAGATTCGAATCGGAAATATGCCCCACCAGATAGCGGGCCACTTCCAGCAGGCCTTTCATGATTGTATTTTCGTCTTTCACCTGCTCGGCAACCTGGTTGTCTTCCCTGAGCATGAACTGGTAAGTCACCAGATTGTAGCGCAGATTTAACATATTCTGCGTCGTTTCCAGCTCGTCCAGCAGATCCTGACGCTTCGCTTTTTTGGCATCTTTCAGCAGATATTTCATCGCCTTCTCCCGCCCCTCGGCCCGGCGGAGAACTTTGGATGCTTCGCGCAGATCCAGCGTGGTAGGATCCTGGTTGCTTAATTCTGCCAGTTCTTCGTAAGACTTTTCTAACGTCGCCACCGAAGCCCTGGTGCGGGCTTCCAGATTCCCTTTCGGTCGCAACTCCTCGCGAATTTTAGGCCACAATTTTTCTTCAAGCAACTCCAGCACCACGTCCTGCGCAAAACGGATCACCAAATGATAGCTGGAAATATTCATGACCAATTTGGCCACCTGGGCTTTAATCTCATTCCGCACCTTGGCCCGTGCGGCCGCCTGAAGCGACTTCATATCATTGAGCCGAATGCCAATGACCTGCTGCAATTGCTGATCGAGGTAACCCTTCATCGATTTCTCGATCTGTTGGGTAGAGCGATCTCGGAACATCTGCAGATGTTCTGATTTGATGAACGCCCCCAACCCTTCCTGGTCGAGTTTCTCTTCCACTTCCTGTTTCAGATAAAATAACACCGCCTCATGGGCAACACTCCGGGAACGGGCCGCATATCCCGCATCTTTATCCTGAGGCATCTGCAACTGTGAAAGCTGCTGCAGGATAATGGTCGAGCGTTCCATCATCGCACGCATCTCGCGCACCAGTTCCCGTTCTTCAAACAGACCGCGTCGCGGCCCCCGGTTCGTATTCGAATATTGATCCAGATACGCACAGGCGGCTTGCGCGGCAGCGACCAGCAGTTCCCCCTGTTGTTTCACATCCTTTTTCGGAGGGAGAGTCTGCATTGCGCCCAGAATCCGGAAGCGTTCATCGATTTTCTTAAGTTTCGCGTGATGGGCTTTCAACGGCTCCAGCCAGACCGAAACCGGGCGAGTCCGCTCCGGTCGCGGGACTTTATGCTTCCCCGCTTTCACCAGTGCAAATCGTTTTTCGAGTAACGAGATCATCTCCGCGGCACTCTCCGGATCGGAATCCTGTTTCACCAGATCCAGGGGCGTCAGATTTTGCTGATTTTTCTGATGGATATCGGCCCCGTTATTAACCAGGATCAGCGACATCGTGATTTGACGCTCCGTAATCGCAATATGCAAAGGAGCCTGTCCCTGCTCATCCAGCGCACTTAGATCAGCGCCTGCACGGATCCGCCCAATGACCGCCGCATACTTTTCCTGCCGAACCAGCTCATGCAGACTCAGTTGATCTTCACCCGCTTGTTTCTCCATGCCTTTGACGGCACGCAGGCGTGCTTCCAGATCGGGCAACTCCTCTCCCGGCACCGGCTTAGTTGCGGCGTCCTTCGATTCCTGGGCCATCAGGAGCACATGCGGCGAAACAAGAACACAGAGAGCCAGAACGGCAGAAAGAAGACCAACGCGTTTACCCGGTACACACATAAGAACTCATCCTCAATCATGATTTGGCAGTCGGGAGACAGAGGTATCATGGCGATTATAAATCGGCCCGATACAAGGTCAACATGCGGAATGAAGTGATCTCTCCGTTTCTCGTAATTGAGAGGAAGTCTGTTTCGAACCGACCTTGGCATTCTCAGAAGAAACATTTTTAATCGGATACAGATTATGAATTTTATATAAACACACACCTAACCTGCTTGTATTAACATCAGGTTTCTCCCTATAGATGAGGTAGTGCATTACCGGTTTCTTTATTGTCTCAACTGGTATTATTATGTGAACCGTTTTTTCTGCGCAGTATTTCTCTGGTTGTTGCCCTGGTCTTATTTTCGCAATGCATCGCGTTTGCCTGGTACTATGCCAGCAATCCCATCCATGAGAGCCAGTCAGGCTGACTGGCGACTGGCTAAACTGATTAACAGCCTGCAATAAGCAAACCCGAGTTCCATCAAAGTGCAGTATTGGTTTCCTGTGATTTCACTTCCCACAAGATCAGCAGCTGAGCCGGGACTGTTTCTAGTTACCAACCATGATCTCGAGAATAGTAGAACCAATTTCCCTGATAATTATTATCAAAGTTCTCTTTCGAATCGAGTTCAACATTAAACGAATCACGCTGAAAATAATCGAATTCATCGTATTTTTTCAAGAGTCGAAACAAGGCATCAGCCAACCGCTCATATGTTCCATCACTTTTGGCCCGCTCAACTTGGTCGTCGGTGTAAAAGAAGAAACTCCCATACGAGAATTGCCAGATTTCCCGGCGGTGCATACTCTTGATCAAATCGTCGATTTCAGATTCTTTGACATGAGAACGGACTTCGTCTCGTGCATCCATCTCAAAGGATGTGAAAATAACGAACATATTTTTTGTCTGATATTTTTCAACACCCACTTTTCTGAGTATTCTCTGTGAGAATGATAGAGATTGAGAATCATTACGTTTTAAGATCTCTTTAAATGCAACCAAGATCGCATCCTGCTTATCAGAATCATAATTCAGAGACCCATCACGGAATTTTTCAGCCTCGCTGGTAAACTCGAAAATCACATTCAACCGCGGTTGTTTGAACGGAGAGATCACTTCATAGCCAATATTCAACACTGGCGTGCCATAGGTTGCCTCGATCCACTCTGCTAACTCATCAAAGGGAAATAACCGTATTTTCTTACCCTGTTTGATAAGCTTGGAATCTTGGTAATCCTTATCTTCCGTGGTAAACATTGTTCTTCCAGCATTCTATAAAAGTGCCATTGTATTCTCAGATCTTAACTATTCTTTGTGACACACTAAGTAGAACGATGTTCGCTTACACATCGACCACACAGTTACATTCAATACAACCAGTTTGGTCCTTTTTGTGTTTTGAAAACCCCAAGAAGACCGTGTAGTCACCCCAGATTCATCTGCTGCAAAATCCGCACGGTATCCTGGGCGGCCTTCGTTGGTTTGAGGGCGGTGGTTGCGATACCGGATACGACGCGGGTGATGTTGTGATCCACCTGGCCTGCTTGTCCCCAGACCGCCCCAGTGGGGGATGTCATGTAAACGGAGAAGGTATGATGGCCCGTGCCGGGGCGTTCGCCGATGATGTGCAGAATCGCCCGGTTGTCCGCAAGACCGCCGAACAGCATTTCGCCGATCCGATAGCCGGCGCGGACACGCCCCGACCGAACGACGATGTTCTGCTCCGCTGGCCGAAAACCGGCTGCCTGCAACTGAGATCGGAGTTCTTTCAGAAATGGTTCCAGCTGCCCTTCATCCATGATCGACAGCGCATTCAAGCCGTCGGAGATCACGATCTGTACGTTATACTTGTCGCCGTGCTGTTGTCGCAGTTGTTGAACCGCGGTCTGAGATTCTTTCGAAAGCTGCTCACCTGTGGTGGGATGCAGAATGTATTCCAGCCGGTCGTTGGACTGTGTCTTGACGGGAAGCACACTCGGCACGCCGGCAACAAAGGCGGGACTCAACTCGGCCCAGATACTTTTCTTGGCGTCCTGATAGATCTGGTCGATCTCGATTTTCAATGCCGGATTCAACTCAGAAGGTTTCTGTCCAAATCCTTCCGCGATGAACACACCCCGCTTGCGGATCTCTGCTAACTGCTGACGGCCCGCTTTGATTATCGCGGCGTCACTCCGCGTATCTCCCTTCTTACGGCGATATTGCAGATACACCCACGTCGGATCGCCGAAGTGTTTTGTCGGTTTGCCGTCGGCGTCGATCACACCCAGTTTCTGAAAGAAGGCCCACATCGCATCGTTGACCCGCGTGCCGAATTTTTCACGAATCCGCACATGATCTTGAAATCCCGTGGTCAGGTAACCGAGCATCGGGTCAATCTTCGTCGGTAGTGCCATCAGATAGGCGGGATTGGCGGGCATAATCTGATCCAGACACCAGTCCAGGTCATCCAGCGACACGTCCATATGCAGCGTCGAACAGACATCCAGGCCAATCGTCAAGCCATGCAGTTTGCCCATCACGATGTCTTCCAGACAGCAGCGCACTAACTGCTCCCGCGTGCGAAAGACTTCCGGTCCGATGAACCCGGCCACATCATTCAAGTGCACCCAGGGGGCCGGTGTTTTGCCTGCTGCTTTTTGAGCCGCAGCGACTTCGTGGGTCAATGCACGGGCGAAGCCGTATTTCCGCGACTCGTGCAGTACCATATCAAAACCGTGACTATGACCGTTGGTGAAGTCGGCCCCTTGCCCGGTTTCGAAATACAAGCCATATTTCCCCGTCCGCGAGCGGGCATAGTCGCGCATCTTTTTCAGACTGATGTCGAACGTCTTATTCGCGTCATCACTGCCGGCAATACTTTGAAACCAGAGGGCCGTGCTCCCCGGACTCTGACGTTCCACCTCTGCCTGCACGTCAATATGCGACAGCACACAATGCGGCATCACATCCTCAACCCCAAACGTGACCAGCAGATCACGCAGAACCAGTTCCACCGCCCGCACCGATTCGGGCTCACTGGATACCGGATTCGTCCCCAGCACGACATCACCCACTGCATAAGACCAGCCGTCCAGAACCTGCCAGAAAATATCGTCCGGATTGTCAGTGGGTGAGTTGGGTTGAATCCGTGCTCCCAGATAGCCCTTTGCACCAATCTGACTGCCGGGCAGCGGATTAAAGACTTTCGCGCCCACGGCAATCAATTCCTGTTGACTCATCAACTTGACGACACAGCCAATCACATCACTGGAAAGCCCTGGTGCCACCGCTTTGATGGCCGCTTCTTTTTGCGTGAGCAGAAGCTGTTTCAATTCGCCGACCGTCATTTTCGCGGCACGATCATGTGCCTCGGGTGACTGTCCCTTTACAATCATTTGATGCAGCTCGTCCTCAAAAACAGGATGCGCATTCAGATCTTGAATCCGGGTCCGTTCAATCAGTTGCCGGGCGTTGTCTCGAGATTGATCATCGATGGCCGCCACGCCGATCATCTGATCGCCTTCCTTGAATTCATTCGCTGCACCAAGGACCTGCCGATACAGTGTGGGATCGAATGCTCCTTTGACGCGCTCGATGTACGCGAAGAGATCTTCCCCCTCCTGAATCACAGGAATCGAAACGCCTACAACTCTGGTTTCGCCTCCCGTAATCTTTCTGGTTTGAGTCAAAGAAAGAGTCAGAGCAAACGGAGCCCCCATCATTGCCTGTACGAAATCGCGTCGGTTCCACTGCACAGTTCTGGTCCCTTTCAAGCAAAGCCTTGAAGAAAAATCAGAGCGGGCACACTCTGATCTGCGTAGACACCATCATACCATCGACGGAAAAAGAAATACAATGTTTTGTAGGACTAGTGTGTCAATGAAATTGATTTCCGAAGTTCATTTACTGGTAGGTGATACCAATTTCTATGCTCGCACTATTGTACAAAGTTCAATTTCGAGATCATCCAGTTCCACATGAACTGACCAGTCATCTGCTCGAAACCCCTTTACTGGAGGATCACACCGCTTAAGTTCATCAAGCCAATCGCGAGATTCTACATGAGCATCTTTAAGATTTACTCCTGTGAGATCGGCACCACTGAATATCGTTCCTCTTAAATCGGCGTTTTCGAGGTTGGCGTCCGTCAAATCAGCGTTAGTTAACTTTGTATTTCTCATTTTGGCACCGCAACAATTAGAACCCCATAAATTTGCTGCTTCTAAATTCGCACTGCCTAACAAAGTGCCGCTCAAATTCGCATTTTTGAAAATGGCTTGATCTAATTTTGAACTATGCAATTTTGCTTTGGCTAAATCTGCATTCGTTAGATTTGCTCCCGTCAAGAAGATCCCAAACATAACTGCTTCGCTCAAATTAGCCTCCGCTAAATCAGCATATTCCAGATTGACAAATCTTAAATCTGACTTACTAATATTCGCGCCTCTTAAATTAGCCCCTTCTAAGACATTACAATTTAAACTCAACATTCGTAGATCAGCACCGCTGAGATCAGCATCATTTAAAAATAAACCTGTAAGATCCATGACGGGCATTGGGACATCGTCGGAAGTTATCTCCTCTTTCATTTTTTCATCAGAACATTGCTTTATTAGATAGACGTGCTCCGGATTAGCCATTCCTATTTATCCTCATCTATTTTTTATTAGGATAGTACTCGAATCAAACTAAAATGTCATGCACGACATGACCATGCACGTCAGTCAGACGGCGATCGATGCCGGCGGTACGAAAGGTCAACCGAGTGTGATCGATGCCCAGCAAATGGAGAATGGTCGCATGTAGATCATAGCAGTACGTCTTTCCTTCCGCCGTCTGGTAGCCCAGATCGTCACTTTTACCGTGTGTGGCTCCCGCTTTGATCCCCGCGCCGGCCAGCCAGGTGACGAAGGTTCCCCGATTGTGATCGCGGCCTTCACTCCCTTGTGCGAAGGGCGTGCGTCCGAATTCGGTCGTCCAGATCACCAGCGTATCTTTCAGCAGACCGCGGGCTTTTAAATCCCGGAACAGTGCGGCAATCGGTTGATCAGCGCTACTCGCGATCGCAGGCAACTCGGTTTTAATATTGCCGTGATTGTCCCAATTATTGACGGCCCCCTGGGGACCGCTCCAGACCTGCACGAACCGCGTTCCCCGTTCCAGCAGCCGCCGCGCCAGTAGCGCACGTCTGCCAAAATCTTCCGTCACCTTCTGATCCAGACCATAGGCGGCGTGCGTCTCTTTCGTCTCACGAGACAAATCAAAGGCTTCCGGGGCACTCAACTGCATTTTCGCCGCCAGTTCACCGGCGGCAATGCGGGCTTCAAGTCGCGAATCATCGGACCGCGGCTCTGCATGTTTTCGATTCAACTGTTGCAGCAGTGCGAACGTATCTTTGTCGGCCTTGCCACTGGCAAACGCATACTGCGGATCGGCAAACAGATTCGGGATCGGCGTTTTGCTTGTCGCGTTGACCAGCGTTCCCTGATGTTTGGCCGGCAGAAACCCACAGCTGAAGTTTCCTTTCTGATTATAAGGCAGCCCCCGCGTGTCCGGCAGCACGACGAATGTGGGCAGATTGTCCGCCAGATTCCCCAAAGCGTAAGAAATCCAGGCCCCCAGGCAGGGAAAACCGGGCAACATAAACCCGGTATTCATCATGTAACTCGCCGGGCCATGCACATTGGTCTTGGTCGTCATCGCCATCAGGAACGCCAGTTCGTCAACGATCTGCGCCTGATGCGGAAATACCGAACTGACCCAGCGACCCGTTTCGCCATATTGCTTGAATTCAAAGGGACTCTTCATCACCGCACCAGCGGCGGCAGTGAAGCCTTCTGGCTTTTCTTTCGGTCCCAGTTTCTGACCATGCAGTCGCACCAGTTCCGGCTTGTAGTCGAACGTATCCATCGGGCTGGCGCCGCCATTCATAAACAACTGAATGACCCGCTTCGCTTTCGCACGATGATGCAGCCCCCCGTTCAAATCAGCAGACGGCGCTGCATTCGATGCTTGCCCTAACCAACAGGCCAGCGCGGCAGCGCCAAAACTGCCTCCCGAACGAGTCAGCAATTCACGTCTTGAAATGGGAAGATTCATGTTCCGTGTCCTCGCCGTTACTCAACAAAAAGAAATTCATTGCTGTTTAATACCAGACGACAGACCGTCGCCAAACCATGCTCGTTTGCTAACTTCGTCATTGATTTCAACTCATCAGGTGTCGGCTCGCGCAGCCACGTCCACAATACGATATGCTTCACCTGATCAGATACACTGTCGGCAGACTTCTCTGCCCGTTCCGCCATTTTCTGTGCATGATGCAAGACAAATCGATTGTTGAACAACACCAGCGACTGCAGAGGGGACGCAGAAAACCCGCGCACGGGAGCCAGCAATCCGAGATCCGGAAAATCCAGCGCATCCATCAGCGGGTCAGCAATCCCGCGCCAGACGACGCGATAAATACTCCGCCGATAGGCGCCCGGACTGTCGAGATCGAACTTGTCATAGTGCAGCACCGGTGTCGCCTGGGGACCGGGCGTTTTCGTAAAATATTCGACTCCCGGTCCGCCCATTGTAAAATCGAGTTTCCCGCTAGCCTGTAAGACAGCATCTCTGAAAGTCCCGGCATCCAGCCGCTGCCTGGACATGCGGGCCAACAGACGATTCTCCGGATCAAGTTTGACCAACTGCGGTTGATAGGCTGATGACTGCTGATACGTATTGCTGTTACAGATCAGGCGATGCAGGTGCTTGAGCGAACCGTTATGGTCTCGCAATTCGCACGCCAGCCAGTCAAGTAATTCAGGATGGGACGGCGTGCCCCCCATGCGTCCAAAATCGTTCGGCGTATCACACAAGCCTTTACCAAAATGATAATGCCAGACGCGATTCGTAATGCTCCGCCAGGTGAGTGGATTCTTTGGATCAGCAAGCCAGTCAGCGAGTGCTGCGCGACGTGCCGACTCGGGATGACCGGGCGGCAAATCAAATCGTCCCGGTAAAGGTGATAACGCCGTTAATGCGCCGGGCCCAACCACCTCGCGGGGTTTTTCAAGATCACCGCGTGATAAGATTCGGATTTCGCGAAGTTGAGGAAACGTCGCCGTTCCCGGTGCATTCGCCGCGGCAGAAGCAGCCGCGTAGACATGAACTTTCGGAGGAAGTTTTTCCAGTTCCTGATCGGCACGATGCTCCAACACAGTAGCCGCCAGCAACGTCTGTTGCTCAGGCGTTCGCTGTTCTACTGGCACAGTCAGCACCGTTTCGACCTCTGCCGGTAAAGCGATGACATTCAACTTGGGTGCATCGGTCGCGGTCAACTTGAATCGACCGATAATATGCGCGCCACCATGGATCTGCTTCAAGGTCACCGCCAGACGAGAACCCGGCTCAAGACTGAGCGGAGTTTTTAATTCAAATACGGCATAGTGACCAACTCCCACACTCGGATAAATACCCCAGGCGGTTTTCGGATTTCCATCGAGGGCATGCTGGATGGTCCAGCCTGCCTGATTGAAGTCGGCCGTCGCCTGACGAATCGGCACTACTTGCCCTTCCTCGGCATGGGGGAGAAAGAGACGCAGTTCGAATTCACTCAGATGCAGGTTCCCGTTGTGTGCCCGCCCCGGTCCTTTGTGCGGTAATGAATCATCGGTCAGTAGATCCAGTCGAACTGCAGTGATCGTCGAGAGCGTGGTACTCGCGGTCACAACAATCGTTTCCTGATCAGGAGGTTGCCCTGTCGAAAGCACAGAGGCATCAGGTTGGCGTTTCAGTGTCGCGCCATTCGTCGAAACAAAGACGTCCGGTTCTAAAGTCAACCAATGCGGTTTCGGACCACGCGATTGTTCCCATTCTGCGACCAGCTTCAGATTGTCCGGCTTTAAAAGCAGACCTGCATTCTTCTGCTGTGCGGCAACTTTAACCGACTGCCAATGTGCGCGCTGGTCTGCGACTGCCTGATCGGCATCATACGGGACATCTCCTTTGCCAATCCCGGCAAACACCGCCTGTAGCGAGAAATAGTCGGCCTGTGTAATCGGATCAAACTTATGCGTATGACAGCGGGCGCAATTAGCAGTGGTACTCGTGAAGGCCCCCATCGTCTGTGTTACCAGGTCGTCGCGATCCAGGTATTCAAACGATTTGGGAGCCGTCGCGGCGGCACTGGAATCATAGGGCCCCGCCCCGAGGAACCCCAGCGCGACCGTCAATTGGGAAGACTTCGGAAAGAAGTGGTCAGCCGCCAGTTGCTCTCGAATAAATTGTGCCCAGGGAATATCCCGATTCAATCGATCGATCACATAGTCTCGATACCGCCAGGCATGGGGACGAAAGACATCATGCTCAAACCCATGCGTGTCAGCATAATGCACGGTATCGAGCCAGTGCCGCGCCCAGCGCTCACCGTACCTCGGCGATTTCAACAGCCGCTCTAACAGATTTTCATAAGCGTTTGGCCTTTGATCGGCCATGAACGCCGCTACTTCTTCATAAGTGGGATGCAGTCCGTGTAAATCATACATCAAGCGACGAATCAACGTGCGTTGATCTGCTTCGGGTGAGGGAGTTAAACCTTCTTGTTTTAGACGCGCGTGAATAAACGCATCTATGGGATTCCCTGTCCCATCGCCGGGAACAGTGGGACGGACCAGCGGTTTGAGCGACCACCAATCGGTGGCACTCGCGAGATCAACGACTGGTTTTGCGGTTCGAGGATCGTGTGCCCCCTTTTTTACCCACTCAACAAGAATCGCGATTTCCTTTTCAGGCAGCTTTTCATCGGGCATTTTTAAATCGGGATCACTATGTCGTACCGCTTTGATCAGCAGACTTCCAGCTGGATCACCGGGGACAATCGCGGCTCCCCGGCTTCCCCCCTTCTTCCACCCACTCTGCCAGTCCAGAGTCAACTCTCCTTCCATGACGCCTGCTGAATGAGAATGGCATTCAAAACAATGTTTCTTCAGCAGGGGCTCAACAGAATCACGAAAGAAAGCGTTCTCATCTGCACAGACAAGATCGACTGGCAGTAAGACGATCAATAAAAGTAAAACGGCACGAAGTCCATTCATCGGTTGAGCCTCCCGGCAATCTCTTCCGCACACTGTAAGATCTGTTTTCCCACATTGGCAAACAGACTCTTAGGCATGCGTTTCGACGGAGCCGAAACCCAGACTACGGCAAGCAACTTTTCTTCCCGATCCAGAATGGGGGAAGCAATACAGTGAATGCCTTCATCGGCTTCGGCATAATCTGTCGAGTAACCGCGAACACGAATTTGCTCGCATTCTGTTTTCAATGCATCGGGGTCAGAAATCGTACGTGGCGTATCCGCTGTTAAGGGAATCCGCTCAATTGTCGTTTCAACATCTTGAGGGTCCTGAAATGCCAGTAGTACCTTGCCCGGTGCGTTATTATGCAAGGGAAAGCGGAGCCCCACATCGACGGCAATTCTCAGCGGATGCAGACCGCTCACCTGTTCGATGATCACGCCTTCATCGCCAACGCGAATTCCCAATTGGATGGTTTCGCGTGTCTCATCACGCAGTTCCCGCATCAAAGGCAGGGCTTCTTCGACCAGACTCACATCGCCTACCTGAGGCAGCCCTAATGCCAGGAATTTGGTCGATAAGCGAAAGCGCTTGGTCAGTGGGTCACGTTCCAGATACTGACGATCAGTCAGCGTATGCGTAATTCGAAAGACCGAATTTTTATTCAGCGACAGCCGTGATGCCAGCTCACTGATGCCCAAACCTTCCGAGACCTGACTCAACGCTTCCAGAACATCCAGCCCCCGCTCCAGCGCAGGAACACTCGTCGTGGCTGTTTTCATTCGCTCCCCTTCAGAACAGGACTACGTCACATATACATAACGCGTCCCACCAGAGTAACGAACAGTCGCATCGGTGTCAATTGATATCAGGAGATCTGGCGATCCTCCGTTATTTAGCGAATTCCTTCGAGTCCCCGCATAAAGCAGAGACTACCTGTCCGCTCTCCGTATCGGAAGTCAATGCCCCTTAAACGGCCCAAGAAATTGGCTTATGCCATTTGTGGAATGGAGTTGAAACAGGCACTCGGCTGCTTCAGCAGATACTCTTCTAATTTTTCAGCTGGCATTGGACGTCCAAAATAATACCCTTGTCCCAAATGGCATCCCAGCTTTTGCAGGGCAACAACCTGACTCTCTTCTTCAATCCCTTCCGGAATCAGCATGATACCCAGATTTTCTGATAGCACAACGAGTGAATTGATCATCGCCGCCATACCTTTGGTCCGTTTGACTTCTGCAATCAATGAGCGATCAATTTTTAGAGTATCCACGGGGAACTGGTTCAACGACGCAAACGAAGAGCGTCCGATACCAAAATCATCAATAGCCAGCTTCACCCCGATCTCCTTGATATCTTTCATTGCCTGAATGGCAGATTTGATATCAGAAGCGAAAGCATCTTCGGTGACTTCCAACTGAATATGCTTGGGGGCGACATTAAACTCTTCTAATGTCCGTTGAACGGTATGAACTAAAAGCGGGCAGGCGAATTGTTTCCGCGAGAGATTAATGCTGATCATCGACGGTGTCTTATATTCCAGACGCTCTGCCCAGTCGGCATATTGCCGGCAGCCTTCTCTCAAGACCCATTCTCCCAACTCGATGATCTGCTGAGAGTCTTCGGCAATCGGAATAAACTCACCAGGACTGATGATTCCATGCTGGGGATGATTCCAGCGAATCAATGCTTCGACACTACATACCGCCCCACTATCCAGTGAGACAATCGGCTGATAAAACAATGCCAGTTGATTATATTCGATCGCCTTTCGGAGATCATTTTCCAACATCATTTCTCGCATCACACGTTTGCGCATCGAATCGTCAAAAATTACATAGCGACTTTTCCCCATCCGCTTCGCTTCATACATCGCGGTATCGGCATCACGAATCACATCTTCCGCTCGTTTGTAATGTTTATTTCCGATCACAATGCCCATGCTGGCCGTCGAATAGACTTCGTGATTTTTCAAGTTGTATGGACGGGCAAAATCAATCAACAGACGTTCGGCTACCGTAACCACTTCCTCTGTATTTCTGATTCCATCCAATAGAATAATGAATTCGTCTCCGCCGAGTCTTCCCGCAGTATGCCCTGCGACTTGTCGACTGATCGAATCGGTACAACGCAATTGATTTCGTAATCGCGTGCCGATCTCGACGAGTAACATATCTCCTACATCGTGTCCCATACTGTCATTGACCATTTTAAATCGGTCAAAATCCAGAAAGATCACTGCATAATTGGAATTCAACTCTCTCCGAGATTTCTGGATTACCTGGCTCAAGCGATCATGGAACAGCGCGCGGTTCGGCAGACCCGTTAATTTATCCAGCAGTGAGGCACGCTCAAAGACTTCCTTGCTTTTGCGTAATTCAATCTCGGCTTTTTTGCGTTCGGTGACGTCAAACACGACACCATCCACCATCACGCCATTCTTGCTGTCAGCGGAAACCTGTCCCTGTTCCCAGACAAATCGAATCTGCCCGTCTGCCCGCACAACCCGGTATCCGACTTGAAACGATTTTTGTCCTTCAGCGGCAACGCGCACCGCAGCATGGACCTTAGAGACATCTTCAGGATGAATGATACTGGCAAAGGTCCGGACAGCATTGTGAACCAGATCTTTAGCCGGGAATCCTACGAGTTCTTCAACGGTCACACTGATAAATTCCAATGTTCGATCTTCATCCACATGTGAGCGGAAAGTGACTCCCGGAATATTGTTTACAAGAGTTCGAAATTGCAGTTCGCTCTGTTCCAGTTCTTTACGCTGTGACTCAATTTTTGATAACGCCTGCTCAATTTCAACTTTGGCCTGAACAGCCTGATCACGGGCCTCTTTTTCCTGCTCTTCGCTTTGTTTTAGTTCCGCATTATAAGTCTGAAGCTGGTCATTGGCCGTCATCAGCCGCAGATTATATTTTCTGAATAAAACCAGGAGAATCACACCTGGAGCAACAGTCATGAAAAAGACAACCGCCACGCTGACGGCCCCACGCCAGACAAGTTCGCTACCACTCTTCGTCACGTGTGTGGCACTATCAACGGCTAGTCGAGACGATGATCTGATCAGCTCTCGCATCTCGTCTTTGAAAGGTGCCATCGCCAGATTCGCCTGCTCAGGCGAATCGATCTTCCCAGACTCTATTTGTGCCACCACAGCCAAAAACTGTAAGCGGTATTGTTCCACAGAATCGTTCAGCAGTTTATGCAAACGCGTTTCTTCTTCATTCCCAATCTGTCTGCTGAGAAAATCGGTATCAATCGAAAGTTTATTCCAGGCGCTGCGCCATCTCTTCAGGTACGAATCAAATTGACCCGGCTGTCTTATGTTCAGGAATACGTCCTTCTCAAAACGCCGGCACTGTAAAACATCGATTGCTACTTTTCCGGACAAAGCCTGACGCGCAACATCACCGTGAATCACATGACGTGTGAGTGCAACGTGCTTCAGTTCGTAGACCAGAACAAAGATGCCAAAGACAATGACGATCACGATTCCCATTAATGGGATCAACGGCCACGAAAAATGGACTAAATTTTCCGCGTCTCTCTCTTGATTGAGGGATTCATTCGATTCAAAAATCGGTTTCATAATGCTCGCTTTAAAACCTGTGAGTGCAATACGATTTCATGAAACCTAGGTTATTTTTATATATTGAGCTCTGTTTTCGATCATTCCGAGGAACCAGAACCACTTTTTGCAGTTAAACACCTCCTTTAAAAAATGAACAAACCCACAACTACACACATTGCAATACTGCCCAATAGACCACTGCTTGGAGCCGGAATTTTTCAGAGTCTTTTAGATCTTATACATTTACAGGGTTATCCTTATTTAGTGTCGTTAAGAATGTGAACTCTGGTGTGTGAAGGTCCCTACGTTTTCAGCCAGAAATTCCTGTCTCATCACCGACTGTTTCAATCAATTTAGGAGCAAACCAGGGATAAATGGCGGGAACCACCAGGGAGGTCAATAAGGTGGAAGTAATCAAACCACCAATAACGACACTAGCGAGCGGACGTTGCATTTCGGCCCCATCGCTTTGGGAGAGTGCCATCGGCAAAAATCCGAGACTGGCCACCATCGCCGTCATCAACACAGGCCGTAATCGCGCCATCGCTGCCTGGAACGTTGCATCCTGGACGGGTACTCGATCTTTCACGCGCAGATTCTCAGCCGCACTTACCCAGACCAGACCATTCAAAACAGCCACACCAAATAACGCAATGAATCCTACTCCCGCTGAAATACTGAAAGGCATATCGCGTAGTGCCAGGGCAAAAATCCCCCCTGATGCCGCCATCGGAACCGCCAGAAAGATCAATAACGCCAGACGTACTGACCGAAAAGTCGTGTGCAGCAGAAGGAAGATCAACAACAGAACAATCGGTGTGATAATCACCAGTCGCTTGCTGGCTGACTGCAGATTTTCAAAATCGCCGCCCCAGCGAATTTCATATCCTTCAGGTAGATTGATCTGCTCTTGAACCACTTTTTGGGCATCGGCGACGAAACTGGCCACATCCCGCTCTCTGACATTGGCTTGAATAAAGGTCCGTCGACGATTCGATTCGTGTTCCACCGAAGGAGGCGTCTCTTCAAAACTGATCTCCGCCAGTTCTCTCAAAGGAACAGGGGCTCCCATCGGATTAGAAACCGGCAACTGTTCCAACAAATTGATTTTCTCGCGCCATTTTTGCGGAATGCGAACAATGATCGGAAAACGAGCGCGGCCTTCAAAGATCAGGCCGACCTGATGTCCCCCCAACGATGAAACGACATCCATCACATTTTTGGCATCCATTCCATAACGCGCCAACACATCCCATTTCGGCTCAATCCGAATCGTCGGCAAACTGGACTGAATGTCCGCCTTCACATCCACGGCTCCTGGTACTTTTTTCAGAACCCGTTCGATTTCCTTACCCTTAGAACTGAGCATGGCTAAATCGTCGCCGTACAACAAAACGGCCACATCGGCTTTCACACCGGCGACGAGTTCATCCACGCGCATCTCAATCGGCTGTGTGAACCCAAACGCCACCCCAGGAACACTGCGATTCAACTCCTCAGACATCTGCTCAATTAACTCATCTCGTGTTTTCTGCTCTGGCCATTCTTTCTGAGGCTTCAAAATGACCCAGACATCAGTCTGATGCACGCCCATCACATCATTGGCGATCTCAGGCCGTCCGGTTTTACAAAATACGGTTTTGACTTCGGGATACTTGATCAACACTTCCTCTATCTGCGTCGACATTTCCACCGAGCCTTCAATCGTCGCACTCGGCAGACGCACTGCTTCCACCAGCAAATCCCCTTCTTCCAGTCGAGGCATGAACTCGGCGCCCAGATTTCTGCCGACAGGAAGACTGATTAGAAACACCAGTAAGGCCGCACATACCGTTAACCAGGGACGTCGTATCGTCCAGGTAACCAGGGGTCGGTAGATCCACTTCACCCAGCGAATCAACCAGATTTCTTTCTCAGTCATCTTTTTCGGCAACGACAGCGATGCGAGTGCTGGCATCAGCGTAAGAGAGAGCACCAGCGAACCTGCCAGAGCAAATAATACCGTTAATGCCATCGGGCGGAACAGTTTTCCTTCGGTTCCCTGCAGTGCCAGAATGGGTAGATACACTACAGCAATGATTAATTCACCAAACATCGTTGGTTTACGAACTTCAATTGCTGCGTCACGTATGACTGACAGATATGGCTTCCCCTCTTTATTCATCGAGAGCCGTCGAATACAGTTTTCCACCATAATCACGGAACTATCCACGATCAATCCGAAATCGATTGCCCCCAGGCTCATCAAGCTGGCGGTAATGCCGGTTGCCGCCATTAAGTTCGTCGCAAACAACATGGATAAAGGAATCGCCAGTGCCACGATCAGCCCTGCGCGAAAGCTACCCAGCATGACCAGCAACACCACGACCACCAAAATACCACCTTCAACCAGATTCGTCAGCACGGTTCGAAGCGTACGGCTGATCAGAGACGAACGATCATAGGTAATCTCCAGAGTCACTCCTTCCGGGAGCGTTTTTTGAATTTCTGCCAACCGCGCTTTGGAATCAGCGACCACTTCCCGCGAATTCTCTCCAATGAGCATCATCACCAGGCCGGTAACAGCTTCTCCTCTTCCGTCGCGGGTCACGGCCCCCTGCCGCGTCATGGGAGCAATTTCCACATTGGCCACATCACGCACCAGAATGGGTGTGCTGTTGGGATCGTGGCGTACTACAATGTTTTCGATATCGGTTTTGTTCTTTAGCAGTGCCTGACCACGAATAAAACGTTGCTCGTGGTTATGAACAACATAACCTCCCCCGGCAATCGAATTATTATTCTCAATTCGTTTGAAGAGCTCTTCCAATGAAATGCCATAGCTGTTGAGTCGATCCGGATTGGGCTGTATTTCGAACGTTTTATAAAAACCGCCGTGCGTATTAATTTCCGTCACGCCCAGAACTTCGCGCATTTTGGGCGCAATTTCCCACTCCAGCATCGTACGGAGTTGCATCGGTGTATAATCTTCACCGCGAACTTCAAATTGCAGAATTTCCCCGAGCGCTGTCGCTAATGGGCCTAGTTGAGGCGTCCCATAACCGGGTGGAATATCGGCGGCAGCAACGGTAATACGTTCAGTCACAAGCTGTCGTGCCCAGTAAAGGTCAGTTCCTTCTTCGAACACAATCGTGACAACCGAAATCCCAAATTTGGAAACGCTACGAACTTCTTCCACCTTAGGCAGACCGCCCATTGATGTTTCAACGGGATAGGTGACATAGCGCTCTACTTCCACTGGGGAAAGAAAGCCGGCATCGGTGACGACCTGAACCTGCACGTTCGTCATATCAGGTACCGCATCAATGGGCAAATGCAGGGCCGAGTAGAGTCCTCCAGCCGCCATGAGTAATGTCAGCACCAGGACAATGAATCGGTTCGCCAGTGAAAATTCAATTAAATGAGACAGCATCAGAATAACTCCAGCAGAAAGCAGAAAAAACAGGTGAAACGTGATCGCAGAGAAACTACTCTTCTCGTTCCAGCAACAGCTCGGATTTGAGGGTAAACGCCCCGTCCTCAACAACCTGTTCTCCGCCGGCGAGACCGCGCTCAACTTCGATCCAGTCTTCGGTTTTCAGTCCTGATTGAATATCAACGCGACGAAACAACCGATCGGAATCTTTAATAAAGACAAACTCCTGGGCTGCATCATCCAGTACTGCCTTCGCAGGTACTGCAATCACATTTGGCTTCTCTTTTCCTGGAATCATGACCTGGGCAAACATGCCTGGCCTTAAAACTCCACCCGGATTCTTGATCTCGGCAATCAAAGGAACCGAGTTCGTCGTAGGAGAAACTTTGCGTCCCAGATAATGCAAACGTGCCGTAAATGTCTGATCGGGAAACGCGTTGACCTTGACCCTCAGTTCCTGCCCCCCGTTTAACGAAACAGCGCCCCAGTCAGATTCGCGAATATCAGCTGCCACCCACAGCGTATCGGTTTGCGCCAATGTAAATAAAGAATCCGAACGATTGACTCGTTCTGACTGACTGAAGGTCCGCTCTTCAATCGTCCCGGCAAAGGGGGCAATGATTTCCAATCGCGACAGTTTTTCTGCCGCCTTCATATCATCGCTATTCAAATCAATTCCCGATCCGATCAACGACTCCAGATGCTGCCGACTGATAGTCATCCGGTGTTCGGCATCGTTGAGTTTCGCCAGCATCTGATCTCGCTCCAGGCGAACATCATAAATTGATTGCTCGCATAACGCCTTCAGACCCGCCCGGGATTCCTGGACGTCCGCTTCTCGCATCTGTTTTGTCTGTAGAGAAATAGCACCTGACTTAGCCAATGGGGCCGACTTCTTATCGATCGTCAAAGCCAGCAGATATTGCGAATAAGCGGGTAATAACTGCGAACGATAATTGCCCAGTTTGGCATCCGTAAACTCTTTTTCGACCGACTCCATCGTACGCTGGCTCAACAGTGCATCAACCAGTTTTTGGACATTATTCTGGATCAATAATTTCCAGTCATACTGATTGCGGACCAGTTCATACTCTGCCGTTTTCTGGAGTAAATCGGCACGAGCTGTTCCAATCTCGGGACTGTTTAACACAGCAAGGACCTGTCCTGTTTTTACAGCATCGCCTGGCTTGACCTGGACATCAACCATTACTCCTTCTGTAGGGGCTTTGATTGAGACATGTTTCCGATCATCGTACTGCAGTCGTCCTGGGACAACGCGAACCTGATTCATCGACTGTCGTTTAACTTGTGAAAATGTGAATTGAACCGCCTTGATCTTCTCATCAGTGAGTTCAATTTGTGCCGAATCCTGTTCGGATTCATCAGTACCTGCTGTAACATCAGTTTCGGCCGGCTGATTATCGCTTATCATGTCCTGTAGATAAGGCCAGAGAAATCCAATTCCGACGACTGACACCATAATGGTCAGTATTAAAAAGACGCGTGATTTCATAGTAATATTCTCCCGCAATAACGGAAATTGAGAGAGGAATCATGCCGTGTTTCGATCAACGAATCTTGATCGGCGCATAACTCCGGTTGTAAAGATAAACGACGTTCTTTCAGGGAGAATCGAAATCAGCAGAGAGAAACGCTGATTAAATTGTGAAGTGACTGGCTTTGAGAAGCCTGCAGGAAATGCCCGGTCTCAGCTTGGTTCTGAGGAACGGGCAGCTCTTTGTGCGAAAGCGTAGTAGCACGATTCAGGCTGGCAGGTTCCAACATCTGCTGCACAATGTCAGTTTGTGTAGATTCACAAACAGGCAATGACTGGGAAGACTCGCCGATAATGAAATAGTGCTGAGCGGGAAACCGTTTTTTGAGGGGATCATTACTCTGATCTTCCCCCAGATACACGAAATGCAGATGCCAGCCTTGTTCGGAAGCTTGAGTCTGCACCAGGCTCGTATGGTATTGATCCAGATGGGAAGGCAACCATGCGCTGTTATTCGCGACCACAGGATTCACATCATGGTTATGGAGCCACGGAAAAGGCAAATTCCACAACGACAGTAGCAGACAGACACGAATTAAACATCGTGTTGTCCAATGCAGTTGTGTTTCATATTCAATGAAAGAAGAATGAATTTGCACTGATACCATACCAAATTGAGGAATTATAGGATGCTCGTCACAAGGTGGGGAGCTGCCGCTACACAACTCTAGTAGTATTATTTGTCCCCTACCTGGAATATGTCAAGTCTTTTCTTTTCAAGACCTTTCTACTTATTCAGACAAGACACGATGTCTCAAACCTTAATTGAGATTCGGTTTCGCCATAGGATCCATCTGAACACTGACAGAAAGGCTCCCATTCACTGATCGATTTTCTTTTATTTCTGATCTTATGTTATATCGACTTATGCATACCAAAGACATGGGGCCGCAATTCTCATCAATCACGGTTGTCTTGGAACCCATAGATGATTTGACTCTGAAAGCGAGATCTCTGCTTACCCCTGAGCAGCGAATGTACGTTTTATAAACATGAAGCTCCGAAACCAGAAAAAGATTGCACTCCAATGCGCATTTTCACAAAGGGAGCAGGCATCACACCTTGCTGAATCGAGCCCCGACCAACTAAACTGACGCTCGCAGAAACAGCGCTTACCTGCATTTGATTACCACTCTATTCTTCACAAAAGTTAATTCCGTATGACTCATCGTCGTCAGTATATAAAAACATCTCTACTCCTGGTCATTGCTCTGTCCTGGTTTTCGTCTCTGGAATTACAGGCTCAGCCTCCCTCCAAGACACCTCCTCAGCCAGCGAATACCAGCTCATCCAAAGATGCCCCTTTAATCACCGCCGAGGAGATTCAAAAGCGAATCGAACAGGTCAAAGATATTAAAGACCTGACCGAGGAGAATCAGAAAAAAGCCACTGAGCTTTATAACCAAGCACTGGCCAATCTGAAAAAATCAGACGATTTCCAGAAAGCCACGATCGAATTTGCAACCAATACCCAAAATGCGATGCAGAGGCTGAGTGATCTCAAAACCAAAATTGAAAGTTTGAGCAGGAAACCGGCCCCTTCCTACAAGCGTATCACAAACCTGCCCCAGCTCGAGCAGGATCTTGTTCAAGCAGAGCCTTTATTGGAAGAAGCAAAACAAGAGCTGGCGAAATGGGATGCGGAAATGGCACGTCGCCCCAATCGTCAAAAGGATGCCTTAAAGCGCGCCAGTGAGATTGATGAAAAGCTGAACGAAATTCAAAAACAATTAGCCGTACCCGGTCCGGCAGACGAGCCAGCTGTCGTGGGCGATGCCAGAAAACAGGAACTCGAAACACGACTGAATCTTCTCAAAACGGAAAAGCCGGCTTTAAAAAACGAACTCAGTTCCTATGACGCAGAGGAAACGGTTGGATTCCCTCGAATCAAACAGGATTATTTAAAGCTGCTCGTCAAACAACAACAAGATAACATCGACGCCTTAAAAGAACAGATCAAGAGCAGACGGGCGATTGAATCCCAGATGCGAGTCGAGGAAGCCAGAGCCAAAGTGTTCGCTACAAACCCACTTTTGCAACCTCTGGCCGAAAAGAACCAGAAGTACGCTGAAGAGATCCAGGCCCTTAACACTAAAATCGAGTCGGTCGATCAAAATTTATCACAAACCACTAAGGTACTGGAAGATCTCAAAAAGCAGTTCACTCAAACAAAAGCGAAAGAAAAATCAATCGGCCTTACAGGACCCATTGGTTTATTACTCCGAAACCAGCAGGCAACCCTCCCCGATATCGAAACTCGTGAACAGAATATTGAAAGTCGTAGTCAAATTATTCATGAAGTCCAGTTGCAAAAATTTGAACTGGAAGAAGCATGGGCAGACTTTCCTACTGCCGAAGCAAAAACAGCAGAAATCATCCAGGACAGCAAAAGAAGATTAACGAAAGAAGAGGAAATCAACCTTGAGAATATCGTCGAAGAAACACTGGAGAAGCAGAAAGAATACTTGGATACGCTGATAAAAAGCAATAAAAATTACTTTGATAAATTACTCAATTTGCAAATCGAAGAACAAGCGCTGGTCAAGCAAACTGGCACTTACTCAGATTATATCCAGGAGCGAATCTTCTGGATCAGAAGTTCTTCCCCGATTTCAGCGTCCGAGT
This sequence comes from Gimesia fumaroli, assembly GCF_007754425.1. Taxonomy (NCBI): domain Bacteria; kingdom Pseudomonadati; phylum Planctomycetota; class Planctomycetia; order Planctomycetales; family Planctomycetaceae; genus Gimesia; species Gimesia fumaroli. The sequence goes on from NZ_CP037452.1 coordinate 4,378,602, forward strand.
TCAAACAAATTCCCGGTTCGCTTAAATGGCTGCTGTCTCCCACCCACTGGAAACAACTGTTCCAGGCCATCCAGCAGGATGTTGTCAAGAATCCGATCATATATGGAACCGCCTTTTTCTGTTTCCTCAGCCTGATTTATCTGGCGTATAATGTGCGACAGCAACTTCGAATCATTAACAAAGAAATCATCCGCAGTAACTTCCGCAAATTTGCGATTACCGCACGCGTCGCTTTTCTCACACTGTTTATCGCCATTGTCTGGCCGGGCTTCATCTGGTTCCTCGCCTGGAGAATCGGCAGCAATTCCAACGCACCGATTTTTGTCAAAGCCGTGGACTACAGTTTGCGCCAAGTAGGCTGGCTGCTATTTTTCTGGGAACTCATTCGACAAATCTGTCGGCCTTTAGGTCTCGGCGAATCGCATTTCGGCTGGTATAAACAGACGGTTTCCTATGTCCGCAGAAATATTCGCTGGGTTATTCCATTCTCAATCCCACTCCTGTTTGTCACACTTTTATTGCACGGGAAAGAAATTGATCGAAACCAGGACTTTCTGGAACGCCTCTTCTTTGCTGCTCTACTGGTGGTCTATACTATCTTTGCCCGCCGGGTCTTTCACCCCCGTTCCGGCCTCTTTCAGTCCATCCTGAACTACAATCAGGAAGTCTGGTACGACCGCTTCAAATTTATCATCTATTTCTCGACACTCGTCATTCCCTGCGCACTCATTCTATTATCCATCATCGGCTTCTATTTTACGGCGATGAGCCTGTTTCATCTGATCTTTATCACGCTCTGGTTATTTCTCGTCGTCATTATATTCAGAGCATTACTGCTCCGCTGGATTTTAATTCACCATCGCCAACTCAGCTATAAGCAGAATCAAGAACGATTGCAGACGCTCCGTAAAGAGGCTCAGGATCCAAGTACAGAAGCGAAGATCGCAGGAATTACAGGCATCACTATTGAGGAGGAAAACCCCGCTGACCTGACAAAGATTTCTTCTCAGATCAAAAAACTGATCAACGCTTCAATGAGTGTGATCCTGCTGATTGGAATCATCTGGATCTGGGGAGATACGCTACCTGCCTTTAATCGACTGGATACATTTGAAAATCGGATCTGGCTCACCACAACTGAGACCGTAGAAGAAAGTACGGACGATAATGGGAATCTGACCACGAAAGTGATCGAAAAACTAGAACCCGTCACCTATCTGGATGTCGTAGTCGCTATTATCCTAGCCATCTTTGCTGTGATCGCGACGCGTAATATCCCGGGCTTTCTGGAATTCGTTGTACTGCAACGACTCCCCCTGGATGCACCGGTGAAATATGCCATCACCAGCCTTGCCCGCTATGTGATTGCGCTGATTGGAATTTTCATTGTCTTTTCAACACTCGGCCTGGGTTGGACAAAACTGCAATGGCTGGCAACCGCATTGACTTTTGGTCTGGCCTTTGGTCTGCAGGAAATCTTCGCCAACTTTGTATCCGGCCTGATCCTGCTGATCGAACGACCGATTCGAGTCGGCGATATCATCACTGTCGATGAAATCACCGGCGTCGTATCACGAATTCGAATGCGTGCCACCACAATCACCAACTGGGACCGCAAAGAATACATCGTCCCCAACCGGGAATTTATTACGGGTAAACTGCTGAACTGGACTCTGACCGATTCTGTCAACCGCATCACCATCACCGTAGGAGTTGCCTACGGCACCGACACGAACCAGGCGACTGATCTGGCAATGAAAATCATTACCAATCATAAACGGGTTCTGTCAGACCCCATCCCCAGTATTACATTCGAATCCTTTGGAGATAGCACACTCGATTTAACAATTCGAGCGTATCTACCAGATCTTGAAAATCGGCTTTTGGTGATCCATGAACTGCATACCACTATCCATGAAGAATTTAACAAAGCAGGAATTGAAATCGCATTTCCTCAGAGAGACGTGCATCTGTTTTACGGAGATAAAACTCTCGAACAGACAACATTAAATCTAAATCCTGGTTCAGCAGATACGCTAGACAAGCCGGAACAGTCTTAACCTATGACCTCAAGCTGATTCCAATCGCTTCGCCACGAAGGTCCCTTTGATGACGGCGGCCACTTCATCGTCTCTCGTGACGCGCGATTGCAATTCAACCCGGGCGCGTCCTTTGCGTTGTAAGCCGGAATAAAATTGCTCCCAGATCTGGCCGTCCGGAAAAGGGCATTCGCCAAGAAAGTCAGATTCAATCGGCTTGAGAAATTCCATCTCACTTTTCTGAATCACAATTTTATAGCGGCAGCCGTCTGATCGCAGTCGCAGGTGAATCAAAGTCCAACCCGCCAGAATTCCCAGGCTGGCAATGCTGCCTCCAAAGGCGGTTTCCTGATGATTCAGATTGGGGCCCAGTTTGGCACTCAGCTTCAAAGCATCCTTCGACTCTGGCAACACTTGGATCTGCATGGCCCGTGTGACTGGAATGTGCTGATGCAGGTACGCCGTTACTTCTTCCGCATCAAAATCCAGCATGAGTATCCTTCCAGCAACATGATCCATAACCATTCGAAACTCGAAGGTAGTCTGATATATCATTTGGAAAAACACAAGCGTTGCTGGTTCTTCATCTCGAATTCATCAAGCACAATCACCCCGCCGAGGGGGACGGCGGCAGAAATTCAGGCCCCTGCTGTGAAGGAACGGAACGATTGGGAGGAATCGCTGGCGGAAACACCGAAGGCTCCTTTCGCGAAGGCTTCCAACGGGAATCATTCTCGGACTGAAGTTCTTCAGGCTGACGAAGTGGCGTTGATGGTTGTTCTCTTCCCACTTCAGAAGGCAGTCCCGGTCGGGGCTTCGGAAACAACCTTCGTTCCGGTCCAATCCGCGAAAGAGGCGCATACCGGGCCTGTAGCAGCCCAATCGAACCTTTCATCTCCTTTAGAGTCTGGTTCAGTCTACTCAGACTTTGCTCGGGAACCATTCGATAAGGAAATCCCTGGTATTGAAAACAGGGCTGTGGGTAACCATTCCCTCCATAAAAGACATATCCATTCGGTCCCGTTGGCTCGATTACAGGATCACGCAGAACTGGCAATCGGCCTGACTGAAGGGATTGATCCAGATCGTCAACCAGCATGCGTAAATCGTCTAATGCCTGATCCATGCCTTGAACCGGCGCGTTCAAAACAATCATCCGTTGAATCGTGTCCGCCATTTCATGAATCTGATAGGCCTTGTGAAACAGAGTACGTTGCCCTCTGATTCCACGAAACTTTGTACGGATCTCACGACACAGAGTAAAGGAGTCACGATTCAGTTTCCCGCCAACCGACTCAGGATTGATAACCTGTTGGGCATACAGAGAACGATCCTGTATGACGACAAACCCCAGTAGCACCGCTATGGCTGCCCAATTAATGTATCGCTGAAACATCACATTCTCCCTTCCTGTGGACAAAATCAGCACAAGATTTGTGCCTCGTCTTTGATCAAACCCTCGATAGCATGACTCCCAACTAAGGCAAAGCATGTTCCTGAAATGCAACATCTCTGATCAGGCACCGATAAAGGACTTCCAACAAAGAACTTACTGCCTAAGATTCTTTGTCACAAAATTACCAAAGGAGAATCGAACAAAAACAATCTGGTGCGATTTCGATGACAATCGGATCAATTTGATGTGGAATTGCATGTAAACTTGAATCGTAATTCAGTCCACTCGATTGCCAAATATCTCTTGGCTCGACACAATACCCCTTTAAAGTACAAATTAACCTTAAACAAAGTCCTCACAAATACTTCGGAAGATTCAAGATTTCATGCCTCTAACAACGCAAACAATTGGCCCGCTCACCTGCCAGATTTACGATGAACTTCCCCCGGGACAATCCCCGAAAATCATTTCCATTGTCAGCCATGGATTCGGTGCACCGGGAGATGATCTGGTCCCGTTCGGGCCTGAAATACTGAGAAGAACTCCTGCCCTCGCAGAACAGATTCGCTTTGTGTTTCCAGCGGCACCTCTCTCCTTACTTGAAATGGGAATTCCCGGCGGCCGCGCCTGGTGGATGTTGGACGTGGCAGAGTTGAACGCCGCGATTGCATCGGGAAATATCCGGGACCAGAGAAACAAAACCCCCGATGGCTTACTGGAAGCGGCTGAAAAGTTCCGGGAATTTGTTGATGCACTGCATACAGAATCCGGATTACCCTTCTCCCAGATTGTGCTGGCCGGTTTCTCGCAAGGTTCGATGATTTCTACTGAAGTCGCCTTAAACCTGCCTCAACCACCGGCGGCACTGGTCATCTGGTCGGGAACTCTGCTATGTGAACAAAGATGGACATCGATGGCAGAAAAAACCGAAAAGTTTCCCATTCAGCAAAGCCACGGCAAACAGGACCCTATTCTTCCTTTTGAAGGGGCAATCTGGCTTAAAGACATGTTGGAACAAAACCAATTCGCAGTCGATTTCTCCGAATTTATGGGTCCTCACACCATTCCGGAAATCGCATTGGAGAAATTTGGATCTCTGCTGACCGATCTGACGGGTACAGACTGAATGAAGAACAGGTTAATCTGTGGAAACCCCTTATTTGTAAAGGCAATGCATTGAGACTGGTCTCTGCTCAAGACATAATAAGAGATTATATATTTGTTTTCATTCTATCGCTGCTATTCGAGTTCATTTCGAATACAAAGCACACCATCACTATCAAAAACTGATTCCTGAATTTATGTTTCAATAAAATGGAATCAGAAAAGAAACGCATGAAATCATCTCTTTTAATCCAATTCAATACGATCTTCTTATTGCTTCTGATTGTGCTCAATGTCAGCCAGCCATCTTTTGCAGCAGAAGACACACAACCATTTGAAGTCAAACAGATTCATGTGGGGTTTGACGGCCTCTACAAGGTAGGTCGCTGGGTCCCGGTCGTTGTTGAATTAATAACGAATGAGCCACAGGAACTGCAACTCTCAGTAGTTGCACTCTCCCCTGATGGCAATCCGACCGAAGTTCCCTCAAAAGTCTACTCGCTCCCCAGGCAGGGAGACTACCAACTCTATTCACAATTCAAAACCGGTTTACTCGACAGCCCCCTGAAAATTCGTTTGCAGGATGCGAAAACAAAAGAGGTGCTCCGTGAGATCTCGTATTCTCCCCAATCGTCTTCAAGTCAATTCACGGCAATCGGATTAGAGCAGTCCGCAGAACTCTGGGCCATAATCGGTTCTATCTCCGGGTTTGATCCAGTATCAACAGAGGCACCAAACGCATTTGATAAAAGCCAGAATCAGTTCACAACATTGCTTTCAAATACCTCGGCCCTGCCTGAAGCCGCATATGGATACGACTCTCTTGACACATTAATCGTCGATTCAAGCTCTTCGGTCAGCACCAAAGAAAACCAGGCCATCCAAAACTGGGTCGCGAACGGAGGCCACCTTGTGGTCTGCGTTGGAGACAACGTGGAAGCCTATCAGAACAGTGAATTTGCGAAATGGGTCCCGGTCAAAGTCACCGGTAAGAATCGCGTTCGCGAATTAAGTAGCCTGGAATTATTTGCAGCCGTGCGTTCTCGAATTCGTGGAGTCGCCACTGCAGCCCGCATTGAAATCGATTCCAATTCCGGAGAGGTTCTGGCAACGTCTCTGGATGGCCCACTGCTGGTTCGGGTTCCGTTTGGACTGGGTGTTGTCACATTCCTTGCTCTGGATTTGAATACCAGCCCGCTTGTCAACTGGGAAGGCTTGAGCAACCTCTGCCAGAAACTCGCCAGCAGATCCAGGCAGCCTGTTTCCAGTAACCAAAAGAATGACACTCTGGGAAAACGAATTTCAAAAACCGGGATTTCTGAAATGGAGACGCAGGTTTTCCATTCTCAGCAGAATTTCCCGGAAGTGAAAAGGCCCTCCCATTGGTGGGTGATGGGCCTGGTTTTGTTTTATCTTCTGCTGGTAGGGCCGCTTGATTATTTTCTGGTGCATCGCATTTTGAAAAAACCTCATATCACATGGATTACGTTCCCGGTTTTAGTCACCTTGGCAGCCGTCTGGGGTATCACATCGGCGCAGACTGATAATGGCAACAGACTGCAGTCCACTCAGCTCAATCTCGTTGACTACGATGCTTCCTCCGGACAACTGCGAGGGCGTTTTTACCTGAATTTATACAGCCCCGAAATGCGTCGCTATCAGGTCAATGTCAATTCGACTGCTCCCGGAAAACAGACTCCTGTCGAATACTTTCCGACACATCTCTCTTGGAATGGCTTACCTGAAACAACATTTGCAGGCATGTATCGGTCCGCCGAAGGAACAATTACAGGCCCCGCCTACCAGTTGTCTGAAGAATCACACTCCATCACAAACCTGCCCATCTTAAAATGGGGGACCAAAAGCCTCAGAGCCGACTGGTCGCGCCAGGAACCGGGCTTACTTGAATCTCGCCTGACAGGAAACAGTTTAGGCCAACTCTCGGGAAGCATGACACATCAGTTTTCGAGCCCCCTGAAAGAGTGGGTGATTGCTTATGGAAACCGGGTCTATATTCCGATTGTCAATCCGGAACAACTAGAAGATTCTTTCATCATCCCCGGTCAAACCTGGAATATTTCCGGGCCTCGCGTGGAATCACGGAACATCAAAGGCTACCTGACCCGGGCCGTCTCGCGTCGCATAGAACAAAAAGGACAGAATAATGCGACAGTGATCACCGTGCAGACCGACTACGACCCCTTCTCCAAAGACACATACGAAATCCTGAAAATGCTGACCTACTATGATATGTCAGGTGGGTTTGGATACACTCGGCTCACCAACCTCTCAGCAGAGCAACTTGATCTCTCTGAACAATTGCGTTTGGGAAGAGCCGTATTGTTTGCCAGAATGGACACTCCACTCAGTCAGGTGCAGCTTGATGATCAACAACTCGATCAGGAGCAGCAGAGCACTTACATCAGAGTGGTCATCCCCGTCAAAAAATCAACAGACATTCAATATGAATTACCTTCGTTGAAAGACGAGGACGATCAGCCGAAAGATCAGAAGGAAACACCTTCCGGGAGCGATAAAGAGTGATTGAAACACGCAATTTAACCAAACGATATGGCGATTTGATCGCTGTCAACAATATCAATCTGAATCTGGGCGAAGGCGATGTCTTTGGGTTTATCGGCCCTAACGGCTCAGGCAAAACAACCACCATGCGGATGATTGCCACATTGCTCAGCCCGGATTACGGTGAAGCATACGTTTGTGGAAAATCGATCTACACGCATCCCGAAGAAATTCGACGACTCGTCGGATTCATGCCGGACTTCTTTGGCGTTTATGATGATATGACCGTACTGGAATATCTCGAATTTTTTGCATCCGCCTATCGGATCAAAGGACCGCAACGCCGCAAAGTTTGTGAAGAAAAACTGGAACTGGTCGACATGACCTTTAAACGAGATGCGATGGTCAACCAGCTCTCGCGCGGCCAGACGCAACGCATCGGTCTGGCAAGGGTTCTGCTGCACGAGCCTCAGGTTCTCTTGCTGGATGAACCAGCCAGTGGTCTCGACCCGCGTGCGCGAATCGAAATTCGTAACCTGCTCAAACGCCTGGGAGAACTTAAGAAAACCGTGATCGTCTCCAGCCACATTCTTCCTGAACTGGCGGACGTCTGTACGCGCGTCGGAATGATCGAAAAAGGTAATCTGATTGTGGACGATAACGTCGACGAAGTCATGAAAAAAGCAAGACAGCGGATTCTGCTCTATGTTGGCGTGAGCGAAAATACAGAAAAAGCCGCTGCCCTGCTGGAATCGCATGATCTGGTTTCAAATATTGAAATCCAGAAGAATGTCATGCTGGTCACGTTAAAAAATGATGTTAAAGACTACACCTTCATCCCCTCACTGTTGATTAACGAAGGATTCCAGCTGAATTTATTCCGTGAAGAGGAAATCAACCTCGAAACGGCATTCATGGAATTGACCAAAGGTCTGGTGCAATAACATCGTTCTGTGGTTACGACTTCTTTTTGGCGGCGGCTCGTTTTGCTTTACGAGCTGCTTCCGCTTTTTTCTCTGCTGCTTTCACTTCTGCTTCAGGCTTTCGCTTCTGCTGTAACAACCATTCGTAAACTTTCGGATTGCTATACGTCTCTGTCCACGAATCATGTCCTGCTTCCGGATAAATCGTGAAAGAGACATCCGCATTCGCTTTCTTCAAGACGTCTACCAATACCTGGGACCGTTCCAATGGCACAGCGCCATCTTTTGCGCCGTGGAATACCCAGATGGGAACATGCTTGATTTTTTTAACCCAGAATTTTTCTCCCCCACCACAAATCGGAACCAGGGCAGCAAACCGGTAAGGAGTATAGGCGGCCAAAGACCAAGTCCCAAACCCCCCCATACTTAACCCGGTTACATAGATCCGGTCTTTATCCACGCGGTATTTCTTCTCAACATCATTGAGTAGTGCCGTTAATTCGACTGGTTGCCAGAGTTGATCCTTGGGACACTGCGGCGATACAACGATAAATGGAAACTGCTTCCCGTTTTTCACTAATTTCGGCGGACCGTGCACGGTGACCAGATCCAGATTGTCGCCTCGTTCTCCCGCGCCATGCAGAAATAACACCAAAGGCCACTTTTCTTTTTGATCGTAATCCTCCGGCAAATAAATCAGATAGTCCATTTTCACAGGAATCGTCGTATTGAGCTCAGCGGCTCCCTGTTTCCCCGACTGCGTTTTCTCCTCAGCCTGTACTCCCGACATACTGACAAGCACAAATAGAGACAATAATCCTGGAATAATTTTCCGCAGCATTGATTTCAACCTCCCGCTATTAGAAATGTTGTTTCTGAGAACTTAAGCAAAATAGGACATGAGCATGACAGAGAATTTTGAAGACTTCAAGCCTCTACCATAACAACAAACAAGACTAATATCACATGTATACATAGGCTAGCATAAAAGATTCGCTGAATTAAACGCTGTAAAGTAACCGATTTGCGGCGTTTCTGAGTCACTTGTCTGAATCAGTGACTCCTTCTGTTCAACCTGCCAAAATGCTCTTCTGCCATTATTCATTTTTTGATAAAGTTTGCCCCTCAATCCTCTCATTCTCTCCTGTCGTTTTCTTTCAAACACTCTCATCTCTCAAATGAATTCTGCCCCCCCTCGCGGACATCGTTTACATTCGAAACCAGTCTCATTGAAACAGTTTACCTCAAGTCTGTTTCTGACTGGTTTCCTGATCTGCTGCGCGCTGCCTGCGGGCTGCCAGAAAAGCCTGCTTCAAAACGTACCCCAGGCACAGCTGCCAGTCGCGTTGAAAGAGAAAGTCTCTCCATCCATTCCCGAGGACCTGAAAGGACTCCAGGTCTATTTGTCCAAGGATTTGTGGAGCCGAAACGATCACTGGTCGGCCTTTCAGGAATGGAAAACACTTCAAAGCCATGCTGCCACGAAAAGTACTCCCCCCTTGGACATTCATCGCTGGGTGTTTGGAACCTTAAAGCCGGATGACATATCATCAGAAGCAATCAAATCAGAAACACCTTCTGACTCGGCGAAAGCTTCTGAATTGGTTGATTCAAAGGATTCTACTGAGGCAACAGCTTCGACTACAGACAAACGAACCGTTGAAACGCAATCCCCCAAAACAGAAAGCTGGTCCTTTAATTCATTGCAGGAATTTTTCATTCGATCAGACTCACTGTCCGCCGAGTCTGATTCCAGGCACAGCTCTGATAAAATCGCCAGACTGAAGCAGCTTTCAAAACATGACTCGCTCGCAGGCTGGAATGCTGCGATTTTATGGGCAATTCTATCCCCAGAAACGGCCTCTGCAACAATCCCCATTCTGGAAAAGCTCGTCTTTGACCTACCAGCGTTCGATCCATCAAAGAAAAACAATGCGCCTGCCCGGCAACCTCTTGAGTTATTCTCCTTAGAGGATAGCCAGAAACCAGGCCAGGACAAATCGAAGCCTCAACTGAAGCAAGTTTCGCCTGCCATGAAACATGCGGCTATCAATGGTTTGTCGCTGGTGCTTGCCCATGCAGATGCCATTCCTCTCGCAACAAAAAACAAACTCACCCAGGCATTACAGCGTCCCGACATCTCCATCGAAATCCGTATTGAATTATACTGTGGTTTAGCCCGATTCATGTCACCTGCAAATATTCCCACCCTGGAACAGTCACTTGAGGTCGGCAATCACAAAACACGCCTTCCCAAAACACTGCGTCGGTCAGCAATGGATGCCTGCCTGATTCACGGACTCTGGTTTTACGGCGATCCCAACCTGCTCGCAAATACAACTGCTCCACAAAAAGAAATTCGGAAATTCGATTCTGCGGTATGGCCAACCAATATCATGCAGGTTCGCTGGGATTCTGATTCCCAGATGCGTACTAATTTTGGCTATTGGACAGTACTGGTTCATCATCCGGATGCGGAAGCGATTCTGATTTCACAGTTAAAAGATGCTGACATCCTGGTTCAAAATAAAGCCATAGAACACCTGGGAACTCTGGGAACAGAAACCGCACTTCAACTTTTGCAAGAACAGGTAAAGCGACCTCAGGAAAGCTCCCGGATCTCAGCCGCCATCGGATTGACTCCCTGGGGACCACACTATCTGGCTCCTCTCACCAAGGACTCATCTGCATCAGTTCGGCTTGCTGCTGCAAATGGCCTGGGATCGACGGCATCTCCTGAAGCGGCTCTTTTATTAAGATCTCTCCTGAACGACCGTAGCACGCATGTGCAAACATCGGTCATCGATTCTATCAGTCAATGGCCGGATGAACTTGCCATTCCCCTGCTTCTGGAAGCGATTCAGGAAGGCGTTTATAAAACACGACGGAAAAGTATCATTCAATTAACGAATCGGACCGGGACAAGTGGATCCATTTCAATTGAAGCATCTAAAGCAGAACGCATCGCCGCTGTCAGAGAACTGGTCCAGTCCCATAATCTTCCGGCAGGATTCTGGAATCAGCTTCTGCAATCGGGGATGCAAAAAACAAAAGAAGTCAATCAAAGTCGGGTAGCAGAAATCCAGGCCTACTTTCAGGATCTCATCAATCAACCACGTGAATCGACACAGTACCAGCACGCGTTTCGAGAACTCGCCAACATCCCACCACATGAATTGGGAATTTTGGAGAAATTGATTCTGAAAACATCCATTGAGCTTCCCAATGAAATCTATACTGAACTGCTTCCAGAACTGGACCCAGACTATGCCGCGTTAAACCAGTTGACGAGTTTGCATGTTACGGATCGACGCCAGGGTGCACAACAGCTTTTACTGAAATCCCAAAATGTGTCGTTGAGTCCAGTTTTTGTAAAACGCCTTCGAAAATTAATGTCAAATGAACAGGATCGCCTTGTCTGGCGAATTGTGATGTCTGCAATTTCAAAAGACAACTACGACGAATCGGCACAACTGGCGCTTCTGGCAATCAATCATAACTGGTCTGACATCAGAATCCTGGGATGTGAGTACTTTGGATCACACGGCTTACCACAGTATGCCCTCTGGCTACTACCTCTGCTAAATGATAAAAATGAATCCGTGCAGATCGCAGCCATCAAAGCCATCGGCCACTGTCATAACCCGATTGCAATCTCTGGCATTCAAAATGAAACACAGAATCAGACTCCGGCTCCCTCTCTGCGATCCAAACTGACTCACTCCAATCAACGAGTCCGTTTTGAAGCCGTCGCCGCCCTGAGTCGCCTGGGTGATGTTGAAGGCATGCAGGAACTGGTGCGACTTTCCATAGATACTCGCAATTCAATTCGCATTGATGCAGTCCGTGAAATGGGGCAATCCGGGCAAACACGATTCGTTGAACCGCTGATCCAAATGGCATGGACAGAGCGCAATCTTACCCCCCTCAAAGAAATCCTCAACAGTCTGGATAAACTGGTTCCCGCATCAGAGCGTCCTGCAGATCTGAACGCTCAGATCAAGCACTCCGAACAAGCAAAAATCTGGATGAACTGGTGGCAAACACACCACTCCGGCCCTTCAACACGACTGTTTACAGGCCGTTAAGTATGAAATCTTGTTTTTGGGGTACTTGAAGCCTGTTCTCCTTTCCTGGATAACAGTATTATGGTTTGAAACCAGAAGATTTCTGTACCCCTCGAATATTTTATTCACTGCGGAATTACTACATGACGAACTACCACGACGACTTTCAATTGGAATGGCATGGAAACACGGTCGTAATCATTCCAGCAAGTAATGTCGAATCTATGAGTTGGGATCTGATTGAGCAGGCAGCCGACATCGTAATGGCTCCGTTACAGGAAGTAGAAATTCCGATGGTCGTGTTCGATTTGAGCGATGTCAGCTACTTCGGCTCCGTATTCCTCGCACTCTTATTAAGATGCCATAAACATGTCCGAAGTCGAGGTGGAGAGTTAGTCTTGTGTGGTGCCAGCAAAATGGCAAATGAATTATTGAGAATCACAGCACTAGACACGCTATGGGCGATATATGAAACCAGAGACGAAGCTCTGGATGCCCTGATGGGCTAAATCACCCCAAAAGTTCTACCAGACAACTCGACCAGTTGTGTTAAAGGATTAATAGTTCATGTCGAGGAAATATCGAAAAACGCGTCCCAGCGTCTCTGAATCTGATGTATTACCCACCGAGCATAGCCCTGAGCTTTATTCGCCCGATTCCATCGTCGCCAGTATCAAAGAGACAGCTGACAAATTACAAAAAGACCAGGCAACGCGCGGCGATCTCAAAATCCTGGACCGTGCCCTGAAAGAACTCAGATACGCGTTTAAAGTATTCACCCCTTATCGCAAGCAGCGCAAAGTCACCGTTTTCGGATCTGCCAGAACCCTGCCCGACGATCCCGCTTATCAACAGGCCCTGCAATTCGGTCGACGCATGGCCGAAGAAAAATGGATGACGGTTACTGGTGCCGGCCCCGGGATCATGGAAGCAGCGCATGTCGGTGCAGGCACAGATATGTCGATGGGCGTGAATATTGTGCTCCCTTTCGAACAGGAGCCGAATTATGTCATTCATAAAGACGAGAAGCTGGTTAACTTAAACTACTTCTTTACGCGCAAACTGCTCTTCGTGAAAGAAGTCCACGCCATCGTTTGCTGTGCTGGTGGTTTTGGAACGCTAGATGAAGCCTTTGAAACGCTCACCTTAGTTCAAACCGGAAAACGCGATCCCATGCCCATCGTTCTGTTAGATACGCCGGGAGGGACCTACTGGAAAGAATGGGAATCGTTTCTAAAGAATAATCTGTTAAAACAGGAATTGATTTCTGAAGAAGACCTGTCCCTGTTTCATGTCACAGACAATATTGAAGATGCCGTCGATGAAGTCATCGGCTTTTACAGCGTCTATAACAGTATGCGGTATGTCAAAGGACGTCTCGTATTGCGGTTGCATGTGGAGCCCAGCAGTCAGTTCGTTGAACAGTTGAATGACGAATTCAAAGACATTCTGGAATCAGGCATCATCACCAAAGTCGAAACACATGAGCTGGAAAAAGACGACGACCACCTGGCCGACCTGCCTCGTATTTCGTTGTTGTTCAATCGCAAAAACCTGGGACGACTGCGACAAATGATTGATCGCATCAACGACGAACTTGCCCCGAAGAACGATGAAGAAGAAGCGGAATAAGCTGGCTTAAGGTCCAAGCATGCTCTTGAATTCGTCTTCGTGTTTCAAGATCTCCTGCAGTTTCACCATCGAACGACTAACCATTACGCGAACAGCAACATCAGATTTCCCCAACTGCGCTGCGATCTCTTTAGTCGGGAGCCCTTCGACATATTTCAAACGAATCGCTTCCCGATTCTCTTCCGGTAAACTTTCCAGAGCCAGCAATAACTTCATTTCTTTTGCGCCACGCGAAAACGCCTGACTGGGACTGGTGATACTGGCAATCAGCAAATCCATAAATCCCTGCCCTTCTCCATCACTGGGAGATCGTTGTTTGACTTCTCGTCCGGCTGCCCGCTTTTGTACCTGAAAATATTTTCGGTGATTATCTATAATCCGCCGTTCAGAGAGATGACAGAGCCAGTTGAAAGGCGTCTTCTGCTCAAAATCAATTTGAGATAACGACTCGACTGCGTTCAGCGACACTTCCTGCAGAATATCGGTGGCTTCGACTTTGCTTTTAAGCCCGTCGCTCATGTTTTTATTGATAAAGGCTAACAAAGGGGCACGATGCGCTTCGATAAATTCAAGTAAAGCCGGCTCACTTCCCTGTTTAATCTGGCTAATTAATACTTCGATGTCAGTCGTCATGAAAACTTCACACTTCCTGCAATGAGTCATTCAAGTCGGGCGCGTTCTACTTTCCAGATGACGCATCATCGGTTACTATGATGCCCATTCAGGTAGATCAACTAGTCCCTTTATAACATTGACGGGACGCGTCATCTACTGAATTATTCACAGGAATCATCTCAGAACTGTGTTCATCAATTCAGGAGCACTCTGTTGTCGGAACCGCTGCCACATCTGGATACAACAGACAGCCAGGACAGTCTCGCTGCGCTGACTGGGGTGATGGAACAGTTTGTCGGCGACTGGGAGGCTCAAGAATCTCCCCCGGGATTAAAACAATATCTCCCGGAAACGGCCCCCATCAACCGCTTTCTCCTGATTGAGCTCATTAAAATTGATCTGGAGTTTCGCTGGCAGCAGTTTAATTTTCCCAAACGCATCCCAGAGTATCTCGAAGAGTTCCCCCTGCTGTTGGAAGAAACCATCCCCGTTGATCTGCTCTATGAAGAGTACCATCTCCGCCGCCAGAATGGATTTGAAGTCGACCCCGCTGAATATCTCAGTTTTTTCCCTACAGCCAGTGCCCAGTTGAAACAACTCTTTGAATTGGATCATGCCTACAGCAGCACAAAAATGCTGAGTCATGCTCCACCTCAGGCACTTCATAATTTTCAACCCGGACATACCGTTGATGATTTTGAATTACTGACGCTATTAGGCAAAGGTGCGTTCGCCAAAGTTTACCAGGCACGACAGACTTCAATGCAGCGTCTCGTCGCACTGAAAATTTCGGAAGATTCCAGCGACGAGCCACAAACCCTGGCACAACTCGATCACGACAACATTGTACGAGTGTTTGATCAACGCCTGCTGCCGGAACAAAAAATTCGTCTGCTATATATGCAATACCTCCCTGGCGGTACACTGCAATCCGTCGTCGAAATGATTCGTAAAACAGCCCCGGCTGAACGCTCTGGGAATATTCTCATCTCGGCGATCAATCAGTCTCTGGAATTACGTGGGGAATCACGACCTGCGGAATCTTATACATATCTCACATTGAAGTCGCTCTCTTGGCCGGAAACGATCTGCTGGCTGGGAATTAGACTGGCTAATGCGCTGGACTACGCACATCAGAAAGGCGTCTTACACCGTGATATTAAGCCGGCCAATGTGCTCCTGACATCAGACGGAGTTCCGAAACTGGCCGATTTTAATATCAGCTTCAGTTCGCACGTCACTGGCACCACGCCCGCGGCTTACTTTGGTGGCAGCCTGGCTTATATGTCACCCGAACAACTGGAAGCCTATGCCCCAACTCATACCCGATTACCGGAAAGCCTCGACGAGCGCAGTGACCTATACTCTCTGGGGCTCATGTTATGGGAGCTGCTCACTGGAGTGCGTCCTTTTCAAGATCCTGCCATCTCTTCAGGCTGGTCATCGCTGTTGAATCAGATGATCCAGCAACGCCAATCAGGCTCTGACTTAAATGAAATGCCCCAGCACCTGCCTCCGGACTGTCCAGAACACCTGGTAACAGTTCTCCAAAAATGTCTGACCCCCACTCCTGAAGAACGCTGGACCTCTGGTGCGGAACTTGCCAGCCAATTGAAATTGTGTCTGAATCCCCGCGCACAGCAGATTTTATATTCTCCCTCTACCAGTTGGTTTTCACGCCTGAAAGGCTGGGAGATTCCACTCGTGATTCTGGTCGTCGCTATTCCGAATATTCTGGCCGGCTTATTCAACTTCTTTCACAACCGGAAACACATCGTCGAACACTTAAAAAATTCAGAGGAAGCGTTCTGGCAAATCCAGTCTATAATTAATCTCATCGCCTATCCTCTGGGACTGGGGCTGATTGGCTGGATCACCTGGACCATCCTCCGTTTTTCTGCTGAAAACCGGTTAAGCACCGATTCAACAGATCAACAATCGGCAGTCGTAGAAAAACGCTGTTTGCGCCTGGGGCATTATGCTGCTTTGATCTGTACGGCAGAATGGGTGGTTGCCGGCATCGCCTATCCAGTCAGTATGCACTATGCGATAGGCTCATTATCGATCACGGCCTACCTGCACTTCCTCGGATCGCTTTTATTGTGTGGTCTGATAGCCGCCAGTTATCCTTTTTTCGGCGTCACCTGGTTCAGCCTGCATCTGATCTACCCTCGTCTCCATCCGGCTCATGATTTCAGTCAGCCCGCCCCTGAAAGCTACACTCAAATCAAAAGGCTGAGCTGGGTCTATCTAATCCTGGCGTTCCTCGTACCGATGCTCAGTATCGCCTCGCTGGCCATGATTAATCTGGATGATAAAATCGCAATCGGCATTCTTACTGTCGCCGGAACTCTAGGCGCCATCAGCATTTTCCGCGTTTTCCAGGCACTACAAGCAGATCTGGACGCACTCAACGCGCTCTATTCTCCCCAACAGCCCACACAATAGTGTTCATTTGCTTTTTCTTTTTTTCTGAAAAAAGCTGTAACAGATTCTGACCGTTCCCGCTTGGTGGGGTGTGAGAACAACAAACTCAACACTCAATCAAACCATAAGGAACGAAACGATGAAACTCTCAGCCACTCTCTTCGCCTGTATCACCTTGAGCTTAGTTTTAGCCTCTGAAACGGCATCAGCCGGCAACCGTTTTTCAGGAAAGTCCTCAGGACGATCTTCGAATCGATCATCGAACCGTTCCTTCAATAATCGTAGCTTCCAAAACAATCACAACAAAAACTATCACAACAAAAACAATTTCTCAAAACATAATTTCAATAATCGCACATTTTCCACATCACAAAAGAATCATTTTTCGACGATGCAGCGTAATGCGTCCGTGAAGAAATTCACTCCGAAACAAAACTACCTGAAACCACAGACTCATCATTTTACAAATCGGCACATTAACCAGAACAATGTCAAAAAGACAAATAACAGCAATTTTACCAAATCAAAAATTTACACGTTTTCACCAAAACATAAGCAGATGATTCCAACGAAAACTCAGAACTTCCAACAACATCACAAATTCAACCAACATCACAAACCAACACAACGTCCGTTTAAAACGAATTTCAAACCAGTCAAACACAACTTCGCAAACGGGCACCACAGCAATCATCACAATACTCACCACACTCATCACAAGGGACACCATCATGGTCATAAACACTGGAGTCGTCCCTGGTGCCACATTAACTACCGTCCCGTATGCCCAACAGTATGTCGTCCCTGGTACCCTGTTGTTTGTGCAGATCCAATTGTAACCCCTTGTGTCATCACTTCCTGTGCCCCTGTCACTTATAATGAATTCAACGAACCACTTGTTGCAGCTCCCGTCATTGCCGAAGAAGAAATCGTTGCAGCCACTGAAGCCACTCAGGAACAGACAGAACCAGAGCGTCTGGAGCTTGTCGCAGGACAAAAGTTTCAATTATCTGCAGAAGGGCTGGGAACAGAACAGGGAATGGTTGTTCTGGAAATCAATGAGATGGGATTACCGGCTAAAATCGAAAAGTGGGAAGATACCGCACTCGGTTTCCAGACACCTCAAATTGGCCTGAGCAAAGCCACCGAAGCTAAAATGCACATTATGAACAAAAAAGGTCAGTTGCTGGCGACACTGGATATCAACCTGTTACCAGAAGCAACTGCAGGAGCAACTCAAGTTGCTGCCAACTAATTGCTCTACAGACAACCGTGATGAATCCAATCGAAAAGAGCCTTCCCGGCAAAGGAAGGCTCTTTTCTTAACATATGCTCTATCGCGACCTGCAAATGCCTTCTTACTTCAAGCTGGAAAAAATGCTGCCTCCATGATAACCGGCCCGCCCCATCAACTGTTCTTCCAACCGGAGCAGTTGATTATATTTTGCCAGGCGTTCGCTACGACCTACCGACCCGACTTTGAGCTGCCCCGCCCCCGTTGCCACAACCAGATCGGCAATGGTGGTATCTTCTGTTTCCCCACTCCGAGCCGAAACCACAGGCCAATATCCATGATCAATGGCTATGCGCAAGGTTTCCAGCGTTTCAGAGAGGGTGCCAATCTGATTCAACTTCACCAGCACACTATTCGCGGTTTGACTGTCAATACCCTGCTGCAATCGACGCCGATTAGTCACAAACAGATCATCACCAATCAACTGCACTCGGTGCCCCAGTCGTTCGGTCAGTTTCTTCCAGCCTTCCCAGTCATCTTCGGCCAAACCATCTTCAATACTGATAATCGGATAGGTATCCACCCAACGTTCCAGCATATCGATCACGTCATCGGCAGAAAGTGCTTCGTCCCCCGTTGCATTCAAGTGATAAGTGCCTGACTCTGCGTCATAAAAGTGCGTGCTGGCAACATCCAGCCCAATCGCCACATCTTCACCCGGAACTAAACCCGCCGATTCAATGGCGGCTACAACAAATTTCACCGCTTCGCTGTTACAACTCAGCTTAGGTCCATACCCACCCTCATCACCAATCAATGTTCCTTCATGGCCGGTTTTGTTCAAAATTTGACCGAGTCGACGATAAATGGTCACTATCCATTCAAAAGCCTGTCGATACGAAGTGGCACCGATCGGCAGAATCAGAAAGTCCTGAAAGTCCAGATTCCGTCCTGCATGCAATCCTCCCGAGATCATGTTAACCATCGGCAGTGGGAGCAACATCGATTGTGCCAGCGAAGAGGTCCGCTGGGGAGAATCGGAACCCGACTTCGCAGATGCATATTCGGACCAGATTTCAGCAAAACGTTCGACCGGAGATTGCTGTTGTGCCTCAGCTGCCGCGTATGCCGTTGCCAGCGATGCCCCTAGAATCGCGTTCGCCCCGAGTCGCGATTTATTCTCTGTTCCATCCAATTCACACAATTGGGAATCGATGGCCCGTTGGTCGCAGGCATCCTGGCCGATTAAGAGATCCGCAATCTCGCGTCGTACATTTTCAACTGCCTGAGTCACTCCCAGTCCGTCAAAACGTGCAGCGTCCTGATCGCGCAATTCCACCGCTTCAAATTTTCCGGTACTGGCACCACTGGGAACGATGGCTCTCCCCGGCCGGGAATTGGCACAACAAATCTCGACTTCTACCGTCGGATTGCCGCGGCTATCGTAAACTTCCCGTGCTTGAACATATTCGATTTGAGTCATGACAGATCACGCTCCAGACTTTCAATGTAACGAGTAAATGAATCCACAGTTGATTCTATTATCTAACATAACAGGAATCGAGTGAACCGTCACCTGAATGGATTTCAGGAATTCAGCATCTCCAGCAATCGCAAATTTGCTTTTTCAAGCGATGCAGGAGGATCGAGAATCAGTGAAAGTGCAAACGAGCGGACCTGATCCTGCATCAAAGACTCAGGCAGATAGTCAACTGTGCTTTTTCCGTCCACACGCGCCAGCATACAAGCCGCCAGGTGACGAATGGTTCGTCGCCCCAGTTCCTGCTCTTCCAGTTGATTTGACTGGGAATCGTCGTCCATCGGTAATGGTGACTGATTACAGGCGTACTCTTCCCAAAACGATTCTGCCAACCGAATACATTCTTCGCCTGCTTGTTGATAATGAATGGCCTTCAGCAAGAGATGGCTTAGAAAAAAGCCAAGGTCAAACGCAGGATCGCCATAATGGGCGGTCTCAAAATCAACGAGATGAATTCGTTCTTCGGTTATGAGAATATTCTTGGGGCTGAAGTCAGCTAATACCAGACAGATTTGATTCGAGGACATTTCCTCAATTAAATCATCGACCCAGTCTTTGATTTCGGGATGCGCTTTCACAATGAATCGATAAAAAGGATCAATCCTGAGCTGGTCAAAGATTTCCCAATCTCCCCATTGGGTGCGATAGTGATCGTTCAAAAAACTCTGGCGATGAATCGTGCTCAGGTAAGTCCCTAATTCCCGCGCAATGTTCTGATCGAATCTTCCATCTAATAGCTCTGCCTTCCAGACTTTATGATCGGCATCAATGGCTTCCATCGCAAACAGGTAGTTTTCACGATCTTCAAACAGAACTTGAGGCACCACTCCCCCTGGCAGGAGGTGCTGTAATTCCTGCATCACTTCCAGTTCACGCCAGATACGATCAAGGTGGCTGAACCACTCTGCCTGAGTCCGTAATTGCTTACGGGACTGCTTGATCACAAAATCAGCACCCACCCCACGATCTATACGAATGACTATATTGGAGACGCCCCATGCGAGTGCTTCTGCTGAGGCTGGTTCATCAGCCCCTAAATGCTCCTTGGCTCTCAAATACGCAATCACATTTTCTGCCGTGATCTCCTGGATCATATCACTTTCCCATAAGCTCAGAAGCGTTAATACTTGTTAACACCTACCGTTATCGCAGTGAATGTCTTCCCGTCAATTTACCGAAATCGATATAATTCCAGCAAAATTATTACGTCCTGTCGCATGTTCTGCTACTGATATTTGCCACATAATCGTCACAATCTGATGCCTCACCTGACTTACCTGACCGGTTCCACATAAATAGCCGTCAAGCTGACTTGTGAAAAAGTTGGTTTCAAGACAACTTTTTGTTGCCAGTACCATTTAATATGCTGTAAGATGGTAATAATGAGATAGTTGTAATAACTGGCTATTTCAGGTTTATCAACTGAATTCTTTTCTTACACCACGCCTGCGTGGTAGTCTCTTAGTGAACCACAGGAACAATTTCTATGTTGTCCACAAAACCTGCTTCCCGATTATTGATGTTTCTTTCTGTTTGCTGTCTGGCACTCTGCCTGAGTACCAGCCTTGAAGCAGCAAAGAAATCAATCAAGCCACAGAAATATGATCCTTCTGCTGAAAAGGTCGATGATCTTTTCTCCGCGATGGAATCAGGTTTAGTTGATGTCAAAATTATTGCCAAGAGTTCCAAGGGCGGTAATGTTTTGATCACAAACAACAATGCCAAACCTCTCAACGTCAAACTGCCTGAAACATTTCTTGCAGTTCAAGTCCTCAAACAAGGCGCCCTCGGTGGTGGCTTAGGTGGTGGACTTGGTGGTGGCGGTCTTGGCGGTGGGCTAGGTGGCCAAGGTGGTGGCGGCGGTCAGACAACTGGCGGCGGTGCCGGTGGTGGACTGGGTGGCGGCTTAGGTGGTGGTCTTGGTGGAGCCGGTGGTGCTGGCGGTGCCGGCGGTGGTTTCTTCTCCATTCCTCCTGAAAAAACCGTTTATGTCCCCTACACTTCAGTTTGCCTGGAACACGGAAAAGCAGAACCAGCTGCTCGGATGAATTACCGCATGGTCAAAACAGAAGAAATGGTCAAAGACCCTGCTCTTAAAGAACTGCTCCGATTCGTGGCAACGGGTCGTGTCAATCAACAGGCAGGGCAAGCTGCCGCATGGCATCTGGCTAACAAAATGAGTTGGCAACAACTGGCTTCGAAATCAGTCAAACACTTAGGTGGTGCTCCTGCCACACCGTATTTCAACCCGGCTGAACTGCAGTACGCCACGCAATTGGTAAGCATGGCACAGGAACGTGCTCGCAACCGACAAGAAACAGCCAGTACCAGTGAAGAAAAAACAAAAACCAGAACGGAAACAGCTCGTAGTTTTTCAGAGTAGTTGAACCTCGAATCAATCACGTTTCCACTTCATACAACAAAATCAGGTTCGCTTCGGCGAGCCTTTTTTTGTGCGCAGCACTACCACTTGGTCATCAACTGAGGTATTTTGGAAGGAAGTTAAAATAATCATTCCGTCATTACCATCGGAGTAAAAGACCATGATGCACAACCTCAAAAGACGATCCTACCTCACACTCTTCCTCATTTTTCCCCTGCTGTTTTCCACACCTACTCTTCACGCAGCAGACATTGAGCCGTTGCGCATCATCTGCTTTGGAGCTCATCCGGATGATGCAGAATATAAAAATGGAGGCACAGCCGCACTCTGGGCACAGCAAGGTCATAAAGTAAAACTGGTCTCGGTCACGAATGGTGATATTGGTCATTTTGAAATGGCCGGAGGAACACTGGCCCAGAGAAGAACGGAAGAAGTCAAAGCCGCCGGAAAAATTTTGGGCGTGGAATCAGAAGTCCTCGATATCCATGATGGGGAATTGTTGCCCACACTCGAAAACCGAAAAAAGATCGTGAAACTCATTCGCGAATGGAAAGCCGATCTGGTGATTTCACATCGTCCCTGGGATTATCATCCTGATCATCGCTATGTCGGCGTTCTCATTCAGGACGCCGCGTTTATGGTCACCGTTCCTTATTTTTGTCCTGATGTGCCGCGTTTGAAAAAGAATCCCGTCTTTATGTATTCGAGTGACGGATTCAAAAAACCATACCCTTTTCGGCCTGATGTTGTCGTCGCCGTTGATAATGTATTCGATCAAAAACTCAAAGCGGTCGCTCAACTGGTTTCACAATCATTGGAAGGGGGCGCGGGAGGGAATCCGGAACGCGCCGCGAAAGTACCACCGGCCAATCCACCAGAATTACGTGTAGAACACATTCGTCCTTCCTGGTCGCGCAGGCAGTCTTCTGAAGCCAATAAATTCCGCACGGAACTGATTGGCATTTATGGCGAAGAAGTCGGCAAAAAAATCAAATACGCCGAATCGTTTGAACTGTGCGAATATGGTTCTCGGCCCAATAAAAAAATGCTCCTTAAACTATTTCCGATTGAAGCATCTATTCCCAAATCAGATGAATAAACAAAACGCCGTTTAAATATTCATTTCACTCAGACCCATGAATTAACAAACCTTTAGGGATGATTCTGATTCATCTCTAAAGGTTTTTCACGTTATGGGCTAGTCAAATGCTGTCACGTTGTAAATAATTGACATTAGTAGTATTTACTCATTAGTATGTACTATACAGTGATCTAAAAGGGGACTTACCTGTTCTCCCCTGTTGCGATGGCGCAGCAGCGGCCTTCCAGAGACGCACCCGGATCATTGAATTGCCTGACAATCATGAGGGCAAGTGAATGAATCTCAATATTCTCCGTACGACCAGCTGCCTGTTCTTTTTCCTCAGTCTGATCATCCAACCTGCTTTTCTCTTTGCCAAAGATGCAGAAGTAAAGACTTCCTCGATTGATTTCGAGAAACAAATCAAACCTCTGTTTCAGGCAAAATGTTATTCCTGCCACGGTCGGGAAATGCAGGAAGGTGGTTTTCGGCTCGACCTGAAAAGTCGTGCGCTCGAAGGAGGCGACAGCGGCCTCGCTATCAAGCCTGGAAACAGTCAGAAAAGTGAACTCTATCATCGTTTAGCGGGAATCGGCGATGGAGATAAAATGCCACCGGAAGGGGAAGGAACGCCCCTCTCTAACGCCGAACTCACTCTCATCAAACGTTGGATTGAACAAGGCGCTACATGGCCGGAATCCGCAAGCTCCAAAGACAAACTCCCCGGCTCAAATCACTGGTCTTTCCAGCCAGTAAAAAAGATCACTCCGCCTCAGGTTCAAAACACTTCCTGGGGCAAGAACGGAATTGATGCATTTATTCTCCGAAAACTGGAACAGGAAAAAGTTGAACCTTCCGCGGAAGCTGATCGTAGTACTTTGGTCAGACGCGTCTACCTCGATTTAACCGGGCTGCCTCCCACCGTAGAAGAATGGGAACGCTGGACACAGGATACAAATCCCAACTGGTATGAAACACTGGTTAACCAGCTCTTGGCATCTCCCCATTATGGCGAGCGCTGGGGCCGGCATTGGCTGGATCTGGCACGTTATGCCGACAGTGATGGATTTGAAAAGGATAGCAAACGCCCACATGCCTGGCGCTGGAGAACCTGGGTCATCAATGCATTGAATGATGACATGCCTTTTGATCAGTTTTCAATGGAGCAACTGGCAGGAGATTTATTACCCAAACCGAAAACCAGTCAATTAGTGGCAACCGGTTTTCATCGTAATACATTAATCAACCGGGAAGGGGGAACCGATCCGGAAGAAGATCGCGTCAAACGAACCGTTGATCGTACCAATACTCTGGGTTCAGTCTGGCTGGGTATCACTGTCGAATGCGCACAATGCCATACTCACAAATATGATCCACTGACACAGCGTGAATACTATCGGCTGTATGCCTTTTTCAACTCGCTAACCGAACCCGATATTGGCGCGCCACTCCCCGATGAACAGGCCGCCTTCGAAAAAGCAAACCAGGTTTATCAAAAAGATCATCGTCCACTTGTCAAAGCCATTCGCGCATATGAACAAAATCAACTCGAAAGTGCTCTGAAGAACTGGGAAAAACAGAAAACCGAAACCAAACCAGTCTGGTCTGTTCTTCAGCCTGAATCGGTGCACGCCAAACAAAATACAACCCTGAAGATTTTGCCTGATCGATCCATTCTCGCAGATGGTGAAAATCCCGGCCGCGCGGAAATCTATTACATCACATTTAAAACGGACTTAAAAAACATCAACGGCATCCGCCTGGAAGCACTCACCGATCCCAGCCTTCCAAAAAATGGACCGGGCCGTAGTCCTTCAGGCGATTTCGAATTAACCATGCTCAAGGTCAAAGCAGCATCTCTGCAAAATCCACAATCAACCAAAGAGATCAAATTACAAAAAGCACAAGCGAGCTTTGAAATGGCCGGTTATAAAGTGGATCGTGTAATCAATAACAGCCCGCATGCCGGCTGGTCAATCAGTCCTGAACAGGGGAAAAAACAGATTGCCACGTTCGAAACCAAAGAAGCATTCGGATATGAAACAGGCACCCTGATTACGGTTTCGTTACAACAGTCTTCAACACGAAAGCTTTACCATAATCTGGGGAGATTCCGCCTGTCGCTGACCTCGGGCCCTAAGCCGTTACCTCTGAACGGAATGACGGATCTAATTGTCGAGACATTGAATACTCCCCAAGATCAGCGCACCAGCGAGCAACAACAGGAACTGTTAGACTATTATCGCACGATTGACCCACAGTTAAAGAAACTGAAACAGGCAGAACTGGCCCATCGAAAAAAAGCGCCTCGCAATCCCGCCAAAACCACAAAGGCCCAGGTCGTTGACCATTTGAAGGTACCCCGCAAAACTCGATTGCTGGTTCGTGGGGAATTTTTAAATCCTGCTGATGAAGTCAAACCAAACACGCCGGCTATTCTGCCACCACTCAAAACTGAAACTCCCAGTCGCGTTGATCTGGCTCACTGGCTCTTTGATCCAAACAACCCGCTCACGGCACGTGTTACTGTGAATCGAATCTGGAGCCGCTATTTTGGACGCGGTATTGTTTCCACGATTAATGATTTTGGTACGCAGGGAGAACCCCCGTCACATCCCGAGCTTTTGGACTGGTTAGCAGCACAATTTCGTGAAAACAACTGGAGCCTCAAACAGCTCCATAAGTTAATTGTAATGTCAGCCACCTATCGACAGTCCTCGCACGCGAGACCAGAACTTACAGAACGTGATCCTTACAATACCTGGTTGTCACACCAGAATCGGCTGCGGGTCGAAGCGGAAATCATCCGTGATCAGGCTCTGACCGTCAGTGGTCTGATCAAACATAAAATTGGAGGACGGAGTGTCAATCCACCCCAGCCGGAAGGAATCGCCAGTCTGGGATATGCTAACTCAGTTAAATGGCCCACCAGTAAAGGCGATGATCGGTACCGGCGCGGGATCTATACGTTCTTCCAACGAACAGTGCCCTACCCGATGCTCATGACATTCGACTCACCAGATTCAAATCTGAGTTGTACTCGCAGAGAAAGATCAAATACCCCACTACAGGCACTGACGATCTGGAATGACCCCGTTTTCTTTGAATGTTCACAGGTACTTGGAAAACGCATCGTCGAAGATACACAACCCAGGGATATCAACCTGACCTCCCGCATCAATCATGCGTTCCAGCTCTGCCTGGCCCGTCAACCGTCACAGGAAGAACGCGATATCATCAAGAAACTGTATCAGGAACAGACACAACTCCTCAAATCAGATCAGGCGGCAGTCAGTAAGTTAACCCAGTCACAAACGATTCCGACAGGCAGTACTCCACAAGAAGTTGCCACCTGGATCATCATTGGAAGGGTTCTCATGAATCTGGACGAATTTGTAACACGCGGTTAGCCCTCTCAACGACTCTCAAACAGACATTTTATAAATATTTGGATCAATGCAATGATGAATCCCAATCCTGAGTCTTTAAATCTGGCACGACGGCGTTTTCTAATGAACTCTTCGTGTAGTGTTGCCAGTTTTGCACTGGCGGCTATGATGGAAAAAGAAGGCCTGCTGGCTGCGGAATCCAATCTGTCCAATCCACTGGCTCCCAAAGACTCTCATTTCCCGGGGACCGCCAAAAACTGTATTTTCATTTTTCTGGCAGGTGGCCCCAGCCAAATTGACTTGTATGACCCCAAACCCAAACTACAGGAACTCAACGGCCAACCGCTGCCGAAAGAACTTACTGAAAAAGTTCGTTTTGCTTTCATCAACAAAGAAACCGCAACCTTAAGCGGCTCTTCTCGTAAATTCAAAAAACATGGCGAATGCGGAACAGAGTTCTCCGATGTGCTACCACATATCGGCTCCTGTGCGGACGATATCGCACTGATTCGTTCCATGTACACGGAACAGTTTAACCACCATCCCGCACAGTTGATGATGAATACGGGCGTCGGACGTTTTGGCAGGCCCAGTATCGGCTCATGGCTAAATTATGGTCTGGGAAGCCAGGCCAACAAATTGCCTGGATATGTTGTCCTGACAGCTGGACGCGGCGCCAGTGGTGGTGCCTCACTCTGGTCAAGTGGTTCTTTACCTTCCACCTATGCAGGAGTTTTATTCCGAAATAAAGGAGAGCCGGTTCTCAATCTGAACAACCCTCCCGGGATCAATTCAGAAATTCAGAAATCGGGACTGGATGCGATCAAAAAACTGAATCAGCAACAGCTGGCGCAAACAGGTGATGACGAAATCGCCAGCCGGATCGCCAGCTATGAACTCGCCTTCCAAATGCAATCATCGGCTCCGGAACTGATTGATCTATCCAGTGAAACCCAGGAAACTCAGGAAACATATGGACTGAACCGAAAAGGCGACACCAAAAATGGAAAACGGGGAGGGGGCTCAGATACCGAAGCCGCATTCGCTCGTAACTGTCTTCTGGCGCGCAGACTCGTTGAACGAGGAGTACGGTTTATCAATCTGTATCACGCCTCATGGGACCATCACAGTGGACTGGATGCGGGAATTTCCAGAAATGCCGGCATCGTCGATCAGCCGGTCGCTGCACTGCTCAAAGATCTGAAGCAACGCGGTCTGCTCGATTCCACACTGGTCGTAATGGCGGGTGAATTTGGACGCACGCCTCTTGGAGAAAACCGAACAGGATCAAAAGCCGTTACCGGACGCGATCATCACCCGGGTGCCTTCAGTCTCTGGATGGCGGGGGGCGGTGTTAAAGGCGGACAAGTGATTGGGAAAACCACCGAACTGGGCTGGTCGGTTGAAGAAGACCCGGTGCACATTAATGATTTCCATGCCACCCTATTACACTTGTTTGGCTTGAATCATCTCAAACTGGCACAAAAATTTGGTGGTCTGGACATCCGCCTGACCAACGTCGGCGGAAAAGTCGTCGAAAAACTAATTGCCTGATATTATCTGATACTTTGAATTGAAGAGACACACCGGGCAACTCTATGGCCAGCTGATTTCACCGCCGATTACCAGACCGTGCAGCTTAAAACTATCTAGACTGTTCTGAGCCTGCAACGAAACGCCAGAGACAGAATTTGTTGTCGATGTATTGTAATAAATAATCGAGTCTGGTCGGGCAATATGACTCGCCCACAAGAAATTATACCCTACATTAAATGTGAAGTATTCACTCAGATGAAATCGAGCATTCAGCCCGAATTCGAATGTGGGAGAAAATCGTCTCTTTGAAATATGAGTTACATGAGTCGGGTCTGCTGCCCCCAGGAATTGATTCGTCAAGACACTTCCCTCGTAGTTATTCACACCGAATCCGATCTTTGGCTGTGCTGAAATTGTAAACCAGGGATGCACAAATTCCATGCGTATCCCCGCCTGGGGAACATAGAGCTTGTTATTCGTCGAAGAATTGATTGTCGATTCAAACAGAGGAACAGGGACTGTCAAAGTCAGATCTTCAAATGATCCACGAACATTCATCTCTTCGCCAATTTTCAGATACCGAAAACCAACCAAAGGTCGAATCTGTAAACCACCTACTCCATAATATGTTCGGAAGAAGAGACTTTCTGTGTTAATCACATAGTTACTCTCCACTCCCCATGCCTGCGACTGATAGGTAGCAGAAAACATTTGATTAAAATTTTGACCAGTTGAAGCAGCCAGTTGACCATCCAGAAATGTCTGTATGGAAATCATATCTGTCTGCCCGAATGAGGGCCCTAATAAATCTGTGGGCCCGTATGAGACAGAACTAACATCTGTTTTCATTCCAAAGAAAATAGTTTCTAAAGTACCACTCTTGAAATCGACTCCCACAGTCCCTCGAATTCCATTGGAACCATTCGCACCGATCGAATTCAGATCGGCCTCTTTCGTCGAAAACACATTTCCGTCAACATCAGTAAATGTATAAGGCTCGCGCGGATCATTCCCCGAAGTCGTCTCTGTACCAATTAACTGATTTCCAGGAGGTGCTTTCCAAAGTAGATACTCCAATCGCATCCAACTGCTTTGAACCACATTTTTAAACTGACCATCCATCGGATGATCATAGGCCCAACCTCGATCGACGGGCAAAACACGAGTGATCATTTCAGACTGATCTGCCGGCCCATAATAGTCGGACTGATATTGATCGACGGTCTGATACTCTACCGGTCCCTGCTCGTAAGTCATGGGAGCATGATTGCCGGGGCGATACGCGGCTTCTGAAAAAACAGCCCCTGGGGAGACTGGTCCACCAGCAGCAGGTCCATACTGAGCCTGCGCAGAACGGAACCCCATCCCTGACAGGAGAACAAGCATTCCAAGCAATAATCGGTAGGCCGGGTTTACCATGTTGTACTTCAATCTCATTTTAAAGAAGTCTACAAGCCGGAGACTCTACAAAACAGCCTTCAAAGCAAGGCAGATCCAGCAAACAATACCTCTGCAGCGCAGGATTTTCTGCGTGAAGAGTATTAGATATATCAAAGGTATCGGTTATATGGGTTATTCGACTTGTAGGAATCCTGCATTCTTGGACAGAAAGTTCGGAACCGGTTCCAGAAACAGCGGTACCTCAGGAAAGATAGGAGCCCCAGGTAAAGCAAACCCCAGCACTGTAAGATTTACAACCATGAAAGACCTCATTAGATCAGCTCATGCTCGTCGTAGTGCCTGCTTCAATCTGGCTCGCTTGCCAGAACGATAGAGTAGGAAAAGCGGAATCATTCCTGATAAAAGTAAGACGGCCCCGAACACGGGCCTAGACACCATCCAGACTGCCGACATCAATATCAGGGTGAGACTTAAGGAACTTAGTAGAGCAAATACAGTAATCCCCCGCCCGACAAAGTTACTCAGTAGTGGAATTTTCTCAACAAGTACAACCAGTGGTTTAAAGAGAGTGGCTAGCCCCAGAAACAAAATGACCCACCCCGCAATCCTGAATCCCCAGTTGAGAGCGGTGGTCGACTCCAGGTTCTGAGTATCTACACGGACATTCGTTTCGTCTTCGGATGATTTCTGCTGTGTCTCCGAGATCACAGATTGCGCCTGTTCCAGTTTGAGTTCACGTTCCAGAATAGTTGTTTCATTATGCCAGAGCAAAAAGAGCCCCGCGATCAAAAATACAATCCCCACGCCAAGATTCTTCAAGGCAGTTTTGAATCGTTTACCGAAGGAGTTCTCTTGATTTGACTCAGTTTTCTGGTTCATTGGATCTGACTTACCTAAGGGGAAAGGAAACGGAACCACACTTTTGATCAGGGCCCCGGCGGTTGACTGGAAAGACTCTCCAACACTTCTTGTGTTCTGATAATCTGCTCAGGAGTTACAGTCAAATAGCGCTGCATTCCATTTGTATCAGCCGAGTATTCCAGTTTGCCCTGCGCGTTGATTGTAAATTTTCCCGGCATCGAAAGGCCGAAGTAATTCCGGTCAGGCCTGACCGCATAGAGAACACTTGTTAAATCATAAGTCGGACGATCGTAGGGCATTTTGTGCCAATATTCATAGCCAATTTTCACAGGATGATGTTTTACATAGTTGTAATCATTCAAAATGCTGGTCGCGCGGTTTTGAATTGCACGACCGACTTCCCAACCACTGACAACAACAGGTACCTTGTCTGGCCAGAGAGCGTATAATGTACGAGCTGCGGGAACGTCTATTTTGACGTTATATTCATGGAACGAATCAGGCTTGCTCTTATCAAAACGACCAATCATCTGTGAAAGCAATTTGACTTTTCGCGCTACTAGTTCCTGTCCTGTCAAAGGACTGTATTTATCCCCAGGAGATTGTAACAAACGCGCGATGTTCGTTGAGAACCCCACAACAACCATCACAACAGAACGATCTGCTTGCGCAGCGAGTGTTTTTCGTAATACGTTTACAGCCTCGGGAATATCTTCTGCACGCTGAAATTGGCGAGTAAAAACCGGCTTTCCATTTTCGGAATATTCAACCACCTTCCTCACATATGAACCATCCTTCGGAGTGACTCCTTTGTGAACGCGCCCCAGCGGAATGTCGGGGCGACCATAAAACGTATTCATCACATCACAATAGAGTGCTGAATAGGGATTATCCTTACTACTGGTAACAGCCAGGAGTTCACACTCTCCTCGTGACTGTAAAGAGTGGATCACAGCCAATGCCAGGGCATCATCTATATCATTCCCAATATCCGTATCAAAAATCAATTTGACAGGTGATCCCGCGATCGCAGAGGCCTGCATAGCATAATAACCCGAAATAAGAGCCAAACATGCAAGAATTGGTCGTATACCCATTTGTTTCTCTGATAATTTGAAGAACTCGGAGTTTGATTAGTTTAAGTCAGGATAGAGTCTCACTCTGAAAATGACAATCATTCACTACACAGATTCCATGATCTGGAATTCTTTGCCGGGGGACAACCGGTATGCAATGAAATCCCAGTGAAGATTTTGTATTATGAGTGTCCCCAAAATCATTTTTAAGTTGTATTTCAGGAAACGTTTTACGGACGACAAGGGTGTTATCAATGCCAGAACAGTGTTTTTTAGGAGTCGATTTAGGCGCTGAGAGCGGACGCGTATTAGCAGGAATTCTGGAAGAGAAACAGATCCGACTAGAGGAGATCTACCGTTTCAGCAATGGGCCCGTTCCGGTGGCAGGCACGCGCCGATGGAATGTCATCGGTCTCTGGTCATCAATTCTCAAAGGCCTGACGCTGGCAGCCCAAAAATACGGCGATCGCATCATTTCAGTAGGAGTCGATACCTGGGGAGTTGACTATGCAATCCTTTCGCAGAAGCAGGAACTCCTCGGACAACCCTATCACTATCGTGACCCCCGTACGGAAGGCATGTTGAATTTAGCAACATCTCGCGTGCCTCAACAGGAGATCTTCGATGCCACCGGACTGCAGTTTATGGAGATCAATACACTTTATCAATTGTTGTCGATGCAGCAGACCGATCCAGAATTATTAAATCAGGCGGAAACTTTTCTCATGATGCCTGATTTTTTCCACTGGCTGCTCTCAGGAAGCCAAGTCGTAGAGTTCACTAATGCAACCACGACACAATGCCTGAACCCCAAAACAGGAGATTGGGCCGTCGATTTGTTAAGGAAACTCGAGATTCCCACCAGTATGTTTCCCAAAATTGTTCCCCCCGGAACAAAGCTGGGGACGCTCCGCGATGAAGTCATGCAACAGACGGGACTTGGCAAAATCGACGTGATCACTCCTGCCACACACGATACTGCTTCCGCTGTCGCAGCCATCCCCACATCGCATACGGGGAATCCCGACTGGGCTTACATCAGCTCCGGAACCTGGTCATTGATGGGTGTCGAAGTAAATTCAGCGGTTCTTGGTAAACGAGCCTTTGAATTAAATGTCACCAATGAAGGAGGCATTGACGGAACCTACCGATTGCTGAAAAATATTATGGGGCTCTGGTTAGTTCAGGAATGCAGACGTGCCTATGAGCGTCGAGGAAAGACGCTGGACTACTCGGAACTCGCCGAGGCTGCTGCCTCAGCTGAGGCCTTTCGTTCTCTCGTTGATCCGGATGACACAAGATTTCTCAGTCCTGACGATATGCTGGAAGCCATCAAAGGTTTTTGTGAAGAAACCGGGCAACCAGTTCCAGAAACCGAAGGGCAGTTTATTCGCTGTACTCTGGAAAGCCTGGCTCTCAAATATCGCAAGGTTCTCGGCTGGCTGGAAGAACTGACAGGTGTCCCCATCGAAATCATACACATCGTCGGCGGAGGGACAAAAAACGAATTACTAAATCAGTTCACAGCAAACTCCTGCCAGATTCCTGTCGTGACAGGCCCCGTGGAAGCAACTGGGCTTGGAAATGTCTTAGTCCAGGCCAGAGCAGCAGGGTCCGTGAGTTCTCTGGCAGAAATTCGAGAAATTGTCAGAAATTCCACGGATACTCAAAAATATGAGCCACAAGACCAGGATCTCTGGGAACAGGCAAATCAACGATTTGACAGCCTTCTGAACGCCAGGTCGTAAACAGTGAGACAATCTGGTATTCACAAGCAGATGCTTGCTGTCTGTATTGGAAATCTATATCATCCCGATCTGTAAATATTTTTTACGACATTTATCCAGCTTCACATAGTAAGAGAGTAGAATAATGGGTCTATTTGACCGTTTAAAACGTGGCTTGGAAAAAACAAAAGAAGTTTTGCGAACCGATGTTCGTGACTTATTTAAAGCGGGTGAAATTCTGGATGATCAGAAGATCGAAGAATTCGAAGCCCGTCTGATTAAGACTGACATGGGAGTCGCATCCTCTTCTGCAATTTGTGAGGAAATTCGTAAAAAACATGGCGGTCGAACTGTCATTCTTGATGAAATTGAAGAAACAGTCAAAGAGAAACTCAGATCGTTACTCGAAGGCGAAGGCGATACCAAATGGGACCTCGAAGACCCTCTGTCGCCGCTGAATCAGAACCCAGACGGAGTCACCGTTATTCTAGTAGCCGGGGTCAATGGAGTCGGTAAAACGACTTCGATCGCAAAACTGGCCAATTTAATTCTCAAACAGAATAAAACCGTTTTATTAGCGGCTGGAGATACGTTTCGTGCTGCTGCTGTCGAGCAACTTACGATGTGGGCCAACCGGCTGGGATGCGATATTGTAACACGGCCAGACGGAACGGATCCTGCCAGTGTCGCCTATACCGGATGCGAACGAGCCTTGGAAACCGGTGTTGATTATCTGATCATCGACACAGCAGGAAGATTGCAAACGCACACGAACCTGATGGAAGAATTGCAAAAAATCAAACGGGTTATCAGCAAAAAGATCCCGAATGCGCCACACGAAAGTCTGTTAGTCCTGGATGCGACGACAGGCCAAAATGGGATCAGCCAGGCCGAGAATTTCACGAAAGCAGTCGAGTGCACGGGACTAATTTTAGCAAAATTAGATGGTACTGCCCGTGGCGGAGTCACTGTTGCCATCCGCCAGAAGATGGGCATCCCCGTTAAGTACGTCGGGGTTGGGGAGCAAATAGATGACTTGGAACTCTTTAACTCACAGGGGTTTGTAGACGCGCTGTTCGTCTGATGCCTCCAAAACAGGCTCGTCTTAAAGCCTTATTCATTTAGTACTTCTACAGAGTTGGTAACTCTACTTTTTCATCTTTGCATGAAAAACGCGCATACTTAATGATATTCATCATTTGTTAAAATATTCGGCTCCCGAAATATAGCGAACCATGCATGACCCTCCTGATCGTGCAAGATATTCTTGACGTATCTCTTTTCATCAAAACCACTACGGGAAATTCCGATATTCCGAGTTAGAGCCATCGTTTTATTAGCGCTCATTGTTTGGACCATGACAGGTCCTCTAGTTCTAACGATGGAATGTTTGATTAGACCGTCAGTATGGCTTCTATTAACTAAATGTTTTGGAAAGCATATACGCCTCCCTTCTGACGGTATGGAGACCAAGCACCTTACGCGTGTACTCAGGAGTTAAAATATGCAAACGTTGAAAGAATTCAAAAGAAAAGCCAGACTGACTGGGCTCCTCTTAAGTGGGCTGGGTCTCATGGCGGTATCACCCGCATTCGGTGGTGATGCTAGTTGTGCTCCTTCTTGCACACCAGCACAGCCCAAGGCTTGCTGCACCAAAGTGTACGAAGAAGCTGGTGACAAGCTGGCCACAGAACTGGAACGGTTATCAGCAGAGTGCTGTGCCCCCAAGACCTGTGCTCCAACCTGTACCGATCCCAACACCTGCTGTGGTGAAGAAGCATCCAGCGATGATGGCGATTGCTGCAGCGGACGTCTCACTCGTCTGTTCGACGACTGTGATGGCTGTGGTAATTTCCTCGAAGACAATGGCTGGAAACTCAGCGGTTGGTTGGAATTCGGTATTACCTTCAATGGCAACCGTCCACAAAACGATTTAAACACACCAGGTGTGGGATTCAACCAGGCTGACAGTCAGTTCATGTTGAACCAGCTCTACTTCGTTTTGGAAAAAGACGCTGCCGCCAACGAAGATTGCTTCGGTTGGGGTGGTCGTGTTGATATGGTTGTTGGTTCTGATGCTGCTGATACAGCAGTTTTCGGTGGTCCTAACAACACACCCAACTTTGACGGAACCTGGTCACAAAACGACACAGCAACTGCTAACCAGATCGGTCTGGCAATGCCTCAGTTGTACGCATCGTTATATGCTCCGATCGGGAACGGGGTGACATTGAACATCGGTCACTTCTACACCGTCATCGGATACGAAGTGGTGCCTGCTCCGGACAACTTCTTCTACTCACATGCTTATACCATGCAGTATGATGAGCCATTCACCCACACTGGTGCATTAGCCAGTACTGACCTGAGCGACAATATCTCTCTGACTGGTGGTATCACAACCGGTTGGGATGACTTCGAATCTCAGAACAACGAATGGAGTTTCCTCGGTTCTGTTGGCTGGACCAGCGATAGTGAAGATACTTCGCTGACATTTGCCATCAGCTCTGGTGGTGAAAACGATGCTTTCGGTGGAACTTCCAACCTGACTGTCTTCAGTATTGTTGCTCAACAAAAACTGAGCGACAATCTGTCTTACGTGTTCCAGCATGACCACATGTTCTACCGTAATGGAGACGTCAATGACCCAGGTCAGGACGCTGAAGCTTACGGCATCAACCAGTATCTGTTCTACGAAATGAGCGAATGTGCTCAAGCAGGTATGCGTGTTGAATGGTGGCGTGACCACAACGGAACTCAGCTGGGTAACCCCGGAACGGACTACTACGAAATCACAGCAGGTTTGAACTACAAGTTAAATTCCTGCATGCGAATTCGTCCTGAAGTTCGTTGGGACTGGGCTGACGGTGCTGATCCCTGGACCACATCAGATGGTGGTACCAAAGACAGCCAGTTTACTGTTGGTACAGACGTCATTCTCATCTTCTAAGACCAGCGGGTAATTAAACCCACGCTTCAAACAGGGAAACCTGATTGAGTTTGCTATAAAAAAAGGAGCCTTCTTCAGATAGTGAAGAAGGCTCCTTTAATTTTATATTCGCGGTATCGATTAATGTTTAAAATGCCGACGACCAGTAAAGATCATGGCGATCTGGTGCTCGTTACAGGCTTCAATCACTTCTTCATCGCGGACTGACCCACCTGGCTGAATAATCGCGGTCACACCAGCCTTCGCTGCTTCGTCAATACCGTCACGAAATGGGAAGAAGGCATCCGAGGCAACAATTGCCCCTTTACTACGATCTCCGGCCTTGTATGCCGCTATGTAGGAGGAATCGAGACGACTCATCTGACCTGCCCCCGCTCCCAATAGCATTTCATCTTTTGCCAGAATAATCGCATTAGATTTTACATGACGACACACGATCCAGCCAAAAGAGAGATCATGTAGTTCTTCGGACGTTGGTTCCCGTTTCGTGACAACCTTCCAGTCAGTACTGTCGTCTCGTAGTTCATCTCTCTCCTGAACCAGCAAGCCTCCCGATACTCTGCGATAATCCAGACTGGCAACCTCTGAAGGGGTCATCATCGGGCACTTCATCAGCCGAACATTTTTTTTCCACTTTGGTTTCGTAGTGAGTAACTCAAATGCTTCCGGTTCATAATCAGGAGCAATAATCGCTTCAATAAACCGGTTTGGTTCGCATAATTTCTCGGCGGTCTCCCGATCAACGGGACGATTAAAACTCATGATGGATCCAAACGCACTGACTGGATCGCCGGCATAGGCTTTTTCAAATGCCTCAGCCAGTGAATCTGCAGTGGCACATCCACAAGGATTTGTATGCTTTATCACAACGGCTGCAGGTGCGTCAAAATCACTGGCAATCTGTAAGGCCGCATCCAGATCCAGGAAATTATTATAAGAAAGCTCTTTCCCATTCAGTTGCTCTGCGTTCGCTACACTCGCAGCAGGCGGGTGTTTCTCAACGTAAAAGGCAGCACTTTGGTGAGGATTCTCTCCGTATCGTAATTGATCTCTCCGAACAAGATTAATACTCATCTGCTCTGCAAACCGGGAGTCAGCTCCTTCCTGGGCTGGCAAAACAGAGGACATGTAATTCGAAACGGCGCGATCATAGCAGGCCGTCATTTCAAATGCAGCTGCTGAAAGTTCAAGACGAAATTCTGGCGTTAAAGGACCAGCCTGCAATGCCTCGAGCACCCGGCTGTACTGCCCTTCCGAAGTCACAATCCCGACGTAAGCATGATTTTTGGCAGCGGAGCGGACCATACTCGGGCCGCCGATGTCAATCTGTTCTATGGCTTCCGCCAATGTGACATCAGGCTTGGCAATCGTTGCTTCAAATGGATACAAATTGCAGACAACCAACTCGAAGGGCACAATCTCAAATTCTTCGATGGCGGCCGCATCACCGGGCAAGTCCGGTCTACCTAGAATTGCACCATGCACTTTGGGATGCAACGTCTTGACACGTCCATCCATAATTTCAGGAAAGCCCGTGTACTCAGAGATATCAATGACATTGACCCCC